>NZ_JAIESM010000095.1 GCF_019746015.1 Sphingomonas sp. | reverse complement strand
TCTTCCTTGTTCGCGTCGATCACGAACATCACGTCGGGAATGCCGCCCATGTCGCGGATGCCGCCCAGCGACAGTTCCAGCTTGTCGCGTTCACGCGTCAGCTGCAGCACTTCCTTCTTGGTAAGGCCGGTGGTGTCGCCCGACAGCTGCTCTTCCAGCGCCTTCAGCCGCTTGATCGAGCCCGAAATTGTCTTCCAGTTGGTGAGCATGCCGCCCAGCCAGCGATGGTTGACGAAATGCTGGCCGGCGCGGCGGGCGGCCTCTGCCACCGGCTCCTGCGCCTGGCGCTTGGTACCGACGAACAGCACCTTGCCGCCGGCCGCGACCGTGCCCGACACGAATTCAAGCGCCCGCGCGAACAGCGGCACCGTCTGCGACAGGTCGAGGATGTGGACGCCGTTGCGCTCGCCAAAGATGTAGGGCTTCATCTTCGGGTTCCAGCGGTGGGTCTGGTGGCCGAAATGCGCGCCGGTTTCGAGCAGTTGCTGCATGGTGACGACAGGTGCCGCCATAATCATTTCCTTTCCGGTTCTGTCCGCTGGGAAGCAGTGATCGATCGGCTGAAAGCCAAAAGCGACACCGGTATGTGCGCTTCCCATGTGGGGTTGAGGGCCGCGCGCTTAGCCCAGCATGCTGGCGAAATCAAGCGGCGTGATGGGGGTTGACGATGGAACATTTATCGAACATAGCATGTTCCAACAACGAACTTTGGCGAGTCTGCGCGTGGCAGCCGCTAATCGAAAGGACAGGAACGATGATGGCAATGGTCGCAGTGTTGCTGTTTGCGGGCGCGGTGCTGGTGTGCGGTGCAGTGCTGGTGGAAACGCTGGCACCGGCCTGGCCGCGCATCGCCGCGATCCTGGCGGGTGAGGCGCCGCGGTCGCAGCCCATGGCCGATGTCATCCCGATGCCGCGCCGGCGCCCGGTGCGCACAGCGCCGCGCCCGGTTGCGGTTCAGGGCTGGCGCGCCGCTGCCTGAGCGGCGGTGCGCGGCGGATCAGTGGCGGATGACGCGGGGTAACGGCGCGCCGCCGGTGCGGGCGATCACCGTTTCGCCAGCCACTACCCGCTGGCCGGCCACGACCTGCACGGCCATGTCGTCCGGCACATAAAGGTCGACGCGGCTGCCAAAACGGATCAGCCCCAGCCGCTGCCCGGCCGCCACCATGTCGCCGGGTTTCACGAACGAGACGATGCGCCGGGCAAAGGTGCCGGCAATCTGGGTCAGCCCGATGCGGCGATGGTCGCGCCCTTCGATCACGATATGCTGGCGCTCGCGCTCGGCCGACTTGTCGCCGTCGCCCATCTGGAACCGGCCGGAGCTGTAGACCAGCTGGCGCACCGTGCCGGCAATTGGCGTGCGGTTGATGTGCACATCGGCCAGCCCCAGCCGGATCGAGACGCGCATCAGCTCGGGGGCCCCCAGCCCGGCGTCGCCGGCAATCTCGGCTGGCACCGGCACCCGCTCGGCCGCCATCACCACGCCATCGGCCGGCGACACCAGCAGATCGTCGCCCAGCGGCGTAACGCGCACCGGATCGCGGAAGAACGCGGCGACCGCGACCGCAAGCCCGATCAGCGGCCAGGTGAGGAAGCTCCAGATGAAATAGGAAAGAAACGCCGCCGCCGCCACGCCAAGCACGAACTTGCGCCCCTCCGGGTGCACCTCGGGGAGTTGCCAGCCGCTCGCGCCGCGATGATCGAGCGCGGCGCCCTCTCCTTCAACCGGCGGTTTCTGCATCAGGGCCATGCCCTTGCGTAACGGGCAATGCGGGGCATTTCAACGCCCGGGCACCGGCAACGCCCGCCCAACCGCCACGCGCCGGTTGATCGGGGCGCGGCTTGCGCCTAGGACAAGGCTATTCCCTCCCCTTGGAACAAGCGAGCAATTGATGACGAAGATCAAGGTGAAAACGCCGGTCGTGGAGATCGACGGCGACGAGATGACGCGGATCATCTGGGCGTGGATCCGCGAACGGCTGATCCTGCCCTATCTCGACATCGACCTTGATTATTACGACCTGGGCATCGAGCACCGCGACGCCACCGACGACAAGGTGACGGTCGATTCCGCGCGCGCCATCCAGAAATATGGCGTCGGCGTGAAATGCGCCACGATCACGCCCGACGAGGCGCGCGTCGAGGAATTCAAGCTGAAGAAGATGTGGAAGTCGCCCAACGGCACGATCCGCAACATTCTGGGCGGCGTGGTGTTCCGTGAGCCGATCGTCATCAAGAACGTCCCGCGCCTGATCCCGGGCTGGACGCACCCCATCGTCGTCGGCCGCCACGCCTTTGGCGACCAGTATCGCGCCACCGATTTCCGCGTGCCCGGCCCCGGCAAGCTGCGGCTGGTGTTCGAGGGTGAAGACGGCACCCGCATCGACGAGGAAGTGTTCAACTTCCCCTCCTCGGGCGTGGCAATGGGCATGTATAATCTGGACGATTCGATCCGCGATTTCGCCCGCGCCTCGTTCCATTACGGCCTTGGCCGCAACTGGCCCGTGTATCTCTCGACCAAGAACACCATCCTGAAGGCCTATGACGGCCGCTTCAAGGATCTGTTCGCCGAGATTTTCGAAAGCGAATTCAAGGAGAAGTTCGACGCTGCTGGCATTGTTTACGAACATCGCCTGATCGACGACATGGTCGCCAGCGCGCTGAAATGGAATGGCGAGTTCGTGTGGGCGTGCAAGAATTACGACGGCGACGTGCAGTCGGATCAGGTCGCGCAAGGCTTTGGCTCGCTGGGGCTGATGACCTCGGTGCTGCTCACCCCCGACGGCAAGACGGTGGAGGCCGAAGCCGCGCACGGCACCGTCACCCGCCATTACCGCCAGCACCAGCTGGGCAAGGCGACCTCGACCAACCCCATCGCCTCGATCTTCGCCTGGACCGGCGGGCTCAAATATCGCGGCAAGTTCGACGGCACGCCCGAGGTGACGAAGTTCGCCGAAACGCTGGAGCGCGTCTGCATCGAAACGGTTGAATCGGGCAAGATGACCAAGGATCTCGCCATTCTGATCGGCCCGGATCAGCCGTGGATGACCACCGAACAGTTCTTCGAGGCGGTGCGCGTCAACCTGGAATCGGTGATGGATCAGGTCACGGCCTGAGCGGGTGGCTGTGGGGCAACCAAGGGCTTTGGTCATCGGCGCCGGCATTGCCGGACTCGCCGCAGCCATCGCACTCGACCGCTCCGGATTCAACGTGCAGGTTCACGAGCGTGCAGCGGCGCTCACACCGCAAGGGGCGGCGCTCAGCCTTTGGCCCAATGCGATCGCCGCGCTTCGGGTGCTTGGCGCGGCAGCGCGGATCGAAGCAGAGGCAGCGCCGATCCCGGCGCTTGGCGCAGCCGATCGCACCGGCCGCTGGATTATCGCGCCGGTGCCGGTGACGCGCTTCGCCGGCTGTGGTGCCTATCTTCCCACTCGCGCACTGCTCCAGGAAGTGCTGCTGCAAGTGCTCGGCCCAAACCGCGTCGCGCTCGGTAGTGAGGGCTGGCACCACACCGATGGCGTCGATCTGATTATAGATGCCTCAGGCATCTGGTCAGAGCGTGGCAGCGCCATCACCGGCACTAAACCGGCGCCAGCGGGCTATAGCGGCATCCTCGCCCTTTCTGATCCGGTCGCATCCACGCCGGAATCCCTCGGCCTCGAATATTGGGGAGCGGATGAACGGTTTGGTCTGTTCGACGTCGGCCATGGCCGCCGCTATTGGTTTTGGATTGCCGGCGATCGGCTGCACCCGACGGGCTTTGGACGCGAAGCCATTCTCGAACGCTTGCAGGGCTGGTCCGCTTCAGCGCGAGAGGCGGTGCAGCAGACCCCGCCCGAGCGTTTGATCCCGGTTGCGATCAACGCCCGCCCGCCGCCGCGCCGGCTGGTGCACGGCGCGACGATTTGTGTCGGCGATGCCGGCCATGCAATGGAGCCCAATCTTGGCCAAGGGGCAGCGCAGGGATTGGAGGATGCAATCGCGCTGTTGATTGCGGCGCGCTCGGTCGAGGTCGCCGAGATTCCAGCCCTGTTTGAACGCCTTCGGCTTGCCCGTGTCCGCGCTGTAGTCGCGCAGTCTCAACAGGCTGCGCTGCCGGTGCATGGTCCGCAACTCCTGCGCGGCCCTATGCGTATGCTGTTGCGAGCCATCCCGCGCGGCGTGAACCGTGCCGCAGTGGTGAAAACGCATCGCTGGACGCCCGATCTGCTGGCTCGCGCCAAGTCGCTGGCTCCACAAGCGTTCCCCGCTTAACCTGCCGCCATGGCAGCGGGGCTCGACAATCAGGGATTCGCCGATGCGCTGGTGATTCTGGGCGCGGCCGGGCTGGTGATTCCGGCCTTTGCCCGCGCGCGGATCAGCCCGGTGATCGGCTTCATTCTGGTCGGCGTGGCCGCGGGGCCATCGGGCCTTGGCCGGCTGGTCGGCGATTATCCCTGGCTGCGCTACGTCACGATATCCGACCGGGAGAGTATCGAGCCCTTTGCCGAACTCGGCATCGTGATGCTGCTGTTCTCGATCGGGCTGGAACTGTCGTTTCGCCGGCTCTGGGGCATGCGCGCGCAGGTGTTCGGCGTGGGCCCGGCCGAGCTGTTCGGCGGCGCGCTGGTGATTGCGGGCGCGCTCTATCTGCTCGGCCAGAGCGTGACCGGGGCGATGGGCCTGGGGCTGGCGCTCGCTTTGTCCTCCACCGCGCTGGTGCTGCCGATGGTCGGCGCAACCACGCCGGTCGGTCGGCTGGCGCTGGGCATGCTGCTGTTCGAGGATCTGGCGCTGGTACCGATCCTGTTCGCGCTCGCCGCACTCGCGCCGGGCGCGGGAGACCCGGCCAATCTGTTGCGGCTGCTGGCGGCCGGCATCGTCACCATGGCGGCGCTGTTCGTGGGCGGGCGGCTGTTGCTGCCCCGCCTGTTCGCGCAGGCCGCGCGCACCAAAAGCCCGGAGCTGTTCTTTGCCGCATCGCTGCTGGTGGTGATCGTGGCGAGCCTGGCCACTGCCGCTGTCGGCCTGTCGCCGGTGATCGGCGCGCTGATCGCCGGGCTGCTGATTGCCGAAACCGATTATCACAGCGAGGTGGAGGTCATCACCGCCCCCCTAAAAGGGCTGGCGCTGGGCGTGTTCCTCATCACCGTCGGCATGAGCGTGGACGTTGCGCGCATCATCGCGGACTGGGCGATGCTGTTGCTGGGCGTGGCCGGCGTGGTGGTGGTGAAGGCCGCTGTCACCTTTGCGCTGCTGAAGGCCAGCGGCCAGCGCAATCCGGTGGCGGCGGAAACCGGGCTGCTGATGGCGAGCCCGTCTGAAACCACGCTGATCGTGCTCGCCACCGCTGCCCAGGCGCGGCTGATCGCGGCAGACGAGGCTGCCTTCTGGCAGCTGGTCACTGCCATCGGGCTGACGCTCACTCCCCTGCTCGCGGTGATCGGCCGGCGCACGGCCCGGCTGATTGAGGGGCGCCAGGCGCAGGACGCGCCCGAGGACGACATTCCCCCCGAAGGCGCCGGCACCGTGGTCATCGGTTTTGGCCGCGTCGGGCGGATGGTGGCCGATATGCTGACGGCGCATGGCCAACCCTATGTCGCGGTGGAGGCTGATATCGACACGGTGAAGGCCGCCCGGGCCGAGGGCTATCGCGTGCTGTTCGGCGATGTCGCGCGTGCCGAACTGGTCGACCGGCTGAACCTCGGCCGCGCCCGCGCGCTGATCCTGACGATGGACGATCCGGTGCTGACCGTCCGGCTGGTGCGCCGGGTGCGCGGCTGGGTGCCCGATCTCACCATCGTCGCGCGCGCCCGCGACACTGATCACGCCGCGCAGCTTTATCAGGCCGGGGTTACCGATGCGGTGCCCGAAACGCTGGAGGCGTCGCTGCAACTGGCGGAAGCCGTGCTGACCGATCTGGGCGTGGCGGTGGGGCCAGTGATCGCCTCCATCCACGACAAGCGCGACCAGCTGCGCGCAGAGATCAAGCGCGTGGCGGGCCTCTCCCGCACCCCGCGCCTCGCCCGGCGAGGGGGCAACACGCCGGCCGACTAGAGTTTGTCGTCTTCAAGCTGAACCCGTTCGTCCCGAGCGAAGTCGAGGGACGTGATGGCGGCCCTGGTGCGAGGGTCACGTGTCTCGACTTCGCTCGACACGAACGGTGTTTCAACAAATTCAGGACTGACCCTAAGCACCGGCAGGTCAGCCGGGGCGCGCTCGCCCCGAAATCGTGCTGGGCGTTTCGGTTTGGTTGAGGCGGCACCAGCCCGGTCCCCCACCCGGCCACCCAACGGTAGTATGTTGTGGGTGGCCGGGTGGGGGAGCGGGCTGGTGCGGTAACGGTTTCAGTAAAACTGAAACCAACCCTAGATGAAATCGGTCGTCGCGATGGTCGCCGGGTTGTTGGCCAGCATGAACACGAAGTCCTCGCCCGCCTGATAACCGGCGACGCCATTGCCATCGACCACCAGGAAAGTGTTGCCCGCCAGCGTGCCGGCATCGGGGCGGAACAGCAGCGCGGTGTTGGCGCCCAGCTGCGTGCCGCCGAGCAGGCCGGCCAAATCGGCGTCGAAGCTGGCGGTAGAGAGCGCGCCGGTCGCTACCGTCGCGCCGATGCCGCTCACCACGCCGGGCAGGTCGATCTTGTCGATGCCCGAGAGGAAATCGGTGATCGTGTCATATGTGGTGCCGCTGGATTCGGCGGCTTCGTTATAAACGAAGGTGTCCGCGCCCGCGCCACCGGTCAGCTGGTCGGCGCCCCGGCCGCCGTAGATCCAGTCATTGCCAGCGCCACCGATCAGCGTGTCACCCGCACGGCCGCCGAAATACACCAGCCGGCCGTCGGTTTCGGCCGCGCCGTTGATGGTGAGCGCCGTTTCGACATTGAGCGCCCACACCGTCTTGGTGGTGCCAGCCGCCGTCAGGTCATCGGCCAGCGTCAGGTTATAGCTTGCCAGATCGCCGGCAATCCCGGGGAACAGCACGATCACCTCGATATTGCGGATGTTCGCGCCGCTCAGCATGCCGGTATAGTTGCCGGAGAGACCGAGCTGGTCATTATTGCCGGCGCCGCCATCGACAATATCGTTGACCATGTCGAACCGGCCCGGCCCGAAATAGATGCCGTCATTGCCCGCGCCGGTGGTAATGTTATCGCGGCCCAGCCCGCCAAAGACGCGGAACGATCCATCGGTTTCGGCCGCGCCGTTGAATGTAAAGCTGTCACCGGCATTCAGATTGCCGGCAAAGATCGACAGCGTCGAGCCGGCAGGAACATTGCCGTCATTGGTGGTGATATTGTAGCTGAAGCCCGGCAGCACTGCAAGAACTTCGACATTCGTTATCGTATTTGCGCCCAGTACCAGCGGCGTGGTGGAATAATCGCCCTGCAGGCCGATCTGGTCGTTATCGCCATTGCCGCCATCGACCCGGTCATTGGCGGTGAACGCCGCGCCAAAGCTGAACGCGTCATTCCCGTCGCCGCCGTTAACGGTGTCATCCCCGCCCTGGCTCAGGTCAAACCGGTCATCGCCCGTCGCGCCGGTCAGCGTGTTGTTGCCAGCATTGCCCGACAGCGACTGGTTGCCTGTGCCGCTGCCGGTGTAAACGAGACGCTCTACATTGGCCGGCAGCACATAATTGGCGATCGAGGTGCGGATCTCGTCCGTCCCTTCATTGTCATTCTCGATCACTACATCGAGCAGGCTGTCGACGAAGAAGATGTCGTCGCCGGTGCCGCCGCGCATCGTGTCATTGCCGGTGCCACCGTCGATCGTGTCGTTGCCCGAGCCGCCGTCCAGAATGTCGTCGCCTTCCAGGCCGTTGATGATGTCATCACCCCCAAAGCCGTTGATCGTGTCGGCCCCCGCCGTGCCGTTCAGCGTTTCGGCGAACTGGCGGAAGTCGAACTTGGCGACGGCGGGCTCATGGTCCGACAGCGCCGGGCTGGCATTGGCGCCCGTGCCGCGCGTATTGAAGCCGGTGTTCAGGTGGACGATGTCATAGCTCGCGACATTCGCCAGCCGCTGGTTGACGACGACATGGTCGATCGCCTGGCTGCGGCCGTCAAAGGTATAGGTATAACGCTCCGCCGTCGGCAGCGTCAGCGTGAGGTTGGTCAGCCGGGCGCCATCGTTGCGCGCGGTGCCGTCGGCAAAGACATAGCCCGTCACCGCTTCCATCGCGCGATAGAAATAGAATTCGTTGAAGTCGCCCGCCGTCACCACCCCGGCATTGGGGGAGCCGGTCTGGATGCGGTTGACCATCGTGTAGATGTCTTCGCCGATCGCGTTGCGCGACGCCCAGCCGGAATTGTTCGGCTGCCCGGCATCGATATTCTGGTTGAACTGCCAGAACTGGCCCGAGCCGCCCTTTGACGGCAAATGGTTGGCCATCACGAACACGCTTTCACCGCGGAAGGTGAACTGGCCGAGCAGCGACTTGCGCGTGCCGTTCCAGTCGGCCGTGTTCAGCCCGGTGATCATGTCGTCCGAATATTGGATCTGGTCGCCGGCATCGCGCACGCCGTCGCCGACCCGATCGGTCCATTGGCGCCGCTCGGCAATCGTGCCCGCGCCCGTCATCGTGCCCAGATTCACCCGGTTGGTGTTGTAGAGGAAGCCGACGCGGATATTGCCATTGGGCGCGCCGCCTTCGGCGTTATACACCGGCAGCTGATCCACCCAGGTATAGTTGGCGCCCGGCACCGCCGCGTTGAGCGCGTTGACCAGCATCGTCCAGGTCATCGAGGCATCGGTGCCGGTCGCATTGGTGCCGTCGCCGGCGGTTTCGCCGTTATTGTCCTGCACTTCCTCGATCGAGATGATGTCGGGCGCGCGCAGATTATTGGCGATCGCATTGGCAATGGCGTCAAAGCGGGCCTGGCCGTCGGTGGGGTCCAGATTTTCGACGTTGAAGGTCGCCACCGTCAGTTCGCGCGCATCGGCGATCAGCGTCGATGTCTCCACTGCCGGCTGGCCCGTGAAGTTGCTGGCCGGCGCATTGATGTTGGTGACGTAGAGCTTCAGGTCCTGGAAATCGAAGCCGATGATGCCGCTCACATCGCCCAGCTGCTCGCCCATCGTGGCGTTTTCGAGCAGCCCGGTCGGCGCCGCGACCGCGAAGTCGGTGAAATCGATCTCGAAGATGTCGGGGTTGGTGTCGCCATCATGCAGGTGGCGCCCGCCCTGGATGGTATCGTCGGCGGTGGTCGCCGTATCCGGCGGCGACAGCGGCGGATCGCCCGCCACGGTATAGCCGCCCCGGCTGTTGATCTGGTCGGCGTTCGCGTGAACGGTCGAATAGGCCTTCAGGAACGGCCGCCCGCCCGAGGTGGAGACAAAGCCGTCCGCCACCCGCATATCGGGCACCGTCACCAGCATGCTCTCCACCGTTTCGAAGAAGGAGAGCGCATAATTGGTCGCGTCGAAGCTGTCGCCCGGATCGTCGACCGAGTCGGTGTAATCGGGGGTGACCCGCGTCAGGATGGCATTGGGGATCGGCCGGCTGGCGTCGAGCGTCAGCGAAGGCACCGTGTTGTTGCTGGAGACGATCGAGATGCTCGTCGCATTGACCAGCGTCGTCACCGGCATGTTGCTGGTGGCGCTCTGATATTCCATGATGTTGGCGGTGATGGTGACGAGGTCGCCGACGCGCAGGCCCGGTGCCGCCGCCGCCAGCGTCTGGCCGACGCTCGCATCGGTCCGCGTCATCACGAAAATGCCTTCGGACGTCAGCGGGTTGGTATCCCAGTCGGCCAGTTCCTCGGTGATGTAGAAGCCCTGGCGGTTGCCGGTGCCATCAAGCGCGGTGACCACCGCCTGCACGGTGACGGTGAAGCTCGACGCCTGGCCAAAGGTGGTGACGCCGCCGGCGCGCAACAGCGGGCTGAAATAGCTGTCCCCCTGAATCTGGCTGATCAGCGTGAAATCGTCATTGGTGATCGTCCCCTGCCCCTGGCTATCCGCAATCACCGCGAAATTGGTGGCGTTGGAGAGGTTGACGAAGAAGGTCTCGGCCAGCTCGGCTGCGGTGTCGCCATTGATGGTGACGCTTATCGTCTGGCTGTTCTCGCCCGCCGCAAAGTTCAGCGTGCCATTGGTGGCCACATAGTCGCTGCCGGCGGTCGCGCTGCCATTGGCGGTTGCATAATCCACGCTGAACGCGCCGGTACCGCCGGTGCGGGTGACGGTGAAGGTCGCCACCGACGTGCCGCTATTGCCTTCGGCCACGACGATGTCGTTGATCGTGACGCTGATCGGCGCGCCATCGTCGTTCACGATCGTGCCGGTCGCCTGCGCTGTCTGGATCACCGCGCCGCCGGTGGGGTTGGACAGGTTCAGGAACAAGGTCTCGTTCGCTTCGGGCACCGCATCGGGGCTGAGCGTGACGGTGACGAACGCCTGCACCTGGTTGGCGGCAAAGCTAAGCGTGCCACTGGTCGCGGTGTAATCGCTGCCCGCTGTTGCCGTTCCGTCGGCAGTGGCGAAGTCGACCGTGAACGCACCATCGACGGCATTGGCGCGAGTGACCGTGAAGGTCATCGTGCCCGCATCCTCGTTCACCGAAACATTGGTGACGGCAATCTGCGGCACTGCCGTGCCGGTATTCGCATCGAGCGTGATATTGTCATAACCGAATTCGTCGCGCGAGCCGCTGCCGCTGCTGATCCCCGCCGTAAAGCGCACGAAGACAAAGCCGCCAGCCGCGATGGGTGCCGGCGTCGTGAAGCTCAGCGCAAAGGGCGTCGAGACGACCGTCGCGCCCGACGCGGCGCTGTCCGTCGAAACGGCACTGCCCGAGATCGTGGTGAAGCTGCTGTTGTTGGTGGAGAATGCCGAGCTCAGCGGTTGGTTGCGCGTCTGGTCATTGCGCACCAGCAGGTCGTAATTCAGCGTGAAATTGCTGACCGCAACCCCGGTGGTGTTGGTGATGCGCAGCGTGATCGAGCCGGGCTCGTAAATCGTGCCCGTCGGCTGCACCCACAGCGCATAATCGCCCGAACCGCGATCAAGCGCGTAAAGCCCGCCCGAGGTGACCGCGCCGGTCGCAACGCCCTGGCCAAAGGGCTGGCCCGACGCGCCGGTGCCGCCGAAGGTGAACGACGCGCCGCCCGTGGTGATGGCATAGAAGTCGCTGTCGAGCTGCCCGGCGGCGGGTTCTGCCGCAAAGCCGCTGCCGCGAAAGGCGTTGAAATTCTCGCTGAACAGCCGCGTGACAGCCGGGGCGGTATCGTCATTGCTGATGGTGCCGATGCCCACGCCATCGTCGATCGTGGCGCCATTGGTGGCCCCCGACAGGAGAACGCGGAATTCCTCGCTCAGTTCGGCCGTGGTGTCGCCATTGATGGTGATGCTGATCGTCTTGCTGTTCTCGCCGGCAAGGAAGTTGAGCGTGCCGCTGGCCGCGACATAGTCGCTGCCCGCCGTTGCCGAAGCGTTGTTGGGCGCGCCGCCATTGGCGGTTGCATAATCAACGCTGAACGCGCCGCCGCCACCGGTGCGAGTGACGGTGAAGGTCAACGTCTTGGTGCCCGCATCCCCCTCGTTAACGGCGACGTCGTTGATGGTGATGCTGCCGGGCGAGGCAAAATCGTCATTCTGGATGGTCACGGTGCCAGTGCCGGTGCCGATCGCGGCGCCGCCGCTGGCGTTGCTGAGCGCAATGGTGAACGTCTCGTCACCCTCGATATTTGTATCGCCGATGATTGGCACGGTGATGGTGGTGGTGGTCGCACCGTTCAGGAAGGTGGCAGTGCCATTGGTCGCGCTATAGTCGCTGCCGGCGGTCGCGGTGCCGTCTGCAGTGGCATAATCGACCATGAAATTGCCCTGGCCGCCGGTGCGGGTGAGCGTGATCACCGCATTCTGCGTGCCGGCATCACCTTCCATGATCGAGACATTGCCGATCGAGACGGTGCCCGCGACATCATCATTGCGGATCGTGCCGGTGGTGGCGCTCGTGGTGATCGAGGTGCCGAAGCTGTTGTTCGACAGCAGCAGGCGGAAACCCTCATCCGCTTCGATCGCGAAGTCGCCGGCCACGTTGAGCGTGATCGTCTTCGAGGTTTCGCCATCGCCGAAGGTCAGCGTGCCGTTGGTCGCGCCGGCAAAGTCGGCGGCGTTGGCCGGGTTGGCAACGCCGGTAAAGTCGATCGCCCAGTCGACCGTGGCGATGCCGCTTGCGCCACCGGTGCGGTTGACGGTGAAGGTGATCGGCGTCGTGCCGCTATTGCCTTCATCGACTGCTGCCGTGCCGGCGAATTCGAACGCGCCGGTGGGGGCCGCATCGTTGTCGTTGATCTGGACGGTGCCGGTGCCGGTACCGATCGTCGCGCCATTGGTTGCGTTGCTGAGTGTGACGGTGAAGCTTTCGGTCGGCTCGGGCACCGTGTCGCCGATGATCGGCACGGTGATCGTCACGCTGGTCGCGCCATTGGTGAAGGTCGCGGTGCCATTGGTCGTGGTGAAATCGCTGCCGGCCGTCGCGGTGCCGGCGGCCGTTGCATAATCGACGCTGAAATCGCCCTGGCCGCCGCTGCGGGTTAGCGTGATGACGGCGTTCTGCGTGCCGGCATCGCCTTCGGTCACGATGACATTGGCGATCGAAACGCTGCCGGCCACGTCATTGTCGACGATCGTGGCGGTCGCCGTGCCGGTGCCGATGGTCGCGCCGCCGGTCGCGTTGGAGAGGACGACGCTGAACGTCTCATTGCCCTCGACCAGATAGTCGCCCAGCACCGAGAAGGGGATGGTCTTGCTGGTCTCACCCTCGGCAAAGCTGATCGTGCCGGTGAGCGTTGCCGAAACATCCGCCGCCGAAGCGCCGCCCGCCCCGCCGGGCAGGGTGATGACATAATCGACGCTCACCGCGCCGCTGCTGCCGTTCGCGCGCGTGACCGTGAAGGCGCCAGCGGCCGATCCGCTATCCCCTTCGTTCACGCTGACATTGCCGACCGAGATGGTGCCGGCGGCATCGTCATTCTGGATCGTCGCGTTCGCGCTGACGCTGGAGCCAAGCGCTACCGACGCCGCTTGCGCATTGGTGCCGCTGGTCAGCGTCAGCGTGAAATTCTCATCGCTCTCGATCGTCAGGTCGCCGGCGATATTGACGGTAAAGGTCACACTCGACTGGCCATCGGGGATCGTGCCGCTGAATGCGGGGAACACGCCGCCCACGAAATCGCTGGCATTGATGCCCGGCCCACCGATGAAATCGCCGGAAAAGTTCAGCGCCCCCGTGGTGCCGCCGGTGCGCGACACGGTGAAGGTAAAGGCAGTGGTGCCGCTATTGCCCTCTGCCTGGCTGACCGTCGTCGGCGACAGGCTGATCACCTGATTCTCCGTCGGGGCGGGGCCGAAGGCGGTGATCGAGAAATCATCGATGGCAAGGCCGTCGTCGGAGCCGGTTGCGTTGAAATCAACCCAGCGCAGCCACACGGTGGCGCCGGCGGCAATGTTCAGGCCCGTAATCGTGCTGGAGAGCGCAGTGCGGTTGGCGGTGGCGTTACCGTCCAGCGCGCCGACCGTGCCGGTCGTCACCGGCGAGTTAAAGTCCAGATTGTTGAAATCGGTCCAAGTGCCGGTGGTCAGGCTGGTCGCATTGGTGCTGTACTGGAAGTCCAGCCGGTCTGCGCCGCGCCCCGATTGCCCCAGCCGCCACTGTTCGCCGGTATAGGCAATCTGGAGCGATGTGATCGTGGAGCCAGTTTGATTGGTGAAGCGCACGCCGAAACTGGGCGTCAATGAAGAGGACAATAGGCTGCCGAGCGCGCGTTCGTTCGACCCGGACGCGCCAAAGCTGTACGTATCGCCCGTATTTCCGCTGCCGGTGCCCGCCGTATAGGTGGTGTTCGACGCCGTGCCGCTTTCGGCGATGAACCAGTCAGTGGGCAGCAGGCTGCTGGTGCCCGAGTTGGCGAGAGAATCGAAATTCTCGTTCAGCGCGGCACCCAAAGTGGTGATGTTCGGCACGGTCCTGTCCCCCCTGGGCGCGCGGCTACGCTGGCCCAGGCGAACATCGCGGCCAGATTACCGAATCCCAAATGCTTAGTTACCCGTGCGTTAGGGTCTGTGCGTGACGCTTTTGTTTCACCAACATTGGGGCGACCAACGGTTCACCGCAAAAACACCAGTGTTGCGGCCATGCCACTATGCTTGCGCACAGGCGATGGGCGCCATAAGCACAAGCAATGCGCTTTGCCTGCTTTTTGATGCTGGTGCCCCTGGCGGGATGCGCGGCGCGGCCCAACACGCCGTCGCTGCTGCCGCGCGGCATCGAGAATCAGAGCGAGGCGGTGCAGCCCCGCCGCGCAGCGCCGGTGGAGGCGGACCCGGCGATCAACGCGCGCATCGAGCAGGCCGAAAAATCACTCGCCGCGACCCAGCGCACCTTCGACGCCTATGCCGCGCGCGCCGAAACGCTGGTCGCCGCCGCGCGGGGTCAGCCGGCAGGCAGCGAGGCCTGGCTGAACGCGCAGGCCGCCATCGCCGATCTCGACGTGCTGCGCGCGCAAAGCTCGCTCGAAGCAACTGATCTGGAACGCATCGCGATGGACCGCGCCGCCGCCGGCAAGCCGCCCTATCCCGGGCTGGACGACAGCTATCGGGCCGCGCAGTCGCACTATGAGGCGCAGGCGAAGACGATAATGGCCCTTGCCGTGCAGCTGCCCACGGCGCCGGCTACCCCCTAGAGGCCGGCGCGACAGTCGCCGGCCGGTCGATGGCATAGACGATCATCGCGCCCAGCGGATCGTCAACAGCATAAAGCGGGTGCCGGAAGTCCAGATCGGCGCGCCGCGCCATGCCCAGCCGCCGCATCAGCCCCCAGGAGCGCGCATTGTCCGCCGTTGTCCAGGCGCTGATCCGGGGTCGGTCGGTATTCGCCCAGCCCCAGGCAATGCTTGCCTCGGCCGCCTCGCGCGCGATGCCGCTGCCCCAATGCTCCTCGGCAATGCGCCAGCCGATTTCCAGTTCGTCGGGCACGGGCGTGTCGGGATAGCCGTTGATCCGCACGCCGCACACGCCGGCGAGCCGCCCGTCGGCGCGCAGCTCAACCGCCCACATGCAATGGCCGTCGCGGGCCTGGCGCGCCATTTCGCGGTCGATGATCGCGTCGATCCGCGCGCGGCTGGTGACGCCGCCGAAATACGCCATCATCGCCGGGGTGTTGATGATGGCGTTGAACGGCGCCTTGTCCGCCTCCCGCCAGGGCCGCAGGATGAGCCGCTCGGTTTCGATCATGCGCCCATCAGGCGCGCGGCGTGGGGCGCGTGGTAGCTGAGCACGCCCGAGCACCCTGCGCGCTTGAAGGCGAGCAGCGTCTCCAGCACCAGCGCGTCGCGCTCGGCCGCGCCCGCCGCGACGGCAGCCTCGATCATCGCATATTCGCCCGACACCTGATAAGCGAACACCGGCACCTCGAACGCCGCCTTCACGCGGGCTATGATGTCGAGATAGGGCAGGCCCGGCTTCACCATCACGCTGTCGGCACCCTCGTCGAGATCGAGCGCGACTTCGCGTAAAGCCTCCTCGGCATTGGCGGGGTCCATCTGATAGGTTTTCTTGTCGCCCTTCAGCCGGCCCCGGCTGCCCACCGCGTCGCGGAAGGGGCCGTAAAAGCCGCTCGCATACTTTGCGGCATAGGCCATGATCTGGACGTTGACATGCCCCTCTTCCTCCAGCGCCTCACGGATCAGGCCGATGCGGCCGTCCATCATGTCGCTGGGGGCGATGATGTCGGCGCCCGCCGCCGCCTGGTTCAGTGCTTGCTGCACCAGCACATCGGCGGTCGCGTCGTTGCGGACATAGCCGGCGGCATCGACCAGCCCGTCATGCCCGTGGCTGGTGTAAGGATCGAGCGCGACATCGGTCAGCACACCGATCTCGGGCACCGCGTCCTTCAGCGCGCGGATCGCCTGGCACATCAGATTGTCGGGGTTCAGCGCCTCCTCGCCCTCGTCACTGCGCTTGTCGGCGGGGGTGTTGGGGAAGAGCGCGACGCAGGGGATGCCGAGCGCCGCCGCCTCCTTCGCGCGGGCGACGATCCCGCTCACCGGCCAGCGCGACACGCCGGGCAGGCTCGCAATCGGCTCCTCCTCACCCCCCGCCGTGATGAACAGCGGCCAGATCAGGTCAGCCGGGGTGAGGACGGTTTCGGCATGGAGCCGGCGGCTCCAGGGGGCCACGCGCGTGCGGCGCAGGCGGATAGCGGGATAGCGCGACATGGGCGCGAGTGTGCGACCGGATCGCGCCCCGCGCAAGCCCGGCGATCAGGCAGCGGGCCTGGGCACCACCGCCATCCGGCTGCGCCGCCACGGCCCGTGGAAATAGAAGAGCGCGGCCATCGCAACCGTAGCAATCGATCCGACCGGGAAGCTCCACCACAGCGCATCCACGCCCAGCCATGGCCGCATGACGACGGCAAAACCCAGCCGCACCGGGAACATCGCGACCAGCAATATGGCGAGCGGCCCCAGCACCGCGCCGTTTGCGCGCACCACGCCGAAGAACACCATCGTGCCGCCGAACAGGATGAAGCCCCAGCTGGCCAGCAGCTGGATATGCCGCGCAATCGGCAGCGCGGGGCTCCCCTCGCCCAGGAACAGCGCCATTACCGGCCGGTCGAACACCAGCAGCAGCGCAACCATGGTGCCGGTGATCGCCACATTCTGCATCAGCCCGGCGCGGGTGATGCGCTCCACCCGGTCCCACCGCCCGGCGCCGATATTCTGCGCCGCCATCGCGCTCACCGATCCGCCCAGCGCCATTGCCGGCATCTGCACATAGGACCAGAGTTGCAGCGTCACCCCGAATGCGGCGCTGGTGTCAACGCCCTCGCGGTTGATGAGGCCGAACATGGTAAGGCCGGCCACCGCGATGACGATCATCTGCGCGCCGATCGGCACTCCCTTGCTGACAATCGCCCAGATCGCCGCGCGGCCGGGGAACAGATAGGCCAGCTCTGCGCCCTTCAGCCGGATCGGCAGGTCGCGCACATAGACATAGGCGACCAGCACCACGAACGCGATCAGCGTGGCCAGCAGCGAGGCCGTGGCAGAGCCAGCAATTCCCATTTTCGGCGCCGGCCCCAGCCCCAGGATCAGCACCGGGTTGAGCACCACGTCGAGCGCGCAGGCAAGCGCGCCGAACCACAAGGGCGTCAGCGCATCACCGGTGCCGCGCAGCGCCATGGTGATCAGCACCATCAGCATGGCCGGCGGCAGCGACAGGAAGATGATGCGCAGATAAACCAGCGCCAGCGGCATCGCCTCCCCCGGCGTCGCCAGCAGCATCAGGATGCGCGGCGCCAGCACCCAGCCGAGCGCGGCGACCACCACCGCGCTCCAGAACACCAGCCCCACGGCCGAGCCGAAGGCGCGGCGCGCGCCATCGATATCGCGCCGGCCGATGCTCTGGCCGACAAAGATCGTCGCCGCCATGCCGAAGCCGAACACTGCGGCGAACAGCAGGAACATGATGTTGTTGGCGTTGGAGGTGGCCGCGAGCGCGCTTTCGCCCAGAAAACGCCCCACCCACACCGCGTTGATCGACCCGTTCAGCGTCTGCAGGATGTTGGTCGCAAGCGTGGGCAGCGCGAACAGCGCCAGCGTCTTCGCGATCGGCCCCTGCGTCAGGTCGCGCGCGGTTCGGGCAGGGCGGCCGGCCACGCGCTAGCCCAACCGCGCGAGGGCGGCGGCAAGGCGTTCCGCCTCGGCGGCTTTTTCGGCATGGTCGGCACGCGCCTTTTCCACCGCCTCGGGCTTGGCGCGCTCGACAAAGCTGGGGTTGTTCAGCCGCGCGGCGAGCGCGTCGCGCTCCTTCTCGGCGGCGGCGATGGCCTTGGCGAGGCGCGCGCGCTCGGCGGAAAGGTCGATGATGCCTTCGAGGGGCACGAAAAATGTCTCACCGTTAACAACGATCTGCGCCGAGCCGCCCCGCGCTAAGTGAAGTTCTTCAAAATCTCCGATTTGAACGTTGTCCATGCTAACAGAGATTGAAAAACCGCCGCTAATCGATATACTTTCAATACGAGCAAGGCGGACTAGTAAGGGCGCATAATTGCCCAACCGAGCAGTGGTAGATTCTTGTTGGGGTAGCACGTGGAGGCATATCTTCGTGCTATGAGGTACAGCTAGTTCGGCGCGAGTCATCCGGATTTCAGTCACCAGCCGGATTAGCCAGTCGATCTCGTCTGTGGCGGCCGTATCAACCGCGACGCCCTCCACCTCGGGCCATTTCGCCACGATCAGCTCATGCTCGCGCTCGCCAAGCTTAGACCATAGCTCCTCGGTGATGAAGGGCATGAAGGGGTGGAGCAGCACCAGAATCTGGTCGAGCACCCACCCGGCCACCGCGCGGGTTTCATCCTCCCCGTCCCGGGGAGGATTGAGCACCGGCTTGATCAGCTCCAGATACCAGTCGCAGAAGCGGTCCCACACGAAGTGATAGATCGCGTTCGCCGCGCCGTCGAAGCGGTAATCGGCGAGTGCCGCATCCACCGCGCGCACCGTCGCCACCGTCTCGCCGATGATCCACTGGTTGACGGCAAGCGTGGCCGGCGGCGGCGCCACCCCGGCGCTGCCGCCGATGCCGTTCGCCTGGGCAAAACGCGCCGCGTTCCACAGCTTGGTCGCAAAGTTGCGATAGCCCTCGACCCGGCGCTCATCCATCTTGATGTCGCGGCCCTGGCTTTCCATCGCCGCCATGAAGAAGCGCAGCGCATCGGCGCCATACTGGTCGATCAGCCCGAGCGGATCGACGGTGTTGCCCTTGGACTTGGACATTTTCTGCCCGTCGCCCGCGCGCACCAGCCCGTGCAGGTAGAGCGTGCGGAACGGCACATCGCCCATGAAGTGGATGCCCTGCATCATCATCCGCGCATCCCAGAAGAACAGGATGTCAAAGCCGGAGATGAGCACGTCGTTGGGGTAGCGGCCGCCTAAGTTCCTCCCCGAGCTCTGCTCGGGGAGGGGGACCGCCGCAGGCGGTGGAGGGGCCGCGACGGTGGCGCCTGGCGCCGCCCCTCCACCATGCTGCGCATGGTCCCCCTCCCCAAGCGAGCTTGGGGAGGAATTTTCGGGCCAGCCGAGCGTC
>NZ_JAIESM010000031.1 GCF_019746015.1 Sphingomonas sp. | reverse complement strand
TAGGGAACGCCCACCCGGCGCAGCGCAACCAGATGCGCGGCCATCGCCTTGCCGTCCAGCGGCCGCTCGGCAAGGAAGGCATAGGGCGGCATGATCGATTCCGGCACCACTTCCTGCGGCGCCTTCATGTGCTGGACATGCCATTCGTCGGAATAGCGCCCGCCGACGCGCGCCAGGTCCGGCCCGGTGCGCTTTGATCCCCATTGGAACGGGTGATCATACATGCTTTCGGCGGCCAGGCTGTAATGGCCATAGCGTTCCACCTCGTCGCGGAACGGGCGCACCATCTGGCTGTGGCAACCATAACAGCCTTCGCGGATATAGATGTCGCGCCCGGCCAGCTCGAGCGGGGTATAGGGGCGCACGCCATCGACCCTGGTGACGGTCGACTGGATCCAGAACAGCGGCGCGATTTCGACGATGCCGCCGATCGCCACGGTGACCAGCGCCAGCGCGCCGAGCAGCGTGACGTTGCGCTCGATAAGCTTGTGGCGATGGAGAAGGCCGGTTGCCATGTCGGTGCTTCCTTATTCGGCGGGAACGAGCGGCCGGTCGCGGCCTGCATCGAACGGGGTTTCGGTAAGTGGCGCCTCGTCGCGCAGCCGGCCGGCGACCGTCATCCAGATGTTGACGACCATCACCGCCGCGCCCGCCAGATAAAGCAGCCCGCCGGTGGCCCGCATCAGGTAGAAGGGGTGCAGCGCCTGCACGACCTCCGCAAAGGAATAGACGAGATAGCCATCGGCGCCATATTCGCGCCACATCAGGCCCTGGGTCATCCCCGACACCCACATCGACGCGGTGTAGAGAACGATGCCCAGCGTCGCGAGCCAGAAGTGCCAGTTGACCATGCGCAGCGAATAGAGCCGCTGGCGGCCCCATAGCCGCGGCGCCATATAGTAGAGCGCGGCAAAGGTGATCATGCCGTTCCACCCCAGCGCGCCCGAATGGACATGGCCGATCGTCCAGTCGCTATAGTGCGTCAGGCTGTTGACCGACTTGATCGACATCATCGGCCCTTCGAAGGTGCTCATCCCGTAAAAGGCGAGCGACAGCACGAACATGCGGATCAGCGGGTCGGTGCGCACCTTGTCCCACGCGCCGTTCAGCGTCATCAGCCCGTTGATCATGCCGCCCCAGCTCGGCATCCACAGCATGATCGAGAACACCATGCCCAGCGTCTGCGCCCAGTCGGGCAGCGCGGTATAGTGAAGGTGGTGCGGCCCGGCCCAGATATAGAGGAAGATCAGGCTCCAGAAATGCACGATCGACAGCCGATAGCTGTAGATCGGCCGCTCGGCCTGTTTGGGCACGAAATAATACATGATGCCCAGAAAGCCCGCCGTCAGGAAAAAGCCGACCGCGTTATGGCCATACCACCACTGGGTCAGCGCATCCTGCACGCCCGAAAAGGCCGAATAGGATTTCGACCCCAGGAACGACACCGGCACCGCCAGGTTGTTGACCAGGTGCAGCATCGCCACTGTGATGATGAACGCCAGGAAGAACCAGTTGGCGACATAGATGTGCGGTTCCGCCCGCTTCAGCAGGGTGCCGGCAAAGACCAGCAGATAGCTGACCCAGACGATCGTCAGCCAGATGTCGACATACCATTCGGGCTCGGCATATTCGCGGCCCTCGGTAATGCCGAGCAGATAGCCGGTCGCCGCCAGCACGATGAACAGCTGATATCCCCAGAACACGAAGCGGGCGAGCGCCGGCGCGAACAGCCTTGCACGGCAGGTGCGCTGAACGATGTAGAAGCTGGTCGCGAGCAGCGCATTGCCGCCGAACGCGAAGATCACCGCCGAGGTGTGGAGCGGGCGCAGCCGCCCGAAAGTGGTGAATTCGGTGGAGAAGTTCAGCTGCGGAAAGGCCAGCTGCAGCGCGATGAACAGGCCCACCGTAAAGCCCGCGACGCCCCAGAACAGGGTCGCGATCACCCCCCAGCGGATGACCTGGTCGTAATAACGGCTGGCGGTCTGTGCGCCCTCGCGCTCGGTGCCCAGCCCCGCAACCGTTGCCCCGGCGGCCAGCAGCGCGGCGATCGCGGCGATCGACATGTGCACCGCAAAGCCCCAGTCGGCGGCCGCCCGCGCGGCGGCAAGCGCGGCAACCGCCAGCACCAACCACATCCCGGAACGCGTGACCGTAGAATTCATTGCCCCACCCTTCTTGCTGGACCTGCCCAGCATGGCCCCATGGCCGGGCGGCGACCTTGATTTTCGTCAAAGCGCGGCTCGCCCGAAATTCGGAAATTTGCTTAGTTTTGAGACTGGTGCCGCCGGCCGCCTTGCCAGCGCAGATTGAAGCGGCAGCAATCGGCGCCGGCGGCTGCGCAGTGATGCTCGGTTACCGTCACGGCGCGGCCGAGCACGCCCGAGAAGATGCGCGCAAAAGTTGCCGCGAAATAGCCGCAGGCCGGGTCCTGCACATGAAGATGCCGGCACGCCGGCGAGCCGGTAATGGTCAGCTGCAACCCGTCGCCGGCGCGACGCCAGTCAAAGCTGCCGCTGCCGGCAAAGGTCCAGGCGTGGCGGCTGATTGCCCGCGCCAGCAGCGCCGCGCCCCAGGCCGGGGGCAATAGCGGCAACAGCCATTGCAGCACGCGCGGGATGCGGTGGCGCAGCAGATAATCGCCGGTCAGCGTGCCGGCGCGGCGCGCAACCGCCTGTGCCTGCGCCAGCGGCACTGCGGCGAACAGCGCGCCATACAGCGCGGCAAAATCATCCTCGGGCACCATCACCCGGGGCGGCGTATCAATATAATGGGCAATGCGCGCGCGGGCGAACACCGCCTGCGTCTCGGCAATGCCATGGCCGGTGGTCAGCGCCTCGGCAATCCGCGTGATCGCGTTGGGGCCGATCAGCGCGACGCGGGGTTCAGCCGCGCGCGTCGCCATTGCCCATGTCCGTCAGCTGCTCCTTGCCGCCGCCACAGGCCAGCGCCGCGGCCGCCGGCACGGGCGCGCGCTTGCGGCTGGGGCTGGCCTGCCATTCGACATCGTCGTCGGCCGCGCGCGTGCGGCTCCGGTCGAAATCGAAGTGCACCTTCTTGCGGCTTTGCGGGCCCCAATAATCAACCTTGCCAAGATCATAGAATTGGCGCTTGAACCCGGCGCGCATATAGGCCTTCAGGCAGCCGAGCAGATAGCGCCGCCGTGCGCCCGACCCTGCCCAGGGATAATGGAACAGCGCCTTCTTCATGTAGAAGCGGCGGTAATTGTTCATCACCCGGTCGAGCAGTTCGCCGCGCTCCATCGCCTGCGGTTTCATGATCGGGGTGACGAAATTGTATTTTTCGTAATCGAACACCTCGACCTTGTCGCCCAGCTCCTTGAACAGGTCGCTGAACGGCCAGGGGGTATACATCGACCAGTTGGCCAGATCGGGCTTCCAGTCGCACGCCATGCGATAGGTTTCCTCCAGCGTCTCGGCGGTCTCATTCTCCAGCCCGACGATGAACTGCGCCTCGACGACGATGCCGGCGCGGCGCAGCAGCTCGATCGCGCGCTTGTTGTCGGCGACGGTGGTTTCCTTGTTGAACAGGTCGAGCTTCAGCTGCGCGGCTGCCTCCGTGCCGAGCGAGACATGGACAAGCCCCGCCTTGCGATAGAGCGGCAGTAGCTCCTCGTCGCGCAGAATGTCGGTGACGCGGGTGTTGATGCCCCACAGGATGCCCAGGTCGCGGCGGATAAGCTCTTCGCAAAAGGCGACGAACTTCTTGCGGTTGATCGTCGGCTCCTCGTCGGCAAGGATGAAGAAGCCGACGCCATGGTCGCGCATCAGCCCTTCGATCTCGTCCACCACCAGCCGCGGATCGCGCACGCGATAATCGCGCCAGAATTTCCACTGCGAGCAGAAGGAGCAGGTGAACGGGCAGCCCCGTGCCATGTTGGGGATGGCCACCCGCGTGCCGAGCGGGATGTAGTTGTATTTCGGCCAGTCCAGAATGCTCCAGTCGGCGGTGATGCTGTCAATGTCCTTGATCGTTGGCGCCGCCGGCGTGGCAACGACCATGCCGTCTTCCAGATAGGCAATGCCGTTGATGGTGCTGCGCGCGGCCGGCCAGCGCCCGTCGGCCACCGCACGCGCCAGCGCCACCATGATCTCCTCGCCCTCGCCGCGCGCGATCGCGTCGATCCATGGCGCCTCTGCCAGCACCTGGCGGTACATGAAGGTGCCGTGGACGCCGCCCAGCAGCGTCATCGCCTGCGGCACCACGTCCTTTGCCATCTTCAGCACGCGTTCGGCGGTGTAGATGGCGGGTGTGATCGCAGTGGTGCCGACAATGTCGGGCTGCGCCTCGGCAATCATCGTGCGCAGCCGGTCATCGTCGATATGGTGCGTCATCGCATCGATGAAGACGATGTCGTCGAACCCGGCCTTTCTGAGCGCGCCGGTCAGATAGGCGGCCCAG
Source organism: Sphingomonas sp. (assembly GCF_019746015.1). GTDB lineage: Bacteria > Pseudomonadota > Alphaproteobacteria > Sphingomonadales > Sphingomonadaceae > Sphingomonas. Next base: position 14,368 of record NZ_JAIESM010000031.1, on the reverse strand, counting down.
GCCGGGGGCCAGTTGCCCGCAATTTCCGCGCCGCCGGAATGATAGTTGGGGTGGATGAACAGGATCCGCATCGCCGTGCCGCCTTTTCTTCGAACAGCTCGCCACATTGAACATCCGCCACGCCGCCGGCACCCGCATTGACGCAGGTCAATTCACCGGTGCCGGCGGTCACCCCGATCAGAACCCCAGCCGGCCGCGCGCGGGGCGCCAGCCGGCCTCCCGCGCGAGCCGCTCGACGATGTCCTCCGCGCTGTTCGCCGGGGCGTGGCGCAGCTGGCGCTTGACGGCGGCGAAGTCTCCCGGCGTCAGGTTGGCGAGCTGGCCGAGCGACGCCGGCGCGGCCAGGTCGAAATGCCGCTCGAACGCCGTTGCCGCCCGTTCGGGGCCAAGCGCTGCCAGGTCGATCTTGAACACGAAGCGGCGCAACGCGGCCGGATCGAGCCGGTGGGCGTGGTTGGTGGCGGCAATCACCGGCAGCGGGTGGCGATCGAGCCAGGTCAGCATCTCGTTGACCTGGCCGGCCTCCCATGACTGGGCGGCGCCGGTCCGGTCGAACAGCAGCGAATCCACCTCGTCGAACAGCAGCACATGGCCATGGTCGCGCGCCTCGGCAAAGGTGTCGGCGATCGCCCGCTCGGTGCCGCCGACCCAGCGCGACAGCAGGTCCGACGCCCGCTTCACCACCAGCGGCCGGTCGATCGCGCGGGCCAGATGATGCGCCAGCGCCGTCTTGCCCGTGCCGGGCGGCCCCGTCAGCAGCAGCGAGACATCGGTGGCGCCGGTCGCGACGAGGCGTTCGACCAGCGGGGCAAGCGGCAGGTCGGTCTCGAACAGGTCAAGGTCAACCGGCGCGCCCAGATCGACCGGCAGGTCTGACCCGCGCAGCGCGCGCACCAGCGTGGCCGCCGCACCCGCGCCGCCATCGGCTTCGCCGGCAAGCCGCGCCGCCCGGCTCGCCACGCGCAGCACGGTGGCCGTTTCCGGCGCCCGGTCGAGCAGCGTCTCCACATCCGGGTGCATCGCCACCCCCTCTTCGGCCGACACGCGCGCCATTATGCGCCGCGCCGTGCGCGGAGAGGGCAGCCCCAGCTTCACGACAAAGCTCATCCGCCGCAGGATCGCTGCATCGACATTGCCGATCGCGTTGGTCGTCCAGATCACCGGCACGGCGTTGGTCTCCAGCAGCCGGTTGACGAACACCTTGCTGCCCTGCCGCCGCGAAACCCAGTCGCCCCCGCTGGGCGACGCGTCGCCGATCAGGTCCTCCATCTCGTCGAACAGCAGCACGGCCCCGGCCGCCGGCGCCAGCGCGCGCTGGGCAAGGTGCAGCGCGCTCACCCGGTCGAAGCGGGTCGGTTCCGTGCCGTCGTCATCCGCCTCGCCGACGCCATGGAGCGACAGGCCGGCGGCCGCCGCCAGCGTGCAGGCCAGCTCGGTCTTGCCCGTGCCCGGCGGGCCGTGGATCAGAATGTTGACGCCCGCCGCCCGCTCGGCAACGGCGCCGCGCAACAGCCGGACCAGAAAGCACGCCTCCGGCAGATGCGCGAAATCGTCGAGCGTCAGCCGCGCGCGCTGGGGCGGGCCGATCAGCGTGGCGACCACCGAGCCATGGTCGGCCACGGCCTGGTCGAGCAGCCGCTCCAGCGGCCACCTGATGTCGAGCTCGATCGCGCCCTGGCGGGTGGCGTAGAAGCCGACAAGGCCGAGCCGCACCGCCGCGCTGCGCCGGACCATCCGGTCCGCATCGACGGCCGCAGCGCCCGCCAGCTCGCCGACCAGCGGCACGATGTCGCGGCCATGGTCGGTCCACAGCCTGGCCAGACCGGCAAGGCGGGGCAGGCGGTCCATCGCGACGAACAGCTGCAGCAGCGCCGCATCGAGCGGATCGAGCTGCAGGACCTGCGCCAGTACATCGGCTAGCGCCAGGACGTGCGGGGTTTCGCCCGCTTCATCGCGCGCCAGCGCGTCGCACGCCGCTGCCCAATCCTGGCTTTCGCCCAGGCCCAGCCAGTCGGCATGGGTTGCCGCCCAGTCGTTCAGTGCCCCCTTCAGGCGCGCCTCGGTCGGCACGCCGATCCGGCGCGCAACGCGCCGGGCAATCATCCATTCGTTCATTTCAATCGCATCCGTTCGCGCGGCGTGGCGCACGCCGGTTGACCGGCGCGGCGCTCAGCGCTTGTCCGTTGATTTTGGCTGCGGGCGGCTGATCCATTCGGCCCCCGCAGCGCCGCCCGGTAGACGGGCGGTTACGGCAGGGAACGGATGCAGCTGCCCGTGCCTGGCAAAGCCATGCGGTACAGCAATCCACTTACTCCGGTTTGTGCAGGAAAGGCCTGCGACGGCGCGTGCCGATAGCGCAAAATGCGCGCCGTCGCAACCATGGGCGGATCGCTTGTGCCAGCCTGCAAGTTGAAGCGGCACCAGCTCGCACCCCCACCCGACCACCCACATGATAGTGCCGATGGGCGATCGAGTGAGGGAGCGGGCCGGAACGGGGACGGGGACCGGGACGGTTTCAGCCCAACCGAAACCAACGCTACAGCAGCAAGGCCTGCGGGTCTGGCCGGCGGGTGCCGCCGCCATGGCGGCGGGCGATTTCCTGTTCGGCGGTATAGCGCACATCGGGGTCGCGTTCGCGCGCGAAGGCGGCCAGCGCCTCGTCGTCGATCTCGTCCCAGCCCTTGCCGCGATCGGGGCCGGAACGCACGCGCGGCAACAGGCCGGGCAGCTGCGACCAGGCGATCAGCTGATCGGCGGTGACCGTGTTCAGCATGTCGCGCAGATGGTGCGCGGTGACATAGGCATCGGGAAAGGCGCGGTGCGCGGGCAGGCCGCGTTCATGCTCCAGCCCGTCGGGCCGCCGCCAGTAGCGCAGCACCTGGTTGGAGAAGCTGGGCGATTCGGGCCAGAGTCTCAGCGCGCATTTCCACGTGCAGATCCAGTCCGCGCCATGGGTGAGCGAGGGGGTGCAGAATTGCTGCTCGAAATCGGCATGATGCGCGGCCAGCGCCAGCCGGCGCGGCCACGGATCGAGCACCCGGCGCGCGACATCGTGCCACAGCGGCGCCTGTGCCACATCCTCGTCGCGGATATGGTGGATGGCCTGGGTAAGCGCGGGAATCGGCCGCCCGGGATGGACATAGAGCGCGCCGCCCTCGCCATGCAGCGCCCAGCGCTCGTCGGCGCCCAGCGCCACATCCTGCCAGCCAATCTCGCACACGCCATGCGCGGGCGGCGCCTGGCCGGTCGTTTCCAGATCGATGACGCGAATGATGCTCGGGGCAGCCATGCGCTCCTCCCTGAACGCTTCGGGCGCCGAATGCCAGCCTCTAGCCAAGCCTCGGCAGCATCGTTACGCTAACGCAAGAATTGGGCGTGCGGTGCGCGCTCGGGGGAAGTGCGATGTTCAAATGGATTGTCGGCCGCGCCAAATGCCTGATCGGCGTGCATCACCGCTCGCACGCGCGGGCCTATCGCCCGGCCAAGGACAGCATCTATCTCAGCTATTGCGAATATTGCGGCGTGCCGATGAAGCGGCTGTCCAAGCGCAACTGGGTGGTGCAGCCCAAGAGCGAGCGCCAGGGGTGATTGCGCGGGCCGCCGCCGGCGCGCTGCTGTTGGCGACGGCGGCACCGGCGATGGCAACCTATGCCACACAATGTACCGGCAAGCGCGATACGCCCCCGGTGTGGCTGAGCTTTGGCAGCGATTACGATGTGTTCGAGGTGCATCTGGGCCGTCGTCGCAACGCCCGGACGTTCACCGAAAAGGCCATTCGCCAGCAGCCCGGACAACCGGGCGAGCTGCGCTTCGACACGCTTGGCCGGTCGGGTCGCCTGGCTGCCCGCTTCGTCCTGCGCCCGGCGCGGCCCGGGGGCGGCTGGGTGGGGACGATGGTCTATAATCGCCGCAAATTCTGGTTGCGCTGCGACCTGCCGGGCTGAGCCGGCGGCGCTCAGTGCGCCGCCTGCGGCCCGCGCGCCAGCCCGCTTGCCGCCAGCTGATCGTCGATCATCGCCAGCAGCCGGTCGAGCGCATCGGCCGAGGTCGCCTCCGCGCGTGCGACCAGCACGTCCTGCGTGTTCGACGCGCGCAGCAGCCACCAGCCGTCCGCCGTCGTCACCCGCGCGCCATCGGTGCGGTTGACGGTGGCGCCGGCGGCTTCCAGCCGGTCGAGCACTTCGCCGATCACCGCGAATTTGCGCGTCTCGTCGACTTGGAAGCGCAGCTCGGGCGTGTTGACCAGCGCCGGCATCGCGCCGCGCAGCTCGGTCATCGACCGGCCGCTGGCGTGCATCGCGCGGATCAGGCGGACGGCGGCGTAATGCGCATCGTCAAAGCCGTAGAAATCATGCGCGAAGAAGATGTGGCCGCTCATCTCGCCGGCCAGCGGGCTGCCGGTTTCCTTCATCTTGGTCTTGATCAGGCTGTGCCCGGTCTTCCACATCAGCGGCGTGCCGCCCAGTTCGGCGACGCGGTCGAACAGTGCCTGGCTGGCCTTTACATCGGCGATGATGGTGGCGCCGGGCAGCTCGGCGAGCACGGGTTGCGCCAAAATGGACAGGATCTGGTCGCCCCAGATCACCCGGCCGGTGCCGTCGATCGCGCCGATCCGGTCGCCATCGCCATCGAAAGCCAGTCCGAAATCGAGGCTCTTTTCCTCGACCAGCGCCTTTAGCGCGGCCAGATTCTTTTCCTCGGTCGGGTCAGGATGGTGGTTCGGGAAATGCCCATCGACATCGGTGAACAGCAGATGGTGCTCGCCGGGCAGCAGCTTGGCCAGCCGCTCGACCACCGGGCCGGAGGCGCCGTTGCCCGCGTCCCAGCCGATGCGATAGGCGCCGCCGTCGAACCCGGCGACCAGGCGGGCGACATAGGCGTCGATCACATCGGCCTCGCCGACCGCGCCATTGCCGCTTTCCCAGTCGCCCTCGGCGGCCATGCGGCCCAGGTCCTGAATGTCCGCGCCAAAAAACGGGCGGTGCTGAAAGACCATCTTGAAGCCATTATAATCGGCGGGATTATGGCTGCCGGTTATCTGGATGCCGCCATCCACTTCCAGCGTCGCCTCGGCGAAATAGAGCATTGGCGTCGGCCCCATGCCGATCCGCACCACGTCCACGCCCGACCGGGTGAGCCCGTCGATCAGCGCTTCTTCCAGCGCGGGTGAGGACAGCCGCCCGTCATAGCCCACCGCCACGCGGGTGCCGCCGGCGCGGCGGATGCGGGTGGCAAAGCCACGGCCCAGCGCGCGCGCATCGTCCGCCGACAGGGTTTTGCCGACAATGCCGCGCACATCATATTCGCGCAGTGCCGTCGGGTTGAACAGGTGGGTCATCACGCCTCCAAAAAACGCCTGGAATCGGTTTGGTCAGGCGCCCAGTGCGCCAAGCAGGGCATCGCGCGCAAGGTTCAACTGGCGCGCGCGTTCAGTGGTGCCGCCGCGATCGGGATGGGCATCGGCCATCAGCCGGCGATGCGCGGCGCGGATTTCGGCTGCCCCGGCGCCCGGCGGCACGCCCAGCAGCGCGCGCGCCTCGGCCAGGGTGCGGTCAAGCCCGAGGTCAGCGGGCGGCGCGCCGCCGGTGGCCGGGCGTGGCCGCCGCCGGGCCGGGCCGCGCCACAGCCGCCAGCCCAGATAGGCGACCAGCACCGCGACAAGGAACTTGATCGTCATGCAAACAGCGGCAGCGCCGGCTCCGGCAGGCCGAGCGCGGCCATCATCTCGCGCAGTTCCTGGCGCGCGGCGACATGGCCCAGCCCCATTTCGCCGAATTCGCGCGAATCGATCATCGTCAGCCCCTTGGGGAACAGCTCGCGATAGACGACGCGCTCGCCAAGCCCGGGAATGACGCGAAAGCCGATCCGCTTGGCCAGCTGCGTCATCGCCTCGGACACGCGGCGCATGTTGCGCGCCTCGATATGCTGCAGCCGGTTGCGCAGCACCACCCAGTCGATGGTCGCGCCATCGGCCTTGGCGCGGGCCTTGCGCGCGTCCCAGATCAGTTCGGCATAGAAGCTGGGGCGGGTGACCTTGTAGCTGACCGGATCGACCTGGCCGATCAGGTCGAAATCGACGAAACTGTCGTTCATCGGCGTCACCAGCGTGTCGGCGCGCTGGGCGGCCATGCGGGCAAAGCGATCATCGCGGCCGGGCGTGTCGATCACCAGGAAATCGGTGTCGTGGGACAGCTCGGCCAGCTGGTCGGAAAAGCGCGGCAGGCTCTCGCCGTCATGCGTCAGGTGGCGCGGCATCGGCAGCTCGCGGCCCAGCCGGCGGATCGTCTCGGCGCGATTGTCCAGATAGCGTCCCAGCGTGCGCTGGCGGTGGTCCAGGTCCAGCGCGGCGACGCGCGCGCCCTTGGCGGCCAGCGCAATCGCGACATGGACAGCGGTGGTCGATTTGCCGGTGCCGCCCTTCTCGTTCGCGAACACGATGATGTGCGGTTTACTCAACGCCTTACCCCTTGGGCCGTCAGCCGGACAGCGCCTTGCCACACAAGCTTGATCGCCGGGGCCTGCCCCCATAGAAGGCCCGTCCTGTTCTCTAGCCAAGGCGTTAACCGCGTGCAAACCATCCGTCATCTCACCGAGCTTCGCGACCAGCTGTCTGCCTTGCGCGCAGACGGCGCGCGCATCGCGCTGGTGCCGACCATGGGCGCGCTGCATGACGGGCATATGGCGCTGGTGGAGGCGGCCAAGCGCGTGGCCGATGCGGTGGTCGCCTCGATCTTCGTCAACCCGCTCCAATTTGCGCCGAGCGAAGATCTGGCGCGCTATCCCCGGCGCGAGCTGCAGGATGCGCGCATGCTGGCGGACGCAGGCGCGGCGATCCTGTGGATGCCCCCGGTCGAGCAGATGTATCCAGCGGAGTTCGCGACCAATATCAGCGTCGCCGGGGTGAGCGAGGGGCTGGATGGCGCCGCCCGGCCCGGCCATTTCGACGGGGTCGCGACTGTCGTCGCCAAGCTGTTCAATCAGGTGCGCCCCGATGTCGCGCTGTTCGGCGAGAAGGATTTTCAGCAGCTGGCCGTCATCCGCCGGCTGGTGGCCGATCTCGATTTCGGGATCGAGATTGTCGGCGTGCCCACCCAGCGCGATGATGACGGGCTCGCGCTGTCCTCCCGCAACGCCTATCTGGCAGGCGAAGATCGCGCCCGCGCGGTGGCGCTGCCCCGGGCGCTGGGGGTGGCGGCGCGCGCGATTGAGCGCGGCACACCGGCCGAGCAGGCGCTGGCCGCTGCGCATGACGCGCTGATCGCCGCCGGGTTCGACCGCGTCGATTATGTCAGCCTGGTCGATGCCGAAACGCTGAAGCCCGCCACCGGGCCGGGCCGGCCGCTGCGCCTGCTGGCCGCTGCCGTCATCGCGGGCACACGCCTGATAGACAATATTCCGTTGCAAAATTCCGAACAGGGTTAACCGTATTAACCCTATCTTTAAGCTTTGTGGGCGAAACCCCGTGCCATGAGAGGCAAAAGGGGTAGCGACCATGGCACACAGCCTGAAGAGCGCGACGTTCCTGATCGAAAGCCGGATCGCGGACGCAGCGCGCGGTGATTGCAATGCCTGTTACGACCTGGGGATGATCTATTCCTCGGGCGCGGGCGGGGTCGATATCGACCTGATCGAAGCCCATAAATGGTTCAACCTGGCGGCGGTCTGGGGCAGCGCGGCCGCCCAGCAATGCCGCAGCGACATCGCCGAAGACATGACGGCGCGCGAAATCGCCGACGCCCAGCGCCAGGCCCGCGCCTTCCTCCAACAGATCAGCGCCCGCGCCGCCTGAGATTCAGCGCCGGCGATGACGCCGGGCTACGATCCGTCACCCGGGCGCTCGCGGCAAGGCAGTCGCGCCATCGCATCAACAGCCGGCCCGGCGGGCCGTGACGATCGCCATACACAGCCCGTCACCCCGGCCTTGAGCCGGGGTCCCGCTGCCTTTTTCCACGCCACCGCCAGCAGCGCCGTTGCAGCAGAAAAGCGGGATCCCGGGTCAAGCCCGGGATGACGGCAATGGCAACGGTCCCGGCCGGTCTGGCCGTCGATCAGGCCGGGGCCTTGGCCTTGCGCGGTTTGGCGGCGGGTTTCTTCGCGGGCTTTGCCGCTGCCTTTGCCGCTTTCTTCGGCGCCGCCTTCTTCGCGGCGACCTTCTTCCCCTTCTTGGCCGGTGCCGCCGCCGCGCGCGCGTCGATCAGCTGGGCGGCTTCCTCCAGCGTCAGCGCGTCCTTGTCGATCGTCTTGGGCAGCGTCGCATTGGTCGTGCCGTCGGTGACATAGGCGCCGTAGCGGCCCGCCATCAGCTTCAGCTCGGCCTCGGTGCGCGGATGTGCGCCCAGCACGCGCAGCGGCGCCGGTGCGCCGTGTGCCGCGCGCCCGCCGCCGGCCGCTGCCTCGGCCAGCTTCACGACCGCCGCATTCATGCCGGTTTCGAACACTTCGGCGGTGCTCGACAGGCGCGCATATTTGCCGTCATGCGCCAGATAGGGGCCATAACGGCCGATCGCGGCGGTGATTTCCTTGCCGGTTTCCGGGTGCATGCCGATGCTGCGCGGCAGCGACAAAAGCTTCAGCGCCGCCGTCAGATCGGGCTCAGCCAGGTCGCGCGGGATGGAGGCGCGCTTGGCCTCCTTGCCCTCGCCCAGCTGCAGATAGGGGCCGAAGCGGCCGCTGCGCTTGCTGACCTCCAGCCCCGTATCGGGATCGGTGCCCAGCACTTCCGGCCCGGCATCACCGCCGCCCTGCTCGCCCCCTTGCGCGAAACGGCGAGTGAATTTGCACTCGGGATAGTTGGAGCAGGCGACAAACGCGCCGAACCGCCCGCCGCGCAGCGCCAGCCGGCCGGCGCCGCAATTGGGGCACAGGCGCGGATCGCTGCCATCGCCCGTGTCGGGGAACAGATAGTCGCCCAGAAACGCATCGAGCGCGGCGGTGACTTCGGACGGCTGGAACGCCATCACCTCGGCCGTGCGCGGCTGGAAATCGCGCCAGAACGCCGCCAGCACCGCCTGCCAGTCGGCGCGGCCGCCAGACACATCGTCCAGCTCCTCCTCGAGGCCCGCCGTAAAATCATACTCCACATATTTTTCGAAGAAGCGCTCCAGGAACGCGGTCAGCAACCGGCCGCTTTCCTCGGCAAAGAAGCGGTTCTTCTCGATGCGGACATAGGCGCGGTCCTTCAGCGTCTGCAGGATCGCGGCATAGGTGGAGGGGCGGCCGATCCCCAGCTCCTCCAGCCGCTTGACGAGGCTCGCTTCGGAAAAGCGCGGCGGCGGCTGGGTGAAATGCTGCTCGGCGGCAACCGCCGTCCTGGCGGGCGCATCGCCGCTGCGCAGCCGGGGCAGGCGGCGTGCCTCCTCGTCCTGCGCGTCGTCGGCGCCTTCTTCATAGAGCGCCAGATAGCCCGGAAACAGCACCACCTGCCCGGTCGCGCGCAGCGCATGGCGGCCGGTGCCGTCTTCCAGCTCGACGACAGTGCGCTCCAGCCGGGCGCTTGCCATCTGGCTGGCGAGCGCGCGCTTCCAGATCAGCTCGTACAGCCGGGCATGGTCGCCCGAGCCCGCACGCTCGCGGCCGAAATCGGTCGGGCGGATCGCCTCATGCGCTTCCTGCGCGTTCTTCGCCTTGGTCTGATATTGGCGCGGCTTGTCGGGCACATAGCCGCCGTCATAGCGGGCGACGACCGCCGCGCGCGCCGCCGAAATGGCGCTTTCGTCCATCTGCACGCCGTCGGTGCGCATATAGGTGATCGCGCCATCCTCATACAGGCCTTGCGCGATTCGCATGGTGTGGCTGGCCGAGAAACCCAGCTTGCGCGCCGCTTCCTGCTGCAGCGTGGAGGTGGTGAAGGGCGGCGGCGGGTTGCGGGTGGCGGGCTTGGTCTCCACCGAGGCCACGGTGAAGCGGCCGGCCTCGACATCGGCGCGTGCCGCCTCGGCGGTGGTGCCGTCGCCGATCGACAGCCGGTCGAGCTTGTCGCCGCGCCAGCGCACCAGCCGCGCGGCAAAGGGAGTGCCGTCCTGCTCCAGGCTGGCCGTGACGCTCCAATATTCCTGCGCGCGGAACGCCTCGATCTCGCGCTCGCGCTCGACGATCAGCCGCAGCGCGACCGACTGCACCCGCCCGGCCGATTTGGCGCCGGGCAGCTTGCGCCACAGCACCGGCGACAGCGTGAAGCCGACCAGATAATCGAGCGCCCGGCGCGCGCGATAGGCATCGATCAGATCGGTGTCGAGCGCGCGCGGATGCGCCATCGCGGTGGTGACGGCGGCCTTGGTGATGGCGTTGAAGGTGACGCGCTCGACCTGTTTGGGCAGCGCGCGCCGGCTCTTCAGCACTTCCTGCACATGCCAGCTGATCGCCTCGCCCTCGCGGTCGGGGTCGGTCGCCAGGATCAGCCGGTCGGCCTCCTTCGCGGCATCGGTGATGGCTTTGAGCTGCTTGGCCTTGTCGGCGTAATTTTCCCACGCCATCGCAAAGCCGTCATCCGGGTTCACCGACCCGTCCTTCGCCGGCAGGTCGCGGACATGGCCATAGCTGGCCAGCACGCGATAATCGCGGCCCAGATAGGATTCGATGGTCTTTGCCTTGGCGGGCGATTCGACGATGACAAGCTGCACGATTGACTCCCTTACGCGCGCGAGGGTGAGGAGGCATGCCGCACCGCGTCAAGGGGGGTACCCGATCCGGGGCTGCGGATCGCCGGCCCGCCCGGTCGCGCTAGCGCGCCATTAACGATGCAAACGTTATCCGTTAACCCATGGAACAACAGTCACCTGACCCCGCGCGACTGCGGGCCGAGCACGACGCGCTGGCGCGGCGCGTTGCCGGGGTGCGGCAGCTGCTGGAGCCTGCTGCGCCCAATCCGCGCCGGGTGCTCGGCCGGCTGCGCGCGCTGCGCGTGGCGCTGGCCGAGCACCTCGCGCACGAAGATAGCGAGCTTTACCCGCAACTGGTCGGCGGGGCCGATCCGGCGGCGGCGGCCATCGGCATGCATCTGCGCTGCGAATATGATTATCTCACCGGCGACTGGAACCTCTATCTGCTGCACTGGCGGCCCGCGCGCATCGCCGCCGACTGGGCGGGTTTTGTCGAAGACAGCCGGGCAATGATGGCGCGCCTAGACGCCCGCATCGCCCGCGAAAACGCGCTGCTCTACCCGCTGCTGGTGGCGTGCTAGCGGGGGTGGTTCTCCGCCAGTGATCCATCCCGTCGCCCCGGACTTGATCCGGGGCCCCGCTGCCTTTGCGACCGCGGGAAAAAAGCGGGACCCCGGGTCAAGCCCGGGGTGACGGTTCCTCAGTAGTCTCTGGCCAGCGCAACCTCACCCCGCTCACCCGATCAGCGATGCCCGCCCGCCTGCATGCCGTTCCAGCCGGCCGGCCAGTTCCAGCTCGAGCAGCACGGTCTGCACGATGGCGGGCGCGATGCCCGACTGGCGCACCAGTTCGTCGACCGCGACCGGCACCGGCCCCAGCAGGCCGGTCACCCGCTGCCGCTCGGCGTCGCTCGCGTCCTCGGCCGGCGGCGCGCCATAGCCGCTTGGCCGGGCGCGCAGCATCCGCGCGTCAAGCGGGCGGACCTGCTCCAGAATGTCGGCGGCGGACTGGACGAGCGTTGCGCCGTCGCGGATCAGCGCGTTGCACCCTTGCGCGCGCGGATCGGCCGGGCTGCCGGGCACCGCCATCACCTCGCGCCCCGCCTCGCCCGCCAGCCGCGCGGTGATCAGCGAGCCTGATCGGGGTGCGGCCTCCACCACCACCGTGCCCAGCGCCAGTCCGGCGATGATGCGGTTGCGCTGGGGAAAATGTCGGGCGAGCGGCTGGGTGCCGGGCGGCTGTTCGGCGACCAGCAGTGCCTCCTCGGCAATGCGCGCCTGCAGGGCGGCATTTTCGGGCGGAAAGGCAATGTCGATGCCGCTGGCGATGACGCCGATCGTCGCCGCGCCCGCGCCCTGATGCGCGGCGGTGTCGATCCCGCGCGCCAGGCCAGAGACGACGGTGACGCCCGCCTCCGCCAGCGCCAGCGCCAGATCGCGCGCGAAGCGGCAAGCGGCGGCAGAGGCATTGCGCGCGCCGACCATCGCCACCATCGGCGCGGCGTAAAGCTCTGCGCGCCCCTGCACGATGAGCGCGGGCGGCGCGCTGTCCAGCTCGGCAAGCAAGGCGGGATAGTCCGCCGCGCCCAGCAGCAGATAGCGCCCGCCCAGCGCCGCCACGCGCGCGATCTCGCGCTCCACCGCGCGCGGGTCTGCTAGGGCCGGTGGCCGGCCGCCGCCGCGCGCCGCCAGCTGGGGCACGGCCTCTAGCGCGGCTGCCGCACTGCCGAAGCGCGCGATCAGCTGGCGATAGGTGACGGGGCCGATGCCATTGGTGCGGATGAGCCGCAGATGCGCGGCCAGCTCCGCCGGCGCGGCGCCGCTCACCCCTTGCTGCCGCCGATGCGCGGCTCCTGCCCGGCGAGCAACCGCTCGATATTCGCGCGGTGCCGCCACAGCACGATGGCCGCCAGCGCAATCAGCAGCAGCACCAGATCGAACCGGCCGAACAGCGCGACCGACACCGGCGCGCTGATCGCCGCCAGCATGCCCGCGGCCGAGGAAATGCGCAGGCCCGCCAGCATCCCCAGCCACACCACTGCGTAAACCAGCGCGCTCAACGGGTGGAGCGCGAGCACGATGCCCATCAGCGTCGCCACGCCCTTGCCGCCCTTGAACCCCAGCCAGACCGGGTAGCAATGGCCGATGAACGCCGCTGCGGCTGCGACCGGTGCATGGCCGGGCCATAGCCGCTCGGCAATCACCACCGCCGCCCAGCCCTTGGCCAGATCGAGCAGCAGCGTGGCCGCCGCCAGCCCCTTGCGCCCGGTGCGCAGCACGTTGGTGGCGCCGATATTGCCCGAACCGATCTGGCGGATGTCGCCTTCGCCGGCCGCGCGCGTCAGCAGCAGGCCGAACGGAATCGAACCCAGCGCATAGCCGAGCAGCAGCGCACCGGCGAGCGCGATCAACGTGGCATTCATGGCTCCTGGCCCCCGGGGAAGAAAGCGTTGGCGCTGAGCATAGGCCGCACGCTTGGGCGCATGCAACCACCCGGCGGGGGCGTTGCCAAGCGCGCCGCGCCCGGGCAAGGACGCCGGGCGATGACCGACGCTGCCGATCCGCGCCCCTTGCTGTTCTTCGATTCGGGCGTGGGTGGCCTGTCGGTGCTGGCCGCCGCGCGCGCGCTGATGCCGATGGCGCCCTTGGTCTATGCCGCTGATTCGGCCGGTTTTCCCTATGGCACCCGAAGCGAGGCGGAAATTGCCGCGCGCGTGCCCGCCCTGCTCGGCCGGCTGGCGGAGCGCTATCGCCCGCGTCTCATCGTGATTGCGTGCAACACCGCCTCCACCATCGCGCTGCCGGTGGTGCGCGCCGCGCTCGACCTGCCGGTGGTCGGCACCGTGCCCGCGATCAAGCCGGCCGCCTTGCTCAGCCGCACCCGCGCGATCGGCGTGCTCGGCACCGAGGCGACCGTGCGCCAGCCCTATGTCGACCGGCTGGCCGCCGAATTTGCCAGCGACTGTCTCGTGCTGCGCCATGGCTCGGCCGATCTGGTCGCCGCGGCCGAGGCGCGGCTGCGCGGGGAGGCAGTGGCGCCCGAACGCTTTGCCGCCGCGCTTGCCGGGCTGCTCGACCAGCCGGGCGGGGAGCGGATCGACGTCGTCGTCAATGCCTGCACCCATTTTCCGCTGGTCGAGGCGGAACTGGCCGCCGCCGCGCCGCGCCCGATCCGCTTCGTCGATGGCAGCGCCGGCATCGCCCGCCGCATCGCGCACCTGACCGCCGGGCAGGGCTGGCCAGCGGCGGCGGGGGAGGGCACTGCCGTGTTCACCCGGCTGGGCGCGGACGAGCAGGCGCTTGCCCCCGCGCTTGCGAGGCATGGCCTCACCCGGATCGAGGCGCTTTAGGGTCACTCCTCCTCCCCTTCAGGGGAGGAGGTCGGGAGGTGGGGCGTCTAAGCAGAGCGCGGCGCCGGTGGTTAGGCCCCTCCCCAACCCCTCCCCTGAAGGGGAGGGGCTTGATTGAGCGCTAAGCCCCTCCCGCCTGTGGGAGGGGAGGCTGGCCCCGTCACGCCGGCGTCAGGAAGCCGCCATGCACCCAGCCGGTGGCGCGCGGGGTGCCGTCTGGGCCCAGCACATTCACCTGGTGCCAGTTGCCGTCCACCTCCAGCGGTTCGACCAATGTGCCCAGCGGCAGCAGCTCGCTTGCGGCAAATTGCGTGCCCGGCCCGCTGCGCAGGTTGAGGCCGCTCGCGACCGCCACCTTCATCAGCGTGTCGCCATCGTCCGCCCGCCCGCCGAATACGCGGGCGCGAAAGCGCACCATGTC
>NZ_JAIESM010000075.1 GCF_019746015.1 Sphingomonas sp. | reverse complement strand
ACGCAATGGCACCGGCACCGGCAAAGCGCGGGCCATACAAAAAGCGCAGCGCCGAAAATTCAAACTGAGACACTACCGTATTGTCCGTCAGCGCTGGCAGCGCGCGCACCAGAAACTGGATCGCCCCGACTCGGTGCGCCGTTTGACCGCGCTGCCACAGGCCGGGCAAGGCGCCCCCTCGCGGCCATAGACGCGCCAGTCCTTGGCGAAATAGCCCAGCTCGCCATCGGGGCGGGCATAATCGCGCAGGGTCGATCCGCCGGCCTCTATCGCTTCGGTCAGCACCGCGCGAATCGCCTCTGCCAACGGCGCCAGCCGCGCGGTCGCAATGCGCCCGGCGGCACGAGCCGGGGCAATGCCGGCGCGGTGCAGCGCCTCGCACACATAGATGTTGCCCAGCCCCGCCACCACGCGCTGGTCGAGCAGCAGTGCCTTGACCGGTGCTACCCGCCCCTCGAACGCACGCGCCAGATGATCGGCCGAAAAATCCGGGCCGAGCGGCTCGGGGCCCATCGCCGCGAACGCCGGATAGGCAGCGAGCGCGTCCGTCGGCACCAGATCGACCGAGCCGAAACGCCTGGGATCGTTCAGCACGAGCACCCGACCCGCCTCGGTTTCCAGCCGCAGATGATCATGCGGCCAGGGTGCAGCCGGGTCCACCCGCCAGCGCCCCGACATGCCCAGGTGGAAGATCATCGTGTCACCCCGGTCGGTGGCGATCAGGCCGTATTTGGCGCGCCGGCCAAGCCCGGTAACGCGCGCGCCGATCATCCGCTGGGCAAGGTCGGGGGGGAATGGGCGGCGCAACCCGTCCCGCGCCGTTTCCAGCACGGTGATGCGCGCCAGCATCAGCGCGGGGCCCAGCCCGCGCACGGTTGTTTCCACCTCGGGCAGTTCAGGCATCTTGCCCTAACCTGCGATCATGCTGGGATGTGCGATCAGCGGTTTCGACTCGCGTTCTTGCTCCGCGTCGCGATTGCCTTTGCCTTCTGGCGCCGGCGGTACCCGATCAGTTCGATCACGCCGAAAACGGCCAGTGGCAGCAGCACCACCGCAACAATCAACGCGATTTCATACTTTTCAAAAAAACTAGCCATTAGAATGCCAATAGATGCGCCGGTCAATTGGTTTGATTGCTATCCGCATAGTTGATTCGCGCCAATCCGCAAGTTGAAACAATAGGCCCATCGTCCTGCGTAACGGCCATATCGGCGTTTGCCCCGGCGCGCGGGCTTCGCTAGAGCGGGCGGTATGAACGAGACGGTCTCCTTCGGCTATCAGCAGGTTGCGCCAGCGGAAAAAACGGCGCGCGTCGGCCAGGTTTTCAGCAGCGTCGCGCGCCGCTACGACCTGATGAACGATGCAATGTCGGCCGGGTTGCATCGGCGCTGGAAAGATCGCTTCGTCCGCCGCGTGAAGCCGCAGATGAGCGAGACGATCCTCGATATGGCCGGCGGCACCGGCGACATCGCCTTTCGCCTGGCCGAATCGGGGGCGGCGATCACGGTTGCCGACATCAACCCGCAAATGCTGGAAGTCGGCATGGACCGTGCCGCCAAGCGCGGCATTGACGGGCTGGTCTGGACCGAGGCCAATGCCGAACAGCTCAGCTTCCCCGACCGGTTCTTCGACGCTTATACAATCGCGTTCGGCATCCGCAACGTTACCGACATCCCGGCCGCGCTGGCGGAGGCGCAGCGGGTGCTGAAGCGTGGCGGGCGCTTCTTCTGCCTGGAATTCTCGACCACCCAGTGGCCGGGTTTCAATGACATTTACGATGCCTATTCCCACCATCTCGTGCCGCGCCTGGGGCAGATGCTGGCCAAGGACGGCGACAGCTATCGCTATCTGATCGAATCGATCCGCCGCTTTCCCGATATGCCGACCTTTGCCGGCATGATCGAACAGGCAGGCTTCACGCGCGTATCGGTGGAGCCTTTGCTGGGCGGGCTGGTCGCCATCCATAGCGGCTGGAAGATCTGAGCCTGGCCACGATCCGATGACCGCGCCCGCCATTCACCTGTGGCGGCTCCTGAAATGGGGCCGCACGCTCGCCCGACATGGCGCGCTGCGCGGGATCGAGCGCGACCCCAACACGCCGCCCGCCGTGCGCCGGCTGTGCCGCATCGCCCGGCTGGGCGCACGGGTGCCCAAAATCCCGGCCTATGCGGACGCGCTGGAAGCGATCGGCCCGCCGGCGATCAAGCTGGGCCAGACGCTGGCTACCCGGCCCGACCTGATCGGCGAGGAAGCCGCCCACGACCTGCAACGCCTGCAGGACGCGGTGCCGCCGCTGCCGTTCAAGGCGGTGGAGGCGGCGATGCTGAAAAGCTTTGGCCGACCGCTGGGCGAGCTGTTCGCCTCGATCGACCCGGTACCGGTGGGCGCTGCCTCGATCGCGCAGGTGCACCGCGCCGTCACCACCGATGGGCGCACCGTGGCGGTGAAGGTGCTGCGCCCGGGCGTGGAGGACGAATTCGCCCGCGCCATCGACACCTATGAATGGGCCGCGGCCCAGCTCGAATCGTTCGGCGGCGAGCTCAGCCGGCTCCAGCCCCGGCTGGTGATCGAGACCTTCAAGCGCTGGACCGCGCGCGAGCTCGACCTGCGGCGCGAGGCGGCCTCCGCCTCCGAACTGGCCGAGGCGATGACGGCGGAACCCGATTTCCGCGTGCCCGCAATCGACTGGCAGCGCACCACCGGCCGCGTGCTGACGTTGGAATGGATCGACGGCATCAAGATTTCCAAGCGCGACGAGCTGATCGCGGCCGGGCATGATCCCAAGCGGCTGGCCGAAATCCTGGTCCATGCCTTTTTGCGCCAGGCGATTGCCGAGGGCTTTTTCCATGCCGATCTGCACCAGGGCAATCTGTTCGCGCTGCCGGACGGGCGCGTGGCGGCCATCGATTTCGGCATCATGGGGCGGATCGACCGGCGCGCGCGGGTGTGGCTGGCGGAAATCCTCTACGGCCTGATCACCGGCAATTACCGGCGCGTGGCCGAAATCCATTTCGAGGCGGGCTATGTGCCGCCGCACCACAATGTCGGCGAGTTCGCCACGGCATTGCGGGCGGTGGGCGAGCCGATGCGCGGCATGCCGGTGAAGGAAATGTCGGTCGGCAACATGCTGGAGGGGTTGTTCAACATCACCCGCGACTTCGACATGAAGACCCAGCCCCATCTGCTGCTGCTGCAAAAGACGATGGTGATGGTGGAAGGCGTCGCCACCGGGCTCGACCCCGACATCAACATGTGGGAGACGGCGGCACCGTTCGTGCGCGAATGGATCCGCACCGAGCTTGGCCCCGAGACCGCCATCGCCGACCGGCTGATGGCGGACATCAAGACGCTCGCCCGGCTGCCCGATCTGGTCCGCAATATCGAACGGCATTTCCCCGCGCCCGGCGGCGCCCCCCCGGCGCCCCCCTTGCGCGAGATCGAACTGGTGCGGATTGGCGGCGGCTGGCGCTATGTCGCGGTCGCGCTGGCGTCGGCCGGCGCGGGCATTGCCGCCACCTGGCTGATGCTGCACTAGGGGGGCGATGCCCCGGCCTGCTGCCCCGCTCTGGCTGACCGCGCCGTCGCGCTTTGCGACGTTGCGCTACGCTCAGGCGCGTGGGGTGCTGGTCGCGCTCGCGCTGCTGCTGGCGCTGTGCCTGACCGCGCTGGCGCCCGGCGCAGCACCCCGCCTGAGTACCGGACCGGGCCAGACCGACCTTGAGCTATACGAGCATATCGCCGCCGGGGTGCGCGGCGGTGGCGATTATTACCGGGTCACCGCCAAGGCCCTGCGCGAGGGTGACTATCCGCTCCGGCCCTTCGTCACCTTCCGCCTGCCCACGCTCGCCTTGTTGCAGGCGGCGCTGCCGGCGGCGCTGCTCCGCGCGCTGCTCTACACTTTGTGCCTGGGCGTCATCCTCGCCTGGGCGGTGCGGCTGCGCGAAGGTGTGGCGAGGGCGCTGCCCTGGGTCGCCGGCCTCCTGCTGCTGCTGGCCGGCATGACCGCCAATCTGCAGGTCGAGCTGGCGGGCTTTCACGAAATCTGGGCCGGGCTGCTGATCGCGCTGTCGCTGGCGCTGTACCGGCCGGATCAGTGGCGCGACGCGGTCGCCTTTGCGCTGATGGCGATGCTGCTGCGCGAGACGGCGGCGCTCTATGTGCTGATCATGGCCGCCCTCGCCTGGATGAGCGGCGCCCGGCGGGAGGCGCTGGGCTGGGCCGCGGCGCTGGGTGTGTTCGCGCTCGTCATCATGGCGCATGCCTGGGCGGTCTCGCGCGTGGTGACGATCACCGATCCGGCCTCGCCGGGCTGGAGCGGCCTGCTCGGCCCCGGCTTCTTCGTGCGCACCATGACCATGTCGACGGCGCTCGCGGCAGCACCGCTGTGGCTGGGCGCGATGCTGGTCGGGCTTGCGCTGTTCGGCTGGGCGAGCTGGCGCGATCCGCTGGCGCTGCGCGTGCTGGCGGTGCTGGCGGGCTATGCCGTGCTGATCAGCCTGTTCGGCCGCGCCGACACCTTTTACTGGGGGCTGATGGCGGCGCCGCTGTTGCCGCTGGGGCTGGTGTTCGCACCCGACGGGCTGCGCGATCTGGCCGCAGCGGCAATGGACAGGCGGCGCATCACCGTGACAAGGCTGAGGCGATGAAGAAGATCCTGCTGATCGTGGGAGGCGGCATTGCCGCGTACAAGGCGTGCGAGCTGATCCGCCTGCTGCGCAAGGCCGATTATGGCGTGCGCTGCGTGCTGACCGCGGGCGGCGCGCAGTTCATCACGCCGATGACGCTGGCCGCACTCTCCGAACAGCCGGTGCATACCAGCCTGTGGGACCTGAAGGACGAGGCCGAAATGGGCCATATCCAGCTGAGCCGCGAGGCCGATCTGGTGGTGGTTGCCCCCGCAACGGCCGACCTGATGGCGAAGATGGCAGCCGGAATTGCCGACGACCTGGCCACCACCTTGCTGCTGGCAACCGACAAGCGCGTGCTGGCCGCGCCTGCGATGAATGTGCGCATGTGGCAGCACCCGGCAACGCAGCGCAACATCGCCACGCTGAAGGGCGACGGCGTGCTGGTGATGGACCCCGACGAGGGGCCGATGGCGTGCGGCGAGTTCGGCCCCGGCCGCCTGCCCGAGCCGGACGCCATCGTCGCCGCGATTGCGCACGCGCTGGCCGGCTGAATGCACGCCATCGTCACTGCCGGCCCGACGCATGAGCCGATCGACCCGGTGCGCTACATCGCCAACCGCTCGTCGGGGAAACAGGGCTTCGCTATTGCCGCCGCGCTTGCCGCGCGCGGCGCGCGGGTGACGCTGATCGCCGGGCCGGTGGCGCTCCCCACCCCCGCCGGTGTCGACCGGGTCGATGTCGAGACCGCGCTCGACATGGCGGCAGCGGTGGAGGCGGCACTCCCCGCTGACGTCGCCGTGCTGGTGGCGGCGGTTGCCGACTGGCGCGTCGCCCCCGCCGGGCAGAAGATCAAGAAGGGCGCGGGCGGCCCGCCGGCGCTGCAGCTGATCGAGAACCCCGACATTCTGGCAACGCTCGCCCGCAGCCCGCGCCGCCCGCGCCTGCTGATCGGCTTTGCCGCCGAGACCGAACAGGTGATCGCCCATGCCCAGGCCAAGCGCGCGCGCAAGGGCTGCGACTGGATCGTCGCCAACGACGTTTCGGGAAATGTGATGGGCGGCGATGACAATGCGGTGCACATCGTGACCGCCGCTGGCGTGGAAAGCTGGCCGGCAATGGCCAAGGACGCCGTCGCCGCGCGCCTGGCCGAACGGATCGCGGCGGCGCTGGGCTAGCCGCGCGCCGCCCAGGCGGCAACCAGTGCCTGTGCGCCCTGCCGCGCCAGCGCCAGCGCTTCGGCCTCCACCAGCTGCCGGTCGAGCGCGAGCAGCGCCAGGCCGTGCGCCAGGCCCCACATCACCTTGCCCTTCGCTTCGATCGCCGCGTCGGCATCGGCCGGGCACAGCCGGCGGATCAATCCGCGCAGGCTTTCCGCCGGTGCCGCGACGGCGGCGCTCAGTTCGGCGCTGGCGGAGGCATCGGCGAAGTCCGCGCCCTTCATCAGCCGGTAGAGATTGGGGTTGGCGAGCACGAAGGCCACGTACCCCGCGCTTCCCGCCACCAGCGCAGCGCCCGGATCATGTTCGGCAAGCGCCAGAACGCCGGTCTTTTCCGCCTGCAACCGGCGAAACCCCTCGGCCGCAACCGCCGCCAGCAGCTCGGCCCGGCCGGCAAAATGATGATAGGGTGCCATCGCGCTGACCCCGGTTTCACGCGCCAGCCGGCGAAGCGAGAGCGCCTGCGGCCCCTCCCCCTCCAGCACGCGCAGCGCCGCCGCGATCAGCGCGGCACGCAACTCGCCATGATGATAGGCCGGCCGTGTCATCGGCACTTGTTGACATGGCGCCGCGCGCAAATCTATACGGCACAAACTTTACATTGTAAGGATAGCGCATGCTGACGGTGATGACCGGAGGAACGAAGGGGATCGGGCGCGTGGCCGCCGCGCTGATCGCCGGGCAGGACGATGGCGTGCGGATCATGGGGGCGCGGCCTGCCGCCGATGTGCCGGCGGGATGGACGGCGGCACCGCTCGACCTTGCCAGCCTCGCCAGCGTCCATGGCTTTGCCGCAAGATTGCCCGACGCCCCCATCGACCGGCTGATCCTGAATGCGGGCGGGCAGCTGCCCAGCGTCCGCCAGCGGACGGCGGACGGGTTCGAGGCGACCTTCGCCACCAACCATCTGGCGCATTATCTGCTGCTGCGCCTGCTGATGCCGCGCCTCGCGCCCGATGCCCGCATCGTCATCACGTCCAGCGGCACGCACGATCCGGCGGAGAAGACCGGCGTGCCGCCGCCGCGCCATGCCGATGCCCGCCTGCTCGCCCACCCGGAAACCGACCCCGCGCTGGACCGGATGTCGGCGACGGCGGGCATGCGTGCCTATGCCAGTTCGAAGCTATGCAACATGATGACCGCGCAGGCGCTGGCGGCGAGCCCGGAAGCGGCGGCGAATCACTGGCGCGTCTTTGCCTATGATCCGGGGTTGACGCCGGGCACCGGGCTGGTGCGCAACCAGCCCTGGGTGGTGCGCATGCTGTTGTGGCCGCTGCTGCCGCTGGCGGTGCGCTGGTCGCGGACGATGAACCGGCTGGACGATGCGGGGCGCGGCCTGTTCGACCTGGCGACCACCGCCACGGCACCGGGCGACCGGGTCTATGCCGCGTTGCGCAAGGCCAGGCTGACATGGCCCGACCCGTCCGAACTGGCGCGCGATGATGTGGCCGTGCGCCGGCTCTGGGCGGATTCGGCGGCGCTGGTGGGCCTTGACCCCACACCCTGATGACGCACGCGCGCCGTGGCGCTACACGGGCGGGCATGACGATCACCATTCCCCTGCTCCGCCTGCCGCATGGCGCTGACCTGCCCCTGCCCGCCTATGCAACGCCCGGCGCGGCGGGGATGGACGTGGTGGCAGCGGAAGATGTGACGATAGCGCCGGGTGCGCGCCATGCGGTGGCGACCGGCTTCGCGATGGCGATTCCCGAAGGCTATGAGGTACAGGTGCGGCCGCGATCGGGGCTGGCGCTGAAGGCGGGCGTCACCTGCCTCAACACGCCCGGCACGATCGACAGCGACTATCGCGGCGAAGTGAAGGTGATCCTCGCCAATCTGGGCGCCGAGCCGTTCGTGGTGAAGCGCGGCGACCGCATTGCCCAGCTGGTGCCCGCCCCGGTGCTGCGCGCCGCCCTGGTCGAAGTGGCGGCGCTGGACGAAACCGCGCGCGGCGCCGGCGGCTTCGGCTCGACCGGGTTGTGACCGCGATGCTGAGCGATGCCCAGCTCGACCGCTATGCCCGCCACCTGATCCTGAAGGAGATTGGCGGCGCGGGGCAGGCGCGGTTGCTGGCGGCGCGGGTGGCGATTGTGGGCGCTGGCGGCATTGGCAGCCCGGCGATCCAGTATCTGGCCGCCGCCGGCATCGGCACGCTGGTGCTGATCGACGATGACCGGGTCGACCTCAGCAATCTGCAGCGCCAGACCCTGTTCGGCACCGGCGATGTCGGCGCGGCGAAGGTGGCGGCGGCGGCGGCGGCGGTTGCCCGGCTCAATCCCGATGTGCGGGTGGAGGCGATTGCCGCCCGGCTGACAGCACAGAACGCCGCCGCCCTCATCGCCGGTGCCGATGTGGTGCTGGACGGGTGCGACAATTTCACCACCCGGCTGGCAGTGGCCGATGCGGCGCACGCCGCGCGCATTCCGCTCGTCTCCGCCGCGATCGGCCAGTTTGAGGGGCAGCTCGCCGTGTTTCGCGGGTGGGAGGCGGACAAGCCCTGCTATCGCTGCCTGGTCGGCACCGCGCCGGACCGTGACGCCGGCAGCTGTGCCGAGGATGGCGTGCTGGGCGCGATGACCGGGGTGATGGGCAGCCTGGCCGCGCTGGAGGTGATCCGTCAGATCGTGCCGTTCGGGGCGGAGAGCGCCGGGCAGCTGCTGATCGCCGATGCCCGCGATTTCCGCTTCCGCACGCTGCGCCTGCCCAAGGATCCGGGCTGCCCGGGCTGCGGGCGATGACGCTGATCCTGCTGCTGAGCGACGATGGCGCGCGGGGGCGGGCAGCGCTCTCGCTGGCGCTGGCCGAAAGCGCGCTGGGCCGGCCGGCGACGCTGTTCGCGCAGGAGCGGGCGGTGGCGCTGCTGGCCGCCGCACCCCGCGCCGATGACGAGACCGAAGCGCTGGCCGCCGCCGGCCTGCCCGACCGCCGCGCGCTGCTGGCGATGGCGGTGGAGAGCGGTGTCAGCCTGATCGCCTGCCAGACCGGGCTGGCGCTGACCGGGCTGACGCTGCCCGATCTGGTGCCGGGGGTGGAGGCCGGCGGGCTGATGGGCCTTGCCGCGACGCTGGGCGAGGCGCGTTGGTTGACTGTTTGATAGATACTGAAAACGCGGTGTAACGACGCTGCGCTTTGATGGAGACGGTTTCAGCCGGGCTGAAACCGTTACGGTGCCGGCCCGCTCCCCCACCCGGCCGCCCACACGATACTACCGATGGGCGGCCGGGTGGGGGAGCGGGCTGGCGCCGCCTCAACAAGACATCAAAATACTGTTTTAATTAGTTTTATCACGCAACCTGTGCCTGTCCCCCCGCCATCCGGGCGCGCTGCCAGTCGATTGTCGCGATCAGGCCGTCGCGGAATGGCATTGCCGCGCGCCAGCCCAGCGCCCGTTCGATCCGCGACGGGTCGATCGCATAGCGCCGGTCATGCCCGGGCCGGTCAGCCACGAAGCTGATCTGCGTGCGGTGGCGGCGGCCATCGGCGCGCGGGGCCATCTCGTCGAGCAGGTCGCAGATCGCGGCGACGACCGCGATGTTCGAATGTTCCTCGCGCCCGCCGATCAGATAGGTTTCGCCAACAGCGCCCCGCTCCAGCACCGCGATCAGCGCGCGGGCATGGTCGTCGACATAGAGCCAGTCGCGCACATTGGCGCCGGTGCCATAGACCGGCAGCGGCCGCCCGGCGAGCGCATTGGCAATGGTCAGCGGGATCAGCTTTTCCTCATGCTGCCACGGCCCGTAATTGTTGGAGCAATTGGTGATGATAACCGGCAGGCCATAGCTGCGGTGCCAGGCGCGGACCAGATGATCGGCCGCCGCCTTCGACGCCGAATAGGGCGAGCTGGGCCGATAGGGCGAGTCTTCGGCAAAGCGGCTGTCGTCGAACGGCAGGTCGCCGAACACTTCATCGGTCGAGACATGGTGGAAGCGGAAGCGCGCCTGCGCCCCGGCCGGCAGGCGCCGCCAATGCGCCAGTGCCGCCTCCAGCAGGTGAAAGGTGCCGGTGATGTTGGTTTCGATGAACGTGCCCGGCCCGGTCAGCGAGCGGTCGACATGGCTTTCGGCGGCCAGGTGCATGATCGCATCGACCTGTTCCTCGGCCAGCACCCGCGCCACCAGCGCGCGGTCGCCGATATCGCCATGGACGAAACGGTAATTGGGCCGGGCGGCAACGCTGTCGAGCGCGCCGGGCAATGCGGCATAGCGCAGCGCGTCGAGCACGATCACCCGGCATGAGCCGTCCGCCACCATCGCCCGCACCACGGCCGAGCCGATGAACCCGGCGCCGCCGGTGATCATCACCGTGCGCCGGGCGGGCGCCGCGCCCATCGTCAGCCGGATCGGCGCCTCGCTCATGCCGCGGCCCGCCGGCGCAGATAATCGGCATAGCCGGTGCGCCCCATCGCCTCGGCACGCGCGCGCACCTGTTCCGCGCACAGATAGCCAAGGTCGAGGCCGATTTCCTCCGGGCAGGCGATCTTCACGCCCTGGCGATGCTCGATCGCGCGGACCAGCGAGGCCGCCTCGTGCAGCGATTCATGCGTGCCGGTGTCGAGCCAGGCAAAGCCCCGGCCCAGCCGCGCCACATCGAGCGTGCCGCGCGCCAGATAGGCGCTGAGCAGATCGACAATCTCGGTCTCGCCGCGTGCCGAGGGCGTGAGTGCACGGGCAAGCGCCGGCGCTTCGCCATCGCAGAAATACAGGCCCGTCAGCGCCCAATCGCTGGGCGGCGTGGCGGGCTTTTCCACCAGCCGCGCCGGCCGGCCGGCCGCATCGAACGCGACGACGCCGTAACGCTCCGGGTCGGCCACCTGGTGCGCGAACACGGTCGCCCCTTCGCGGCGCGCCGATACCGCGCGCAGCTGTGCCGCCAACCCGTCGCCATGAAAGATATTGTCACCCAGAATCAGCGCGCTGGGGCCGCCGGCCAGAAACTCCTCGGCAATGGTGAAGGCCTGGGGCAGCCCCTCGGGCCGGTCCTGTGCGGCATAATGGAGGCGGATGCCGAACGCCGCGCCATCGCCCAGCAGCAGCTGGAACATCGGCAGGTCGCGCGGGGTGGAAATGATCATGATGTCGCGGATGCCGGCCAGCATCAGCACCGACAGCGGATAATAGATCATCGGCTTGTCGAACACCGGCAGCAGCTGTTTGGAAATGGCAAGCGTCGCCGGATAGAGCCGCGTGCCGCTGCCCCCCGCCAGGATGATTCCCTTGCGCTCGCCCCCCTGCATAAGGGCGTTCGATAGCAGCGAAACGTTAAGCCTTTGCTGGAGCCCGGCTCAGGCGCCCAGCATCCGCCGGGCGAACCCTTCCACGCTGGGGCCGATTTCGGGATGGGCGAGCGCCAGCGCCAGATTGGCCTGGATATAGCCCGCCTTGTCGCCGCAATCGAAGCGCTGGCCGTTGAAGCGCAGCGCATGGAAGGGCTGTTTGCCGATCAGCTGGGCCATCGCGTCGGTCAGCTGGATTTCGCCGCCCGCGCCCTTTTCCTGATGTTCGAGCACGCGCATCACCTCGGGCTGGAGGATGTAGCGCCCCGGAATCATCAGGTTGGAAGGCGCGGTGCCCGCGCGCGGCTTTTCCACCAGCCCCTTCACCTCGACCAGCGCGCCATGCTCGGCGCCGGGTTCGATAATGCCATATTTGTCGGTTTCCGCCGGCGGCACCTCGAACCCGCAGACCAGATTGCCGCCGGTGCGGTGATAGGCATCGACCATCTGCTTCATGCAGCCGGGCTCGCCCATCAGCAGTTCATCGGCCAGGAAGATGGCAAACGGCTCATCGCCCACAATGTCGCGCGCGCACCACACCGCATGGCCAAGCCCCATCGGCTCCTGCTGGCGGACATAGGCGACCGCGCCCGGCGTCAGCCGCGTCTGGTGAAGCAGATCGAGCGACTTGCCGCGCGCGACCAGCGTGGTTTCCAGCTCATAGGCGATGTCGAAATGGTCCTCGATCGCCGATTTGCCCCGGCCGGTCACGAAGATCATCTGCTCGATGCCGGCCTCGATCGCCTCGTCGACCGCATATTGGATGAGCGGCCGGTCGACGACGGGCAGCATTTCCTTGGGCATCGCCTTGGTCGCCGGCAGAAAGCGGGTGCCAAGCCCGCCGACCGGGAACACCGCCTTGCGCAGCGGTTTGATCGTCATGCCGCAAACTCCATGGGAAACGTCATAAGCCGCGGGCGCCTCTATCGCAAATGCGGCGATGATGTGGCGCCCCCGCTGCGGCCGGCGCTGACCCGCTGATGTTAGCGCGGCCTTAAGCGTGTGGGGCTAAGCAGTTGCGCCATGGCCAGTGCAGTTTCGTCGCCCAAAATCCTTGTCGTGTTCGGCACCCGGCCGGAAGCGATCAAGCTGTTTCCCGTCGTCCGCGCGCTGGTGGCGCATGGCGGCATGACGGTGCGCACCTGCGTCACCGCGCAGCATCGCGGGCTGCTCGACCAGGTGATGCAGATCGCCGGCATCACCGCTGACGTGGACCTGAACCTGATGGAGCCGGGGCAGACGCTCGACCGGCTGACCGCGCGGCTGCTGACCGGCCTTGGCGATGTGATGGACGCCGAAATGCCTGACCGGGTGATCGTGCAGGGCGATACCGCCACCGCCATGGTCGGCGCGCTCGCCGCCTATTACCGGCGCGTGCCCGTGTCGCATGTCGAGGCCGGCCTGCGCTCGGGCGACATCTATCAGCCCTTTCCGGAGGAAGTGAACCGGCGGATCGTGGCGCCGATTGCCGACCAGCATTTCGCCCCCACCCAGACCGCCGCCGACGCGCTGCTGCGCGAGAATATCGCGGCAGACCAGGTGCATGTGACCGGCAACACCGTGATCGACGCCCTGCTGGCGACGCAGGCGCGGCTGGCGGCGGAGCCGGGGCTCGCTGCCGGGCTCGACGCGGTGGCCGAGCGTTTTGCCGGCCGGCGCATCGTGCTGGTGACGACGCACCGGCGCGAGAATTTCGGCGGCGGGATGGAAAGCATCGCCCGCGCACTGGCCCGCATTGCCGCGCGCGACGATCTGGCCATCCTGTTTCCCGTCCACCCCAACCCCAATGTGGTGGCGGTGATGGACCGGGTGCTGGGCCATGCGCCCAACATCGCGCGCATCGATCCGCTCGATTACCCGCATTTCGTCCGCGCGCTGGGGATGGCGCATATCGTGCTGACCGATTCGGGCGGCGTGCAGGAAGAAGCGCCCGCGCTCGGCAAGCCGGTGCTGGTGATGCGCGAGACCACCGAACGCCCGGAAGGGGTGGCCGCCGGCACCGCCCGGCTGATCGGCACCGACGAAAATCGCATCGTTTCCGAAATCTTTACGCTGGCCGACGATGATGCCGCGCATCAGGCGATGGCCCGCGCGCACAACCCGTTTGGCGACGGCCACGCATCGGCACGTATAGCGAGGATCGTCGCGCATGGTTTCGGGCTCTGACACCAAGGTTTGCGTCCTGGGCCTGGGCTATATCGGCCTGCCCACCGCCGCAGTGATTGCCCGCACGGGCGTGGAAGTGCTGGGCGTCGACGTGTCGCAAAGCGTGGTCGACACGGTCAATTCGGGCAAGGTGCATATCGAGGAAGTCGATCTGGACGGCCTCGTCTCCGGCGTGGTCGCGCGCGGCCATCTGCGCGCCTCGACGCTGATCGAGCCGGCCGATGTGTTCGTGATCGCGGTGCCGACCCCGTTCAAGGACGGGCATCAGCCCGATATCGGCTATGTGCTGAAGGCGGCGACGACGGTGGCGGCGGTGCTGAAGGCGGGCGATGTCGTCATCCTCGAATCGACCTCCCCCGTTGGCACGACCGAGGAAGTGCGCGACCTGCTGGCCAAGCTGCGCCCCGATCTGAAGATGCCGGGGCTGGCGCGCGAAGTGGCCGACATCTCCATCGCCTATTGCCCCGAACGCGTGCTGCCGGGGCGCATTCTGGTCGAGCTGATCGACAATGACCGGGTGATCGGCGGCATCACCCCGCGCTGCGCGCGCAAGGCGCTGGCCTTTTACCGGCGCTTCGTGCGCGGCGCCTGCGTCACCACCGGCGCGCGCGCGGCGGAAATGACCAAGCTGACCGAAAACGCCTTTCGCGACGTGAACATCGCCTTTGCCAACGAACTGTCGCTGGTGGCGGACAAGATGGGCGTCGATGTGTGGGAGGTGATTCGCCTCGCCAACCGCCATCCGCGCGTGAACATCCTGTCGCCCGGCCCCGGCGTCGGCGGGCATTGCATTGCGGTCGATCCCTGGTTCCTGGTCGCGCAGGCGCCCGAGGCGACGCCGCTCATCCGCACCGCGCGCGAGGTGAATGACGGCAAGTGCGACCATGCCATCGCCAAGGCCGCGCAGCTGATCGAGGCGCATCCGGCGGTGCCGGTCGCGTGCCTTGGCCTGGCCTTCAAGGCGAATATCGACGATTTCCGCGAAAGCCCCGCGCTGAAGGTGGCGGCCACGCTCGCCCGGCGCTTCGGCGACCGCATCCGCATTGTCGAGCCGTTTGCCCGCACGCTGCCGGCCGCGTTCGACGGCACGGCGGCGCGGCTGATCGATCTCGACGATGCGATCGAGACCTGCCCGGTGATGATCGTGCTGGTCGACCATGAAGTGTTCAAATCGGTGCCGCTCGACGAGCGCGCGACCAAGGCGGTGTATGACACGCGCGGCATCTGGCCCGATCAGCCGGCGCCCGATTTCACCCCCGTGCTGCGGCTGGCCAGCTGATTGCGCTGGCGCGGCGAAGCGGCCAATAGGTAAGCCATGACCATCATCGTCACCGGGGCGGCCGGCTTTATCGGCCATGCGGTTGCGCACGCGCTGCTCGACCGGGGCGAGGCCGTGATCGGCATCGACAATCTAAACGATTATTACGAGGTCTCGCTGAAGGAAGCGCGGCTGGCGACGCTGACCGCGCGCGCCGGCTTCACCTTCCACCGCATGGACATTGCCGAGGCGGATGCGGTGCGCGCGCTGATCACCGGCAGCGGCGCCACGCGCGTCATCCATCTCGCCGCTCAAGCCGGCGTGCGTTACAGCCTCGATAATCCCCACGCCTATCAGCGGTCGAACCTGGCCGGGCATCTGGCGGTGCTGGAGGGGTGCCGGCACGCCCCTGCCCTCACCCATCTGGTCTATGCCTCGTCAAGCTCGGTCTATGGCGACCGCCCGCTCGACGGCGCGGGCTTTCGCGAGGATGACCCGACGGTGACGCCGGTCTCGCTCTATGCCGCCACCAAGCGCGCGTGCGAGCTGATGAGCCAGAGCTATACCATGTTCGGCTTTCCGCAGACGGGACTGCGCTTCTTCACCGTCTATGGCCCCTGGGGCCGGCCCGACATGGCCTATTTCGGCTTCACCCGAAAAATGCTGAACGGCGAGCCGATCGAGGTGTTCGGCGAGGGGCTGCTGGCGCGCGACTTCACCTATATCGACGATATCGTCGCCGGCATTCTGGGCGCGCTAGACCATCCGCCGGAGCGGCACGGCCACCGCGTTCTCAACATCGGCAAGTCGCACCCCGAAACCGTGCTGGCGATGATCGCCGCGCTCGAATCGGCGCTGGGGGTGACGGCGCAGATGGTGATGAAGCCCAAGCCGCCCGGTGACGTGACCGCAACCTATGCCGATGTGTCGCGGCTGGCGGCGCTGACCGGCTATCGCCCGGCCACGCCCATCGAAACCGGCATGGCGCGCTTTGCCGACTGGTATCGCGGCCATTACCGCATCGGCTGATCGCGCACCGCCAGCATTGCCGGAAGATAGGGGCGCGGGGTGCCGGGCGGGATGAGTGCGGCCTCCTCACGCGTCGCCGCCACCCGTTCCTTCAGGCTGGGCGTGCCGCGATCGCGCAGCAGGCCATAATCCATTGCCCGCGCCGGCCCGGCGAAGAACGCCGCCGCCCGGTCTGCCGGATAGCCGGCATTATAGAGCAGCGCGACGGCCAGCCGGTCCGCCTCCAGCTCGCCCTGTTTGCGCAGCCGCGCATTGCGCCCCAGCTCGCCGATCAGCAGCCCCGTCTTCACCCCCGCCGCATCCAGCCGGGGAATGGTGCGCAGGATGACATGCGCCAGCTCATGCGCGACGATGACCGCCAGATCGTCCACGCCGAAGCGCCGCAGATCCTTGTCGGTGATACCGATCATCCCGTGCGCCAGCGAATAGCTGTCGGCGTCGAACGTGATGTCGATCTCGGCGCGGCAGGCCGGGCGTGGCGCCAGCTGCACGTTGACCGGGCTGCCGCCGCGAATCATCGCCAGCGCAACGGGCGCCGTGGGCGGCAGGGCCGCGATCCGGGCGCGCAGGGCATCGCGCGGGCCGGCGGCGGCGGGGGCCTGATCGGCGGGCGGCTCGGCCGGCTCGGCCATGCCGTTCAGCGCCGTGAGCGAATCGCCGGGCTGCACCACCCCCTCGGCCGGGCTGCCCGGCACCACCAGCTCCACCCCCTGCGGCGCGGCAAAGCCATAGCGCACGCGCGCCGCCGGGCGCGCCGCCGGCGCATATTGCGCGAGCGTATGGAAGCGCGCACCCAGCGCCGGCGCCAGATCGCGGCACAGTGCCACATTGGCCGTCGTCAGCCGGAACAGCAGCGCCGCCAGCCGCGCGTCGGCCGCATTCAGCTGCTCAAGTGCCTGTGCCTCGCTGTCCGGCGCCACTGCCGCGCCGGGAACTGCCGCCAGCAGCGCCGCGGCCAGGATCAACGCCTTCATGGCGCTATGCATTATTGGTTGTTCGCGGGTGCGTCATCCACTAATCGGCAAGCCGATGGCGCTATGCCGACAGCCGCCGCGCCGACCGTGCGGCCCGTTGCTG
Source organism: Sphingomonas sp. (assembly GCF_019746015.1). Classification (GTDB taxonomy): domain Bacteria; phylum Pseudomonadota; class Alphaproteobacteria; order Sphingomonadales; family Sphingomonadaceae; genus Sphingomonas. The sequence continues at coordinate 2,134 of NZ_JAIESM010000075.1, read as the reverse complement.
ATGTTGTAAGATGCTCAAGCTATTGAAGAAAGTCACGTCGCGCGCACCGCAGCCGGGCATTCCGGCGGGGCAACGCGTCTATGCGATCGGCGATATTCACGGCCGGCGCGACCTGCTCGACCAACTGCTCGAGCTGATTCAGGCCGATGATGCGGCGCGTGGGCCAGCGCAGCAGCAGCTGATCTTTCTGGGCGATCTGGTCGACCGGGGCATCGATTCGGCCGCCGTGGTCGAGCGCGCGATTGAGATTGCCGGCGCGCTCCCCGAAACGCGCTTCCTGATGGGCAATCACGAGGAAGTCTTCCTGCTCGCGCTGGCCGGCGATCTGCGCGCGCTGAAGATGTTCTGCCGAATCGGCGGCCGCGAGACCATCCTGAGCTATGGCCTGAGCGAGGACGCGTATAACGCGCTCGATTATGAGGAACTGCTCGAACGGCTGCCCGCGCTGGTGCCGGCCGCGCACCGTGCGTTTCTGGAGCGGTTCGAGGATCTGGTCGTGATCGGCGACTATGCCTTTGTCCATGCCGGCATCCGCCCCGGCGTGCCGCTGGCCGAGCAGAAGGTCGCCGACCTGCGCTGGATCCGCGAGCCGTTCCTCGACCATCGCCAGCTGCACGAGCGCGTCATCGTCCATGGCCACAGCATCAGCGAGGCCGCCGAGCTGACGCCGGCGCGAATCGGCATCGATACCGGCGCCTATATGAGCGGCGTGCTGACCGCGCTGGGGCTGGAGGGGAGCGCGCGCTGGCTGGTGAACACCTGACCCGCAACGCCCTTGCGCGCCGGGCCGCGAAAAACCCTCTGAATATCGTTTCGCACCCGAATTAAATAAAATATATTCAGTGACTTAGGTCGAATTCTCAGGTAATTGTGCAAGTGCGGCACGAGCTGTGGCCGCACCGCCCCAATGGCGGCACTCGATGGCGGCAGAGCGTCTTTGCCGCCCTGTTCGGTCGCGGCCTGATGGCTGCGCTTTTTGCACAAGGGAGTGCGACATGAGCTTTGGCAAGTTTCTCGCAGTGACGGCGGCAGCGCTGATGGCAGTGGCCCCGGTGGCAGCGGCGGCCCAATCGACCAATCCGGCGGCCGGGCTGTCGATCGCGCCTGCCGCCAAGACGGCAATCGCGCCGGCGCCGGCTGGCAAGAAGTCCCGCTTCGGCCAGGGCGGCTTGATCGCCGGCGTCGTGGTGGCCGTCGGCCTGTCGATCGCCGCGCTGGTGGTTGCCCTCGACAGCCGCAACAACAACCCGGTCAGCCGCTGAGCCGCAAGGCCGCCGCATTGACGGCTGGGAGCAGGAGGCGGGCGCCAGCGGTTGCCCGCCTCCCAGGCTGTGATTCGGCTGGAACCGCCGGCGGCCGGCATCATCTGGAAGCCGAATCGCCCAGGCGGCGCTGAAGGCGGGCGCGCCGCACGTGACGCACCCGAAACGGGTAGGCCATTAGCGCCGGGTTAACCATGACTGCCCGCATCTTGCCGGCACGCCCTATGGGCGTTGCCACGCTCGCCAAGCAACGGCGCTCAACAGATTGCATTTACACAATTTTGATGCCCCGAAGCGCGACGAACTCGCGGATCGTGCAACCAGGGGCTGCGGCGCGACGCCCTGGTGTGCCGGCTGGTGCACGAATGCCGCGCCGCAACCAAAACGGATAGATTGGCGCAGAATCTTAGTGATTTCTGCACCGCACCGCGCTATCGGAGCCTTGCCGTCGGCGGCTTGAGTGGTGCTGCGTTCAGGGAATTGGCGAAAAGTGATTTCGCTGTTGCCTTTCGCACTGCGACGTGGCATGTCGGCCGTGAGAGAAAAAGGGAGTCTGAGATGAGCTTCGCGAAGATTTTTGTTGCCGCTGCCGCAGCCTCGATGGCTGTTGCTCCGATCGCCGCTTCGGCGAGCCCCGCCGCTGGCCTGTCGATCGCCCCCGCCGTTAAGGGCATGACTGCCGCTGCGCCGTCGGGCAAGAAGGGCAAGATCAGCCAGGCTGGCATCATCGCCATTGTCGTGATCGCCGCTGGTGGCGCGATCGCCGGTATCGTTGCTGGCACCACCGGCAGCAACCGCGCTGTCAGCCGCTAAGCTGCAACAGCTTTGATTTGAAGGAGCGGCGGCACTTTGTGTCGCCGCTTTTTCTTTGT
>NZ_JAIESM010000064.1 GCF_019746015.1 Sphingomonas sp. | reverse complement strand
CCGCAGCGGCGCTTGCCCAGGCGCGGCCCGTCCCCGCCGCCGCGCCGCCGCCGCCGCAACCTCAACCGCTGCGCATTGTCGTCGCGCGCGCCGCGCCGATGGTGGCGGTGCGCCGGGTAGTGCCGCCGCTGCAGATCGTCGTGGCCAGCCAGCCGCCGCTGGTGCCCGCGCTTTCCGCCCGGCCGCTGCTGGAGATGCGGGTGGCGAGCGCAGCGCCGATGGTGCCGGTGGTGCGCGCCGGCGTGATGCAGGTGCGGCCGGGCTTTGGCGCGCTGGCGGCCGATTTCGTGCCGCCGCCTGCGCCCCGGCCGGCGCCGGCTATCGCCACGGCAAAGCCGCCCGCGACCACGCCCGCACCCACACCCGCACCCGCACCGGCGCCGGTAACGACCGCGCCCAAGCCGGCCCCGCCGCCGCCCGCTGCCGTTGCCACCGCCAAGCCCGCGCGCGCGCCCAAGCCCCGCACCGCGCCGGCCGATGCGGTGCTCGATCAGCTGATCGCCGAACTCGGCACCGCGCCAATGCCGTCCCCGAAGAAGCCCGCGCCCGACCCCAAGGCGAAGGACAAAAAGGCCGAGGACGCAGACCCTAAGGCAAAGGGCAAGGGCAAGAAGCCCGATCCGGCGCGCGACAATCCGCCGCGCATCTGGGTGCAGGTGGCCGGCGGCGCGAGCGAGCGCGATCTGGCGCGCGCCTGGGCGGCGGTGAAGGCCAAGGCGCCCGCCGCGCTCAAAGGCCGGCAGGGCTATACCACGCCGTTGCGGCTGACCAACCGGGTGCTGACCGGCCCGTTCAAGACCGAGGATGAGGCGCAGGATTTCGTCAACCTGCTCGCGCGGTCGGGCGTCAGCGCGTTCGTCTTCACCAGCGACGCCGGGCAGAAGGTCGACCGGCTGCCCGCGCCATGAGCGTGCGCGCGAGCTATGCGGCCGACCCGGCGGCGAGCCGGGGGCGCGCCCATGCCGAGGAACAGGCAACGCCGCGCGGGCCGCGCGACGCCTTCCAGCGCGACCGTGACCGCATCATCCACTCGATCAGCTTTCGCCGGCTGCGCCACAAGACGCAGGTGTTCATCGCGCCCGATGGCGACCATTTCCGCGTCCGGCTGACCCACAGCCTGGAAGTGGCACAGATCGGCCGGACGGTGGCGCGCGAGCTGGGCCTGAACGAAGACCTGACCGAGGCCCTGTGCCTGGCGCATGACATTGGCCACCCGCCCTTTGGCCATGCCGGCGAAGATGCGCTGAAGGCCGCGCTCGCCGGGCAGGGTGGCTTTTGCCACAATGGCCATACGCTGCGTGCGCTGATGGTGGTGGAGCGGCCCTATCCGCGTTTCGACGGGCTCAACCTCAGCTGGGAAACGCTGGAAGGCCTCGCCAAGCATAACGGCCCGGTGGCAGAGCCCGGCTGGGCGCTGGCGGCGGCCGATGCCAGCTTTGCGCTCGATCTTGCCCGCTGGCCCTCGCTGGAGGCGCAGGTGGCGGCGATTGCCGACGACATCGCCTATGACAATCACGACATTGACGACGGGCTGCGCGCCGGGTTGCTGCGCCTGGACGAGCTGATGGAGGTGCCGCTGGTCGCGCGGCTCTGGGCATTGGTGCGCGCGCGCTTTCCCGGCCTGCCCGACGAACGGCTGGTGCCCGAGCTGATCCGCACCCAGATCGGCGTGATGGTGCGCGACCTGATCGACGAGTCGCGCCGCCGGATCGCGGCCGCGGGCGTGGCGACGCTCGCCGATGTCCATGCCGCAGGCGTGCCGCTGATCGGCTTTTCCGACGCGATGCGCGAGGAAGAGCGCACGCTGAAACGCTTCATGTATCGCACGCTTTACCACCATCCGCGCCAGCTGGCGGCGGCGGATGCGGCGCGCGGCATCGTCGCGGCGCTGTTTGCCGCCTATGTGGACGAACCGGCGCACATGGGCGCGAACTGGGCGGCAGGCCTGCCCGCCGACCCGCCCTGGCGCGGGCGCCACATTGCCGATTACATTGCCGGCATGACCGATCGCTACGCGATCCGCGCCTATCGCGCGCTGGTCGGGCCGATCGACCTGCCCGAGGGTTTTTGACGCCGCCCTGACAAACTTCTGCGACAGGCGCAGTGTACACACATCGCTATCGGGGTCGTTTGGAGGATGCCGTGGTGGATGCCAAGTCGGCGGCGACTATCGCCTTAAACCGCTTCGGGCTGGGTGCCCGGCCGGATCAGCCGGTGCCGGACAATCCGAAAGCCTGGCTGCTCGACCAGTTTGCCCGGTTCGAGGCGAAACCGGCCGCGATTGCCGCGGTACCCGGGCGGACGGAGGTGGCCGCGCAGCTTGCCGATTATCTGGTGCGGCTGCGCCCCTTCCTGCGGCAACAGGCACAGGCCGGCCCGCGTGCGATGGCGCAGGTCGCCCCGCCGGCGATGGCGCCCGAGATGCAGGGCGGCGCGGCAAAGCCGGCCGAGGCGCCCGATCCGGTGCGCGACGCGCGCCGCTTTGCCGGGCAGCAGGGACGCAACAATTATGTCACCCAGGTCGGCGCGCGCGCGACCACGGCGCTACTCACCGACACGCCCTTTGTCGAGCGGCTGGTGCATTTCTGGGCCAATCATTTTGCGGTGTCGGCCGACAAGCTGACCGTGGTCGGCCTGTCTGGCCTGCTCGAGTTCGAGGCGATCCGCCCGCATGTGCTGGGCAGGTTCGGCGACATGCTGAACGCGGTCGAGCGGCACCCGGCGATGCTGCTCTATCTCGATCAGGCCGCCTCGATCGGGCCGGACAGTATGCTGGCGACGCGCGCAGCACGCTTTGCCCCCAAGCGCAAGCTGGGCCTGAACGAAAATCTGGCGCGCGAGATTCTGGAACTGCACACACTCGGCGTGCGCACCGGCTATAGCCAGGCGGACGTTACCGAATTTGCCCGCGCGCTGACCGGGTGGACGGTGACGGGCCTGGCCAATGGCCCCCTGGCGCGCGCGATCGGCGCCGACGGCACGCCCGGCGATTTCGTGTTTGCCGATGCCATTCACCAGCCCGGCGAGCGCAGCATCATGGGCCGCCGCTATGCCCAGCAGGGCGTGGCGCAGGGGCAGGCGGTGCTTAACGATCTGGCAGTGCACCCCGCCACCGCCACCCATATCGCCACCAAGCTCGCGCGCCATTTCGCCGGAGACACACCCCCGCCGGCAATGGTGCAGCGGCTGGAGGCGGCCTTTTTGCGCTCGGGCGGCGACCTGCCCAGCGTCTATCGCGCGCTGGTCGACTCGCGGGAGGCGTGGGTGGCGGCCCCGGTCAAGTTCCGCACGCCCTGGGAATGGGGGATGGCGGCAGTGCGCGCGACCGGCGCGCGCCAGCTGCCCGCCGCCAATGTCGCCGGGCTGATGACGCAGCTGGGCCAGCCGGTATGGCGCCCGGGCTCACCCGCCGGGTGGGACGATCTGTCGGGCAGCTGGGCGGGGCCGGACGCGGTGATGCGCCGGGTGGAAGCGGCCCAGCGCATGGCCGCGCGGGTGGCCGAACTGGTCGATGCGCGCGCGCTTGCCCCCAAACTCTTTCCCGCCGCCGTCAGCGAGCAGACCAGCCGGGTGCTGGCCAACGCCGACAGTGGCCAGCAGGCGCTGGCGCTGCTGCTCGTTGCGCCCGAAATGATGCGGAGATGACCGATGCTTGATCGCCGTTCCTTCCTGCTGTCGGGCGCGACCGCCGGGGTCGCGCTGGGCCTTGCGCCGCGCCTAGCCTTTGCCCGCGCCGCGACCGATCAGCGTTTCGTCTTCATCATCCAGCGTGGCGCGGCCGACGGGCTGGGCACGCTGGCGCCGGTCGGCGATCCGGGCTTTGCCGGCGCGCGCGGGATGCTCGCCGATGATTTCGCCGCCGCGCCCCGCATCGACGGCATGTTCGCGCTGCACCCGGCGCTGAAGACGGTCGGTGCGCTTTACGGCCAGCGCCAGGCGCTGTTCGCGCATGCCATTGCCTCGCCCTATCGCGACCGCAGCCATTTTGACGGGCAGAATGTGCTCGAGACGGGCACCGCGCTTGCCTATCAGGCCAAGGATGGCTGGCTCAACCGGCTGCTCAGCCAGCTGCCGCCGGGCCAGGCGCGCGCGATCGCGGTGGCGGTCACCGTGCCGATGGCGCTGCGCGGCGCGAATGACGTTGCCTCCTATGCGCCCTCGGCGCTGCCCGATGCCGATCAGGACCTGATCCAGCGCGTCGCCATGCTCTATCAGGGCGATGCGCAGCTGAATGCGCTATGGCGCGACGCGGTCGGCACGCGCAAGCTCGCTGGCGAAGTGGGCGGCGACATGGGCGGTGCGGGTGGCGCCGGCGGGCGCAATGGCGGCGCGGCAACCGGCGCGCTCGCCGCCAAGCTGCTCGCCGCGCCCGATGGCGCGCGCATCGCGATGATCGAGACGACCGGGTGGGACACCCACGCCCAGCAGCGCGGCCGGCTGACCGCGCAGCTGGGCGGGCTGGACGCGATGATCGGCGCGCTGAAGGACGGGCTGGGGCCGCTCTGGGCGAATACCATGGTGCTGGTCGCCACCGAATTCGGGCGGACGGTGGCGCTGAACGGCACCGGCGGCACCGACCATGGCACGGCCGCCTGCGCAATGCTGCTGGGCGGCGCGGTGAAGGGCGGGCGCGTGCTGGCCGACTGGCCGGGGCTGGCGCCGGCCGCACTTTATGAAGGCCGCGACCTGAAGCCGACCACGCAGCTCGACGCGTTCATTGCCGGGGCGCTGGCGGCGCATTTCGGGCTCGATCCGGCGCGGCTGATGCCGGCGCTGTTCCCCGGCGCAAACGGCGCCCGCCCGATCACCGGGCTGGTGTAGCGCGCGCCACCCCGGTTGAGGCAGCGCGCGCCGGGTTCAGCTCAGCATTTGCCGAAGGTCTTCGTCACCACGACATGGCCGGCAACGCTGATGGTTACCTTCACGCCGGTGGGGATGCCCCAATGGGTGCAGATGCTGAGGCACGCCTGCGCCGCCGTGCCGCTGGGCAGGCTGACCGGCACGCTGATGCACTTCTTGCCCACGATCGGCAGGTTGAGGCAGATCTGGTGGCCCTGCACGGTCACGCTGATGCACTGGGCAAGGACCGAATATTCTTCCGCCGCGAACACCGGGCCGTGGTCGCCGGTGTCGCGCGCATAAATGGCCCGGGCCAGCTCGCCATCGGCCTTTACGGCGTCCAGCGCTTCCTCGATCTTCGCCTTGTCGAACTCGTGATAGGTTGTCATGGCACCATCTCCCAATGCCCCGTGATCGGGGCAGGGGAGTGGTGAAATCTGGCTTCGATATCAGCAAGTTAAACCGGATTAACTGCATCCGTTGCGGCCGCAGTTCCAACCGTTTTGGCGGCGATTATTTCAGCCGGGGCGGCGGCGCCTTGCCCAGTTCCATCATCAGCCGGGTGAGCAGATAAAGGCGCGGGGTGACCGAGGCGAGGGTGATCGTCTCGCGTTCCGAATGGGCGCCCTGGTTGATCGGCCCCAGCCCGTCGATCGCGGGAATGCCGCCTTCATAGGCCAGCGCCGATTCCGACGCGCCGCCATTGCCGCCGCGCCCCAGCGTCATGCCGATTTCGCCGTACAGCCGCCCGGCCAGATCGGCCAATGCCTCCGTCCCCGGGTTGGTGGGCAGCGGCGGGAAGCTGTCCTCGCGCTTCACGCTCACCCTGGTGTCGGGGACCAGGGTGGTCTCGGCATTGCGCTTCAGCAGCGCTTCCACCTCGGCGCCCTGCTGCTTGGTGCGCAGGCGCACGTTCAGGGTCGCGTGCGCATCCTCGGGGATGATGTTGTAGCGCGCGCCGCCCTGGATCAGCGTCAGGTTGCTGGTCAGCCCGTCGCCGCTCTTGGGCAGGCCGTCGGCCAGCAGCAGCTGGTGGATCAGCTCGCTTGCGGCATTGCGCCCTTCCTGCGGGGCGACGCCGGCATGGGCGGGGCGGCCCTTCACGCTGATTTCGAACGCGCTCGATCCCTTGCGCCACACGGTCACCGCGTCGCCGGGCTGGCCGGGTTCCAGATTCAGCTCGACATCGGCCTGCTGCACCAGTTCGGCGATCAGCTTGCGGGTGCCGGGCGAGCCGCGCTCCTCGCTGGTTTCAATGAGGAAGGTGATCTGCGCGAAATCGTCGAATTTCAGCTGCTTCAGCAGCTTGATCGCCATGATGCCCTGCACCACGCCGCCCTTTTCATCGCCGACGCCGGGGCCATAGGCATAGGTCTCGTCCATGCGGAACGGGCGCTTGGCGGCGGTGCCGGGCTCGAACACGGTGTCGCTGTGCCCGATCAGCAGCAGCCGGCCCTTGCCGCGCCCTTTCAGCGTGGCGACCAGATTGTCGGGCAGGCCGGGCGCTTCCGCCGGCACGAAGCGCACCTCCATGCCCAGCCCGCGCAGAATATCGCCCAGCATCGCCTGGACCTTGGGGCCGGTGTCCATATTGCCGGTGCCTGAATCGATGTTGACCAGCTTTTCCAGCAGCGCGAGCTGCTCGGCGCGCAGCCCCTCGGCCCCCTGCCACACCGCGCCCGCCTTTCCCTTTGCCGCATCGCGCGGGGCGGCAAGGGCGGCGCCCGGCAGGCACAGGGCAAGGGCGGTCGCGATTATCAGGCTGGGGCGCATGTCATTCTCCGTGTCAGCAACGGCTGTACGATTTCACGCGCGCGCGCCGCTGTCCAGCGCACAGCAATTGTTTAGCCATCCCAACCAGATCGGCATTTGACCGGTGCCGCCGCCCGGCCTAGGCCACGGCGATAATGGCGCAGGGCGTGCAAACAGGGCTCCTCCGGGCAATTGCCGCTTATGCGATCTGGGGGCTGTTGCCGCTTTATTTCCTGCCGCTGCGCGCGGTTGATCCGGGGGAGGTGGTGGCAGCGCGCATTCTGGGCTCGGTGGTGCTGCTGCTGGGGCTCGGCGTGGCGCTGGGGCGCACCGGGCGGCTGCGCGCGGCGCTCACCACGCCGCGCGTGCTGGCGGCGCTGACGGCCAGCGCGCTGCTCATTTCGATCAACTGGCTGGGCTATATCTGGGCGGTGCAGCACCGGCATGTGCTGGAGGCGAGCCTGGGCTATTTCCTCAACCCGCTGGTCAGCATGGTGCTGGGCGTTGCCTTTCTGGGTGAGCGGCTGACCCGGCTGCAGCTGGCGGCAGTCGCGCTGGCGGTGGCGGGGGTTGCCGTGCTGGCCAGCGGTGCCGCGTTGGCCGGTCTGTGGATCAGCCTGACACTCGCCATCTCGTTCGGGCTCTATGGCCTGGTGCGCAAGCTGACACCGGTCGACGCGCTAGAGGGGCTGGCGGTGGAAACGCTGCTGCTGGCACCGGCCAGCGCGGGCTATATATGGTGGCTGGCGCAGGGCGACCGGTTGTCGTTCGGTAGCGGCGGCGTGGTGACCGGCTTTCTGCTGGCCGGCGGCGTGGTGACGGCGATTCCGCTGCTGCTGTTCGCGGCGGCCGCGCGCGTGCTGCGGCTGACGACGATGGGCGTGCTGCAATATCTGGCGCCCAGCCTGCAATTTGCGGTTGCCGTGCTGCTGCTGGGCGAGCGGCTGACGCTGGCGCATCTGATCTGCTTTTCGCTGATCTGGGCGGGCCTGGCGCTTTATGTGGTGAGCGCCACGCGGCGCGCGGCCTAGCATAAGCGCGGCAGCGGCGCTAAGCGCGCTGGCCATGACGCTCTATTCACGCTTTGCCGCGCAGGTCGATGCCGCGCTCGATGCCCTGGTCGCCGAGGGGATGATTCCCGCCGACCTCGACCGCCAGGCCGTGACCGTCGAGCCGCCGCGTGACGCCAGCCATGGCGACCTGGCCACCAATGCCGCGATGGTGCTGGCCAAGCGCGCGGGCGTGCAGCCGCGCGTGCTGGCCGAGGCGATTGGCGCGCGGCTGAGGGCGCTGGGCGATGTGGCGGGCGTTGCGGTCGCCGGCCCCGGCTTCATCAACCTGACCCTGACCGAGCAGGCCTGGCGCGACGAGCTGCGCGCGATTGCCACCGCCGGCAGCGCCTATGGCCGGGTGGTGCGCGCCGAGGCATCGGTCGTGAATGTCGAATATGTCTCCGCCAATCCCACCGGCCCCATGCATATGGGCCATTGCCGGGGCGCGGTGGTGGGCGACGCGCTCGCCAGCCTGCTCGAATGGGCCGGGCACAAGGTGGTGCGCGAATATTATGTCAACGATGCCGGCGGGCAGGTGGATGTGCTCGCCCGCTCGGTCCATCTGCGCTACCGCGAGGCGCTGGGCGAGACGATCACCATCCCCGAGGGGCTGTACCCCGGCGATTATCTGGTGCCGGTGGGGCAGGCGCTCGCCGCCGACTTTGGCGATCGTTACGTCGCCGCGCCCGAAAACGACTGGCTGGCGCTGTTCCGCACCCGCGCGGTTGACGCGATGATGGCGATGATCCGCGCCGATCTGGCGCTGCTGGGCATTCATCACGACGTGTTCTCGTCCGAAGCCGCGCTCCAGGCCGCCGGCAAGCCCGAAGCGGCCGAGGCCGATCTGCGCGCGCGGGGCCTGGTCTATGACGGGATGCTGGAAGCGCCCAAGGGCGAAACGCCCGAGGATTGGGAACCGGTGATGCTGCCGCTGTTCCGCTCCACGCACTTTGGCGATGATCAGGACCGGCCGATCAAGAAGTCGACCGGGCAATGGACCTATTTCGGCGCCGATCTCGCTTATCATTACCAGAAGGCGCAGAGCGCCGACGCGCTGATCGACATCTGGGGCGCGGACCATGCCGGCACCGTCAAGCGCATTCAGGCGGCAGTCGCCGCGCTCACCGGCGGCAAGACGCGCTTCGACGTGAAGCTCGTCCAGATGGTGCGCCTGCTGCGCGGCGGCGAGCCGGTCAAAATGTCCAAACGCGCCGGCAATTTCGTGACGCTGGCCGATGTGGTGAACGAGGTCGGCAAGGATGTGGTGCGCTTCACCATGCTGACCCGCAAGGCCGATGCGCAGATGGACTTCGACTTTGCCAAGGTGGTGGAAGCGTCGAAGGACAATCCCGTCTTCTATGTGCAATATGCCCATGCGCGGATGTGCTCGCTGGGCCGCAAGGCTGCCGAGGCCGGGATCAGCGCGGCGGGTGCCGATCTGGCCCTGCTCGATGCCGAGGATCTGGCGCTGGTGAAGCGCGCCGCGCAGTTCCCCCGCCTGGTCGAAACCGCGGCCGCCGCGCGCGAGCCGCACCGGGTGGCCTTTTATCTTTATGACCTGGCAGCGGAATTTCATGCCGCCTGGAATGTGGGCAATGACCGGCCCGACCGGCGATTCCTGATTTCGGACAATCCCGCGCTCACCGCCGCGCGACTTTTCCTTGCCGATGCGTTAAGGCAGATCATCCGCAATGGCTTGGCCATCATCGGGGTGGAGGCTGTCGAGGAGTTGAATTGATGGCGACGGTGAGTGAGGCGTTGGCAGACGAAGACCGGCTGCCCTGGCTGGAAACGGTGGACGAGGATTATGATGATCGTCCCTCGTTCGGGCGCATCATGCTGTTCGTGCTCGGCGGGCTGGCGGTTATCGCGGGGCTGATCTTTGCGGCCTACAGCGTCCAGCGCCAGGCGGCGCGCCCGGCCGAGGGCGGCGGCGAACTGATCGCGGCCCCTGCGGGCGATTACAAGGTGAAGCCGGACAGCCCCGGCGGCGTGAAGGTGGCGGGTGAGGGCGATGCCGCGATGGCGACCAGCCAGGGCAAGGGGCCGACCAAGGGCAAGATCGACCTGAAGCAGATGTCTGAAGCGCCGCTGGTCATGCCCGGCAAGGGCGTGATGCCGGGCGCGGCGGGCGGATCGGTGGTGCAGCTGGGCTCGTTCCCCACCCAGTCGGCGGCGATGGGGGCGTGGACGCGCCAGTCCAAGCGCTTTGCCTATCTCGCCGGGCTCGGCCACCAGGTGCTGCAGGCGCAGGTCGGCGGCGCCACCTTCTACCGGTTGCGCGTGAATGCCGGCAGCGCGAGCGCCGCGACCGAGCTGTGCGCCAAACTGAAACTGGCGGGTGAGCCCTGCTTCATCGCCCGGCAATGACGCGATGAAGCCGGTGATTTTCGGGCTGGCCGGCCCGGTGATGCTGGCCAGCGAGGCCGATTTTTTCCGCGACGCGGCACCGGCCGGCTTCATCCTGTTCAAGCGCAACTGCGAAAACCGCGCACAGCTGCGCGCGTTGACCGACAGTTTGCGCGCGCTGACCGGGCGGGACGATCTGCCCATCCTGATCGACCAGGAAGGCGGGCGCGTGGCGCGGATGCAGCCGGCCGAATGGCCCGCCTTTCCCGCCGGCCCGGCCTTTGACGCACTGTATGACGTGGCGCCGATGTCCGCGATCGAAGCGGCGCGCGCCAATGCCCAGGCGATCGCGCTGATGCTGGCCGAGGTCGGCATCACCGTGAACTGCCTGCCGCTGCTCGATATTGCCCAGCCGAACACGACCGAGGCGATCAGCACCCGCACCTTGGGTCATGAGCCGCAGCGGGTGGCGGCGATGGGCCGCGCGGTGCTCGACGGGCTGGCGCGCGGCGGTGTGGTCGGCGTGGTGAAGCACATGCCCGGCCATGGCCGCGCCGAACTCGACACGCATTACAGCCTGCCCACCGTCACTGCGACCGAGGAGGCGCTGGCGATCGATCTCGCCCCGTTCCAGGCGCTGCGCGACGCGCCGATGGGGATGACGTCGCACATCGTGTTCCAGGCGTGGGATGACCGGCCGGCGACGCTCTCCCCGGTCATCATCAACGACATCATCAGGGGCCGCATCGGCTTTGACGGCCTGTTGATGACCGATGATATCGACATGAAGGCGCTGTCGGGCACGGCGGGCGAAAAGGCCGCCGGGGCGGTTGCCGCCGGGTGCGACCTGGTGCTCGACTGCTGGGCGCGGATGGACGAGATGGTTGAGATTGCCGGGCGGATCGGCGATATCGCCCCCGCCTCGCGCGCCCGGCTCGACCGAGCAATGGCAACGCTGCGCCCGCCTCAGGGCGACGCCGCCGAACTCGCCGCCAAACGCGACGCACTGCTCGCAGCTGTGCCGGCCTGACCGGCGCGACGCTTTCGCTGCCGGGCGGCTTGTGATTAGATGCACGAGCGATGACTGCCGATGCTGACACGCTGACCATCGATATCGACGGCTGGGAAGGGCCGCTCGACCTGTTGCTGGCGCTGGCGCGCACGCAGAAGGTCGATCTGCGCGAGCTGTCGATCCTGAAGCTGGTCGAGCAATATCTGGCCTTTGTCGACCAGGCGCAGGCGCTGAAGCTGGAAGTGGCGGCCGATTATCTGGTGATGGCGGCATGGCTCGCTTACCTGAAATCCGCGCTGCTGCTGCCGCGCGACCCGGAGCAGGAGCCGGACCCCGAAGAACTCGCGCTGCGGCTCCAGCTGCGGCTCGAACGGTTGAGCGCGATGCGCGAGGCCGGTGCCCGGCTGATGGCGCGCGACCGGCTGGGGCGGGACATTTTCGTCCGCGTCGCGCCCGAAGGGCTGCGCACCATCCGCAAGGCCGCGTGGCAGGCGGACCTTTATGACCTGATCGCCGCCTATGGCCGGGTGAATGCGCGCACGCGCCCGGTGATGCACATCGTCGCCAACCGCCCGGTGATGACGCTGGAAACCGCGCTGGAACGGCTGGGCGACATGCTGGGCCTGGCGCCCGACTGGCGGATGCTGCAGGCGTTTCTGCCGCCCGGTGCCGAGGGCGGCTATCGCCGCTCGGCGCTCGCCTCCTCCTTCGTTGCCGCGCTGGAACTGGCCCGGCTGGGCCGCGCCGAACTGCGCCAGGAAGCGCCGTTCGCGCCGCTGTATCTGAGGCCGCCGGCATGACCGACGCCTTCACCCGCGCGGTGGAAGCGGTGCTGTTCGCTGCGGACGCGCCGCTCTCGATCGAGGCGATCCGCGCGCATGCAGGCGAGGGCGATGTGCGCGCGGCCCTTGCCGAGATTGCCGCCCATCACCAGGGGCGCGGCATCGAACTGGTGCGGCGCGGCGACCGCTGGCATTTCCAGACCGCCGCCGACCTCGCCCACCTGCTCCGCCGCGACCGCGAGGAGCCACGCAAGCTGAGCCGCGCCGGCGTGGAGACGCTGGCCATCATCGCCTATCACGAACCGGTCACCCGCGCCGAGATCGAAGCGATTCGCGGCGTGCAGATCTCCAAGGGCACGCTCGACGTGCTGATGGAGGCGGGCTGGGTGCGCCCGGCCGGCCGGCGCGAGGTGCCGGGCCGCCCGCTGACCTATGCGACGACGCCCGAATTCCTCGTCCATTTCAACCTGGCCAGCCGGCGCGACCTGCCCGGCATCGACGATCTGCGCGCCGCCGGGCTGCTCGATCCGGTCGATCTCGCAATCGAACGCGTTGAGGTGGCAAAGGACGATGAAGACGCCTAAATAGGGGGCGTTAGAGGAGATTGGTGATGGGTGGTTTCAGCCTGATGCATTGGCTGCTGTTTGGCGGCGTGGCGATATTGGTGCTGGGGGGCGGGCGCTTCTCGGCAATGATGGGCGACGTGGCCAAGGGCGTGAAGCAGTTCAAAAAGGGCCTTGCCGAAGAGGATGAGGCAAAGCCGGCCGCGCGGATTGACGGCAAGGCCGAGGGCGAGCCCGCCGCCAAGGACGGCTAAGTCCGCCGGCATGTTCGATATCGCTCCGTCCGAACTGCTGCTGGTCGCGATCGTCGCGCTGGTGGTGATCGGCCCCAAGGACCTGCCCAAGGTGATGCGCGTCGTCGGTTACTGGACCGGCAAGGCGCGCGGCGCCATGCGCCAGTTCCGCGACGGTTTCGACGCGATGGTGCGCGAGGCGGAACTGAAGGAGCTGGAGGCGAAATGGGCCGCCGAAAATGAGCGCATCATGCGCCAGTTTCCCGCAACCGAACCCGCGATGCTGCCACTGGCCGACAGTGCGGTGAGCGACACGCCCGCCCTGGTGCCCCAGCCCGCGCTGAAGGGCGCGCCCAGCGACGACGAGATTGCCGCCGCCGAAGGCGTACCGCCGGTGCCGCCGGCCCCGCTGCCATGACCGACGAACGCGACGAGATCGAGGCATCGCGCGCGCCGCTGCTGGACCATCTGGTCGAGCTGCGCCGGCGGCTGATCTATTGCGTGGTCGCGGTGCTGGTGGCGTTTTTCGGCTGCTTCTTCTTCGCGCGCGACATTCTGCAGATTCTGGTCCACCCGCTGGTGGCCGCCGGGCAGAAGGAAATCATCAATACCGACGTGTTCGGCGGCTTTTTCGTGCAGGTGAAGGTGGCGCTGTTCGCCGGCATGATGATCGGCTCGCCGGTGATCGCCAACCAGCTGTGGCAGTTTGTCGCGCCCGGGCTTTACGGTCGCGAAAAGCGCGCGCTGCTGCCCTTCCTGTTTGCAACGCCGGTGCTGTTCTCCGCGGGGGCGGCGATGGCCTATTTCATCGCGGTGCCGATCGCGCTCAAATTCCTGCTGGGTTTTCAGGGCGATCTGGGCGGGGTGGAGCAGCGCGCGCTGCCCGATGTGAACAATTATCTGGGCTTCATCATGCAGTTCATGTTCGGCTTTGGCGTGTCGTTCCTGCTGCCGATCCTGCTGATGCTGCTGGAGCGGGCCGGCATCGTTACCCGGCGCCAGCTGACCGGCTTTCGCCGCTATGCGATCGTGCTGGCGTTCGGCATTGCCGCGCTGCTGACGCCGCCCGACATCGGCTCGCAGCTGTTGCTCGCGATTCCGCTGATCATCCTCTACGAGCTGGGCATTATCGGCATCTGGCTCACCGAGCGGCGGCGCAAGCCGGCCGAGGCTGCGGCCGAATAGAAGGGCCGAATAGGCTGGCCGAACAAGGCTGCGTCCGAAAAATCTGGCCCGGCAAAAATCAGGCCCGGACGTGCAACCAGGGGGGGCGGGGTTACACGTCCGGACCTTTTGGACTGGATGGCGCGAGCGGGGGCAAGAACACCATCCGGGTCGCTCAACGCCGGGTGCGCGGCGATGGTTCCCGCGCCCGCGATGATTTTTTCAGCCAGGCGCGATCGTGGCGATGCTGATCTCATAGACGCCGGCTAGCGGCTCATGCTCCAGCTTGCTGCGCAGCTGGCGGGCAAGGCCGTCGATGACCCGCGCATAACGCTCGGCGAGCAGCGTGCGCAGTCGGTCGCTATCGACGAACATCGGCGCGCTGACGCGCAGCTGGGCGCGGCCGCCCGCGCCATCGGCCGGCGCGGTGATCGGCGCAAGCGCGATGGTGATCGCCCCGCCCCCGGCGCTGCCCAGCCCCATCGCCATTTCAATCAGCTCGGTCAGCAGAAAGGCAACCGCGATCGCCACGTCCTGCGTGGTGCTGATGCTGGCCAGTTCCAGCGACAGGTTGAGATTGGCATCGGCCGGCGCGGTTGCCCGCATATTGGCGGCAAGGTCTGCAATCACCGCGCGCAGCGACACCGCGCCATGATCGGCGAGTTCTGCAAAATGGTGGCGGTGGACCACCGCCAGCGCATCGACCCGCCGCTGGATGGAGGCATAGGCGGTGTGTGCATCCGCGCTGGCCGCACCGCGGGCGTGAAGATTGATAAGACTGGCAATGATTTGCAGGTTGTTCTTCACGCGGTGATGCACCTCGCGCGTCAGCCGCGTCTGGCGAGTCAGGCTGTCTGCCAGGTCCGCCTCATGCGCGACGACGGTGGCGCTCAGCGCGCGGAAGGTCTCGCCCAGCTCGCGCAGTTCCTGTGCGGGTGCGTCGCGCACCGTCTCCGCAGCGATCAGCGTGCCGGGGCGATAGGCCGCCACTTCGCCCCCCAGCGCGCGCATCGGCCGGATCAGCAGCCGGTCGACCACGAACCATCCGATGCCGGCCGCCGCCGCCCACATCAGCAGCGGCAGCAGCATCGAGACGATGGCGGGCGCGGTGAGCGGCGCGGCGCGGATGCTCATGGTGAGCGACAGCCGGTCGATGCCCACCGGCACGGTCAGCGATTCCAGCCGGCCGAGCGCCCCCACGTCGGGCAGCGATTCCAGCACCAGTTCTTCACGGTGGACAGTCAGCCGCGCGCTATAGGCGGGGGTGAAGCTGGTCGGCCGGGCAATGTCGGCCAGCGCGGCGACCGGGAATGTCGCGACCGCGCGCAGCCTTTTGCCCGGCGCATCGATGCCCAGCACCAGCGCGCGCCCCGGCTCGATGCCGGCGACGACCTGATCGGGTGGCCCACGCCAGTCGAGCGTCGCAGCGGGCAGCGGCGGCACCCCGCACAGCACCTGCCCCGCCTGGTTGAAAATGGTGAAGCGCACCGCCTGCGACAGGCGGTCGGCAAACACGCTTTTCAGCCGCGCGCAATTGGGGGCATCGGCCGGGTCTGCATCCAGCGCGCCGATCGCCACGCGCAGCGCGGTCATGTCGCCCACCAGTTCGATGGCGAGCGCTCGCGCGCTTTCGGTGGCGCCCAGCCGCAGCCGCGCCCGTGTTTCGGTGTCGGTGATGCGATTGGCCTGGAGTGCTGCAGAAATGCCGATCAGCGCCAGCGGCAGCAGCGCGATGCTCAGGATCAGGAACAGCCTGGCGCCGGTGGGCAGGGTGGCGCGCAGGCGCGCTGGCGCGGTTACTTCTGCCGCATCAGCCTGCGCGGCCATGATCCCTCGTCAATCGAGCTTGCTCAGCAGGTCGAGCATTTCCGGCGGAATCGCTTCATTGGCCGCTGCCTGATAGATCAGCCGCAGCGCAGCGCCCATGTCGCCATCCAGCGCCGCTGCCCCACTCTGGGCGGGCTCGTCGCCGGTTTCGATTGGCGGTGGGGTTTGGGGGCTCAACAACCAGGTCCTCGATGCAGCAACAGCGTTAGACGACTCGATAACAGTTCAACTGATCGGCCCGACCGCTCCGGCATGGCGCGAAGGCCAATTTACACAAGGTCCATGAAACCAAACAGCGGCTCGATAGTTCCGCTTTTCATCACAAAAACGCAATCGGCATTGCACCATATCGGGCAAGGTGATTGCAACGCCCTGCTGCGAGGCTCACACTCGCAGCAGGGCGCGACTGGGAGACGCTGCGACGATGCCGCTGGGACAACAACTCGCACCCTATGTGCCGTTTCTGCGCCGTTATGCCCGCGCGCTCACGGGTAGCCAGGTGGAGGGAGACGGCAGGGTGCGTGCCGCGCTCGAGCTGATCGTCTCCGATCCCGATTCGTTCCCGCGTTCGGTCGATCCCCGGCTGGGGCTGTACCGGGTGTTCCAGTCGGTGCTCGCAGCCGCCACCGCCATTCAGCAGGCCGCGCCCGCCGAGAGCGAGCAGGTGGCGCGGGTGCGCCTTGCCCGCATTGCGCCGCGCTCCCGCCAGGCATTGCTGCTGACCGCGATGGAGCGTTTCGCGCCGGAGGACGCGGCCTATCTGCTCGACATCAGCCCTGCCGAGCTTGAGGCACTGGTGGCCGAGGCGCTGGCCGAGATCGACCGGCAGACCCGCGCGCGCGTGTTGATCATCGAGGATGAGCCGATCATCGCGATGGATATCGAAAGCCTGGTACGCGATATGGGGCATGAGGTGACCGGCGTGGCCGTGACGCGCGACGAGGCGGTGGCTTTTGCGCATGACGACCGGCCGGGGCTGGTGCTGGCTGACATCCAGCTGGCGGACGACAGCTCGGGCATCGACGCGGTGCGCGACATTCTGGCCGAATTTCACGTGCCGGTGATCTTCATCACCGCCTTTCCCGAGCGGCTGCTGACCGGCGAGCGGCCTGAGCCTACCTTCCTCATTACCAAGCCGTTCCAGCGGCAGACGGTGAAAACCGCAATCAGCCAGGCGTTGTTTTTTGACCAGTCCACCCTGCCTGTCGTCTGAACCCCCGGAGCATGCGGAAAGCGGGCCGGCATGACCATGGTCGATTCACCCGTCGCAGAGCCGCCAAAGGCGCTGTCCGACGCGGCGTTCAAG
The DNA here is from genome assembly GCF_019746015.1 of Sphingomonas sp. GTDB lineage: Bacteria > Pseudomonadota > Alphaproteobacteria > Sphingomonadales > Sphingomonadaceae > Sphingomonas. The sequence continues at coordinate 1,790 of NZ_JAIESM010000064.1, read as the reverse complement.
GTTGAGCTGGCCGCGCTGATCCCGCAGCTGCGCGCGTTCGGCCGCTCGCTTTCGGGCAGCCGCGACCTAGCCGACGATCTGGTGCAGGAAACGCTGCTGAAGGCCTGGGCGGCGCGCGCGCGCTTCCACGCCGGCACCAACATGCGCGCCTGGACCTTCATCATCCTGCGCAACCTCTATCTCTCGCAATTGCGCCGCGCGCGCTTTCGCGGCGAGTGGGACGATCTGGCGGCGGAGCGGTCGCTCGCCGCGCCTGCCGGGCAGGACAAGCATATCGAGCTGGCCGACATGCAGCGCGCGCTGCTGCTGCTGCCCCCGGCGCAGCGCGAGGCGCTGATCCTGGTCGGCGCGGGCGGCTTTGCCTATGAGGAAGCGGCCGAAATCTGCGGCGTGGCCGTCGGCACGATCAAGAGCCGGGTCGCGCGCGGGCGCACCGCGCTGGAGGCATTGCTGGCCGGTGGCGCGCTGCCGCCGCGCAGTGGCGAACCGCCGGCAACGCAGTCGCCGATCGAAGCGATATTGAGCCAGGTCGATGCCCTGACCCGCGATGGGTGAACGACGCCGCGGATCAGCGCGGCATAGGGGCCTGATCGATGCGGTGCAGGATCGCCGCCAGCGGCTCCGGCACGCCCGTCTCCACTGGAAACGCCGCCGCCAGCGCTGCCGCCACGCCGTCCAGCGCGGGCGCCGGCACTGGCCCCTGGGCGGAGAGGGAAGGCGCCGCTTTTGGCGGTGCAGCTGCCATCAAGATGGTCGACATAAGGGTGCTAACGCCCTAATTCCCATTTGGTTGCATCGGTCTGGCGCATCTGCCGCGCGGGGATGACATGGCAAACAATCCACATGGCTGATGCCATTATCGCGCATGATCTGACCGATGCGCTGGCCCGGGCGCGGGCGCATTCCCCTTTTCTGACGCTGGCGATGGAGCGTGAACCAGCGCTGGCGGCGGCGCTGGCAAGCGGCGTGCTGCCCGATTTCGCCGCGCTGCGCGTGGCCGACAGTGCCGTGCCGCTGGCGACGCGGCTGCGCATCGAGCGGCGCCGGCTGGCGCTGGCGGTGGCGATCGGCGATCTGTCCGGCCGGATGAGCCTGGCCGAGGTAACGGCGGCGCTCAGCGACTTCGCCGATTACGCGCTGAACGCCGCGATTGCCGGCGCGATTGCCGAGCGGACGCCGGATGCCGAGCCCGTCGGCTTCACCGCGATTGCGCTGGGCAAGCAGGGCAGCCACGAGCTAAACTATTCGTCGGACATCGACCCGATCCTGCTGTTCGACCCCGCCACCCTGCCGCGTCGCCCGCGCGAGGCGCCGGAGGAAGCAGCGGTGCGGATCGGCCGCCGCGTCGTCCAGCTGCTGCAGGAGCGCGATGGCGACGGCTATGTGCTGCGCGTCGATCTGCGGTTGCGCCCGAGCCCGGAAGTGACGCCGATCGTACTGCCGGCGGAAGCGGCAATCTCCCACTATGAATCGGCGGCGATGCCGTGGGAGCGTGCCGCTTTCATCCGTGCCCGCGCCGCCGCTGGTGACATTGCGCTGGGTGAACGGTTCCTGGCCGCGATCCAGCCCTTCATCTGGCGGCGCGGGCTGGATTTCGGCGCGGTGCGCGAGATCCGCTCGATCTCGTCGCGCATCCGCGATCATTATACGCAGGGGCAGGCGCTGGGGCCGGGCTATGACCTGAAGCGCGGGCGCGGCGGCATTCGCGAATGCGAGTTTTTCGCGCAGATTCACCAGCTGATCCATGGCGGGCGTGACCGGGCCGTGCGCGTGCCCGCCACCGTCGATGC
>NZ_JAIESM010000045.1 GCF_019746015.1 Sphingomonas sp. | reverse complement strand
CAACAGCAGGCTAGGTAAAAGCCGCAATCACCCTGCGATGAACAGCCCGATCCACAGGGTACGCGGCACGCCGAGATCGATCGAGCCGGCGGCATTGCGGGTGACGATGCGGGCATCGGCCAGATTTTCCGCCCGCAGCGAAAAGGCGACGCGGCGCAGCAGCGGCACGCGCAGCACCGCGTCCACCGTGGTTACCGGGGGCAGCGCGTCGAGCGACAGATCGTCCTCAAACTGCCGGCCAGTGTGGCGCAGCGTGGCCGATGCCGCCCAGCCGCCCCGCGCCCACGCCAGCGTGGTGCTCAGCATGTCGGCCGGGCTCTGCGCCGGGCGCCGGCCATCGAGCGCGCCGGGGCTTGCGACACGGCTATCATTATGCGCGTAGCTGGCGGTGAGCGACCAGGCGCCCCGCTGATATGCCGCCTCCACCTCCACCCCGCGTGCATCGATTGCGCGCAGATTCTGCCGCTGGCGCAGATTGGTGCCGATGGTGACATTGGCAATCGCCCCCTCCAGCCGGTTGACGAAGCCGGTGACGCTGAGGCGCAGGCCGCGCATCGGGGTCAGCTCCACCCCTGCCTCGCCGCCGCGCAGCCGCTCCAGGTCGAGCGCGGCATTGGCTTGGGTCGCAACCGGAAACACCACGAAGGGGCGGTAGAGCTCGTTCAGCGTCGGCACGCGAAAGCCGGTATAGCCCGCCGCGCGCAGCGCCAGCGCCGGCACGGGCCGCCACAACAGCCCGGCGCGGCCGCTAAGCTCGGTCCCGGCGCGGTCGGCAAAGCGGCGCGCGGTCACCGCCCCTGTCGGCGCCCCCTCGCTGAAGAAGCCGCCCGTGATCATCCAGCGATCAACCCGCGCGCCGGCGGTCAGCGTCAGCGCGCCCAGCACCCAGTCATCCTCGACATAGGCGCCAACCACCCCGGTCTGCCCGCCCAGCGCCCGCCGCGCGGTGACGGCGCCCGACGCGGCATAGGCGTCCTCCAGCGCGCGCCCCTCGGCATGGCGCGCATCGATGCCGAAGCGCAGCACATGGCCGCCGCCGACCGGCGGGCGCAGCTCCAGCTTGGCACCGGCGCCCAGCGACGGCGTCGCGCGCTGATCCAGCGTCGGGCGGAACGTGGTCGCCGAAATCACCCGGTTGCCGAAATCGCGCAGCTGCAGATAGGCGAGCGCCTCCACCTGCCAGCGCCCGCGATGGACGAGGCGGACGCTGGCATCGCCGCCTTGCGAGAAACTGTCCGCCCCCGCAAAGCGCAGCGTCCGCCGGTCACCGAACAGCGAGAGGCGCGCCTGCACTTCCGTCGCGGCATCCACCGGCGCCACCAGCCGCGCGCCGACGGTCCAGTCCTGATAAGCCGCCGGGGCGCTCGCCGGCGCGCGCTGGTCGGGCGGGGTGGTGAAGAAGCCGTCGGCGCGCTGCCACTGGCCGGACAGTGCCAGTACGCCGGCGCCCAGCCGGGGCGCGGCCCCCGCCGCCAGCCGCTGCGCGTTGAAGCTGCCGCCCTCGGCCAGCGCGCTCCACCGGGGGAGCGCATCGGGCGCCGCACTTTCCAGCGCCACCGTGCCGGTCAGCGCGCCGGCGCCGAATGCGCCGCTGCCGCCGCCGCGCGTCACCCGCGCCGCGCCGAGCTGCCCCGGCACCAGCGCATTGAACGGCACGAAGCCGAAAAACGGGTCGGCAATCGGCACCCCGTCGAGCAACACCAGCGCGCGGCTCGCCGCATTGCCGCCCAGCGCGCGCAGCGTCACCCCTTGTGCCGAGGGGTTGGCGGAACGGCTGTCGCTGCGGCGGAACTGCTGGAAGCCCGCGACATCGGCGAGCGCGGTTTCCACCCGGCCGGCGGCATCGCCGGAAAGCCGCTCCGCCGTGATGGTGACGGTGCCATAGGCGGGCGCGCCGGGCGGGGCGGTGAGCGGCGTGCCACGCACCACCACCTCGGGCGCCGCCTCCTGCGCCGCCGCCATGCCGGGCGCCATCAGCAGCGCCGCCAGCGCCGGCCGCGCCAAAAAAGAGCATGTCGTGGACACCGAAATCAGCCGTTCTGTCCGCGGGAAACGAGATATATCATTTTAATACAAACGCTTAACTTCGTTCCTGTTCCAGCAGTTCCACCCGCACCTGGGTGGCGCGCAGCGACAGGCGCACTTCGATGATGAACATCACCAGCCCGCCGATCAGCAACAGCATCGCGCCGATGAACAGCAGCGCGATCAGCGTGCCGATATGCCAGTCGGTCAGTTCAGCAACGAACAGCAAGGCGACGAGCAGACAGATCGCAATCGCGCTGGCCACGCACAGGAACAGTGCGGCGTTGATCACCCCCATGCGCCGGTCGAGCTGGCGCAGTTCCCACACATGCCGGTCATGCTCGGCGCCGCTGGAGCGCGGGTGGAGCGCTTCGAGCGCGCGGGCGCGGTCCACCACGCGGCCCAGCCGCATCGCGATGACGTTCAGGATCGCCCCCATCCCGGCCAGCAGGAAAACCGGGCTCAGCGACAGCTGGATCGTCTGGGCAATGGCGGTAACGGCGGGAAGCGTTGTCATGCCCGTGATGTGTGCCGCGCGCGGCGGGCGGTCAAGCGCCCCCGCCCCCGCCCCCGCACCGCACATAGCGGAAGTACCACACCTCATGCCCCTTGCGCCGGGCCTTGGCTTCATAGCGGGTCTGGGGCCAGTCGTCGGGGCGCGTCAGGAAATCGGCGGCGGCCGCGGCCGTCCAGGCGAAATCGGTGCGCTGCGCCATCACCATCATCGCCCAGCGGCAATAGGTCGGGTCGTCGGTGCCCAGGCGGAACTCGCCGCCGGGCTTCAGCTTGGCCGCGATCAGGTTGAGCGGGCCATGGTTCACCATCCGCCGCTTGGCGTGGCGCGCCTTGGGCCAGGGATCGGGGTGGAGCAGATAGACCCGCTCCAGCGACGCATCGGGCAGCCGTTCCAGCACCGTCAGCGCGTCGCCCATGTGCAGCCGCACATTGCCCAGCTGCCGGCCGCGCAGGTGCGCCAGCGCGCTCACCACCCCGTTCAGAAAGGGTTCGCAGCCGATAAAGCCATGGTCGGGCCAGGCCGCCGCCTGCGCCGCCAGATGCTCGCCGCCGCCAAAGCCGATCTCGACCTGCAACGGTCGCGCGTCGCCGAACAGGGCTTCGCTGGTCAGCGCGCCCGCCTCGGGCACCGATAGGCGCGGCAATGCCTCCTCCACCAGCGCCGCCTGGCCGATGCGCAGCTTGTGGCCCTGGCGCCGGCCATAAAGGCGGCGAATGGTGGTGGGGTCGTTCATGGTGGCGCGCTTTAGCGCCGCCGGGCGCCGATGCGAAGGCCCGTGTTATGCCGCCTGTGGTTCAGGGGGCTCGGCCGGAGGCGCGCAGCCCATCTCGGCCATGAAGGCGACAAAGGCCGGGTCGGCGCGGATGGGGTCGAAGTCTTGGTCCTTGTGGACGGCGTCGCAGTCGAAGCAGCCAGCCTTGCCCGCCCATTGGCGAAGGCTATCGATCGCCGGCGCGACATTGCCACCGCGCGCGAGCAGGCAAGCTTTTTTGTGCAAAGTCTTAATGATCAGCGCGAGCACAGCGGAATCATCGCTGGCAGCAAACCGTTCTATCAGGTCGTCATAGACTGCAATTTCATCAGTAGATCGATTCAATTAATGCAGCGCTATTCCCTTGTTAAACAGCGCACTGGCGACATGATTACGAAGTTCAGGATGATCATTAGAGCCGAATTTATCAAAAACCTCGTCAAATGTCTGAATTGCTTCATCAATTTTACTCAATTGCCCTAATGCGGCACCCTTGTTGTTCATTGCCTTGGCTACTGCTTCACACTCAACAAAATCTTTACTATCCTTGAATCTGTAAATCAATTCGTCATAGGCAGCAATCTCATCATCGAGCCGGCCGAGATTACCCAATGTGACGCCCTTATTTGCAAGTGCCTTTGCCACTTGTTCACGCAGCGCAGGATCACCGTTGGTACTGAAACGGGATATCAGATCATCATAGACCCTGATTTCATCGTCTGGACGCCTCAAGCTGCCCAAAGTAATACCTTTATTTAGAAGTGCTTTGGCGACCTGCTCGCGCAGCGTGGGATCATCGCTAGCGCCGAACCGGGCGATCAGATCATCGTAGACCATAATTTCATCTTCCGGGCGTTTGAGTTCACCTAGTGCGATACCTTTGTTTATAATCGCTGTAGCGACCCGTCCCAATAGAACATTATCATCGCTAGCGCCGAACCGGGAGATGAGATCGTCATAAGCTGAAATTGCCTCATATGTCCGATCGATGCGATACAGTGTAACAGCCTTGTTAAACAGGGTCATCGCAACCCAATCGCGCAGGTCAGGATCGTCACTCGTCCTGAACCGTTGGATTAGATCGTCATATGTAGAAATTGCGTCAGATGGGCGATCAAGCTCGCCATAGGCATAGGCAAGGTTGAATAAGCCGAGCGCGGCGGCATTAGCATCGCTACCATGCAAATAGAGAATGGCACGGGCGTGGTCGCGCATTGCGTGCCAATCGGACTTGTCCAAACTGTCGATCAGCAATGCCCGAAGATCGTCTAGCGTGCGCTCGGCTGGTGGTTTTTCCGCCGCGATGGCGGCCGCGTCTTCGACGGTTTGACGATCTTTCTGTGTTGCGGGCGCTTGGCCGGCGGGCAGGCGAGCGATGATCTTTGCTGCGTCTGCGACGATTTGCTCGGCGCGCGTGCGGTGGCCGCTTATCTGGTCGACATCCGTTCTTGCTTCACCAAGCAGACGCTCGATCTCGTCCCGTTCGCCTTTGAGGCCCTCCTTCGCGGCCTCGACCGCTGCGCTTATCGCAGACTTCTCAACTCTAAACGCAAAGAGGACCGCCGCAATCGTAATCGCGGTGCCGAACAACCCGATCAACGCGCTTAGCCAACCGCCGATCACTTGAAGCCGCGCATGCCCGGCATCCTCCAACGCAGCGCGAGTCTCCAGGATCTCTCGTTTCAGGGCGAGGTCCGCTTCGCGCTTGCCCGAATCGGCCTTCTGCGCGTCCAGCGTCATCGCGCGTATCGCGAGTTCGGCATCTCGCCTGGCGAGTTCGTCCTCACGCTCGGCAAGTGTCTGCGCATTGCCCGGCGACATGCGCTCTTGCGTCGCCAGCGCGGGTGCGGCGAGCAGCATCAGCAATGCGGGCAATATCCAGCGCATGAAAAACGCCCCCTCCCCCGCCGATTAAGCCGGGGATGGGGGCGTTGATCAAGTCGCCAATATGCTTGCTACCAAATTGGCGGCAATAAGGCTTAAGCCAGCGCTGCCTTCAGATCATCGACCAGGTCGGTGCGTTCCCAGGGGAACAGGTCGCCTTCGGCGGTGCGGCCGAAATGGCCATAGGCCGCCGTCTTGGCATAGATCGGCTTGTTCAGGCCCAGATGCGTGCGGATGCCGCGCGGGGTCAGGCCGCCCAGCTTGCCGATGCCGGCAATCGCCGCTTCCAGCTGGTCGTCGCCCACCGTGCCGGTGCCGTGCGTGTCGACATAGAGCGAAAGCGGCTTCGACACGCCAATGGCATAGGCCAGCTGGATGGTGCAGCGCTTGGCCAGGCCCGCCGCGACGATGTTCTTCGCCAGATAGCGGCTGATATAGGCGGCCGAACGGTCCACCTTGGTCGGATCCTTGCCGCTGAACGCGCCGCCGCCATGGGGCGCCGCGCCGCCATAGGTGTCGACGATGATCTTGCGGCCGGTCAGCCCGGCGTCGCCATCCGGCCCGCCGATTTCGAAGCTGCCGGTGGGGTTGATGTGATAGACGGTCGCGTCCGACAGCAGCGCCGCCGGGATCACCTCTGCCACCACCTTCTTCACATAGGCGTGGAGCTCGGCTTCCTTCGCGCCCTCGTCATAGCCCGGCGCATGCTGGGTGGAGACGACGATCGCGGTTGCCGCCGCCGGCACGCCGTTTTCAAAGCGCAGCGTGACCTGGCTCTTGGCGTCGGGCTCAAGGAACGGGGCGGCGCCCGAGTGGCGGTCCGCGGCCATCCGCTCCAGAATCTTGTGGCTGTAATAGAGCGTCGCCGGCATCAGGCCCGGCGTTTCGTCGCAGGCAAAGCCGAACATGATGCCCTGGTCGCCGGCGCCTTCGTCCTTGTTGCCGCTTGCGTCCACGCCCTGCGCGATGTGCGCCGACTGCGGGTGCAGATTGTTTTCGAAGCGCAGCGTCTGCCAGTGGAAACCGTCCTGCTCATAGCCGATGCGCTTCACCGTGTCGCGCACGGCGGTCTCAACCTCTTCCTGCACGCCGGGCGCCCAGTTGCCCTCGGTATCCATGATGCCCTGGCCGCGGATTTCGCCGGCCAGCACCACCAGCTGCGTCGTCGTCAGCGTTTCGCAGGCGATGCGCGCCTCGGGATCTTTCGACAGGAACAGGTCGACGATCGCGTCGGAAATCTGGTCCGCGACCTTGTCGGGATGGCCTTCGGAAACCGATTCGGACGTGAACAGAAACGATGGGCGCATGGAATTCCCTCTTGGTTGAGCCACTTAAGGACGCATATTACGATATAAAGCTATCGTTATATGCTGCCCCTAGCGATCCCGGCGGCGGAAGGCAACAGCCGCCAGGGCGAGCGCCGCGCCGATCAGCAGCGTCAGCCAATGGCCGGCGCGGGCGAACGGCGTGGGGGCGGCAGGCGCCGGCAGCGCCACTTCGGCAGCACCGGTGCGGCCGGCGGCAACGCGCGCCAGCACCCGCCCTTGCGCGTCGACGATCGCCGAAATGCCGGTGGGCGTCGCGCGCAGGATGGGCAGCCCCTCCTCGATCGCGCGCAGCCGCGCCATGCCCAAATGCTGCGCCGGGCCAGCGCGGCCATACCAGGCATCGTTGGAGGGGTTGAAGATGAACGCCGGGCGGTGGCGCGGATCGACAATCTGGCCGGAGAAGATCACCTCATAGCAGATCAGCATGCCGGCATTGCCAAAGCCGGGCAGCGGCAGCGTGCGCGGCCCCGGGCCGGGCGCGAAATCGATGGCGCCCGGCACCAGTCGCGCAAAGCCCAGCGGCGTCAGCAGTGTGCGCCAGGGCAGATATTCGCCCCAGGGCACCAGATGCGCCTTGTCATACCGCCCGCGGATGCGGCCGGCCGCGTCGAGCACGAAGATCGAGTTGGTCACACTGGCAATCTCGCCATCGGCGCGAAAGCTGGCGGCGCTGCCCCCGGTCAGCAGCAGATCGCGCGGGCCGAGCGCGGCGGCAATGCGCCGCCGGATGGTGACGGGGTCGCCGCGCCAATAATAGCCGGGCGGATAGCCTTCTTCGATCAGGAAGCGCAGCGCCCCTTCGGGCCACAGGATCAGCCGGGGCGCCGCACCCGCCGTGCCGCTCTGGGCGAGCGCCGCGCGCAGGTTGCGCTCGGGGTAATCGGGGGTCGGGCGCACCTCCTCATCCAGATTGGGCTGGACGATGCGCACGCGCGGGGCCGCCGGGTCTGGCGCGGCCGGTGTCATCGGGATATCGACGCCGTTCAGTGCCAGCGCGGCGAGCAGCGGCGCCACCACCGCCCCCATCCGCCAGCGCCCCTGCGCCAGCAGCAGCAGCGCGCCCGCCACCACCACCGTCAAGCCCGACAGCGCATAGGTGCCGGTCCACGCCGCTGCCCGCGCCACCCCGATCAGCGGCAGCCACATCAGGCTGAGCGGCGCCCAGGGATAGCCGGTCAGCGCCCAGCCGCGCAGCCATTCCGTCAGCAGCCAGGCCGCGCCCGCCATCAGCACAAAGCCCAGCCCCGGCCCGGCGCCCGCGCGGTGCACCCGCCCCCACCGCCAGGCCAGCCCCGCTGCCATCATCGGGAAGATTGCGAGATACAGCGACAGCAGCGCCGGGGCGACATAGCCGAGCCATGCGGGCATCGCCTCCTGATAGGTGAAGGCGCGCTGGATCCAGCTGTTCGCCAGTGTGAAATGCGCCCAGCCGAACAGCCAGCCCCGCCACAGCGCGGCGCGCACATCGGGCGCATCATGCACCAGCGCCAGCCATGCGGCGAGCGCCGGCAGCGCCAGCCACCACGCCTCCAGCGGCGCAAAGCCCAGCGCCGCCGCCGCACCAAGCAGCAGCGACACTATGGCGGGGCGGCGGGCAAGCGGGGCGGGTAGCGTCATCGGGCGGCAGCTATGCGGCAGTCGGCACCGCGCGGGCAAGCGGCTTGCGCAGGCACGGGTGCGCGCTAAGGATGGCGACCATGGTCCGCCCCTTCCACCTGGCCTTTCCGGTGCATGATCTGGATGCCGCGCGCGGTTTCTATGGCGGGCTGCTGGGCTGTGCCGAGGGGCGCAGCGCCGCGCACTGGGTGGATTTCGACCTGTTCGGCCATCAGATCGTCGCGCATCTGGACCCCGCCGCGCGGCCGGCGGCGCATCACAATGCGGTCGATGGGCATGACGTGCCGGTGCCGCATTTCGGCGTGGTGCTGACAATGCCTGAATGGCAGGCGCTGGCCGAGCGGCTGACGGCGGCGGGCGTCGCCTTCGGCATTGCGCCGCACATCCGCTTTCAGGGGCAGGCCGGCGAACAGGCGACGATGTTCTTTCGCGATCCCAGCGGCAATGCGCTGGAGTTCAAGGCCTTTGCCGACGACGCGATGATCTTTGCAACCGATTGAGGCCGCTCAGTCCGCGTGCAGCTCGATCACCCCCAGCCGCAGCAGCGCCTCCGCCACGCGGCTGAACTCGGTGAGCATCGGCTCCAGAACGCTCGCAAGCCCCAGCTGGTTGATCGTGTCGGGCACCGTGCGCACGCCGCCGCGCGGATCCTCCACCAGCACACCGCGCCCGATCAGCTTTTCCACCTGTCGCCGCACCGTTTCGCGCGGCAGGCCGGTGGCAGAGGCGATGGCATTGCGCGAAATCGGCACCACCAGATCGTCGGGCAATCGGTCCTTGCCGCCATATTCGGGCGGCAATGTGCGCTCGCGCATCAGCTTCTGCACATTGGCGACCGCGACGGTCAGGCAGATCTGCAGCTCGACCGGCCCCAGCTTCAGCGCGCCAGAGCCGAACGCCTGCACCGTGGTCAGCTGCAGCGTCGCCAGATGATAGGCGGTTGCCCGCCACAAAGCGTCGGCCCGATCGGGATTGGTGGTGATGCGCGGCGCCATGATACGCGCCGAAGGCTAACAGCAGCTTTGCATACCCGAAATGGGCAATTCATAATGTTGGCACGTTTCAACCTTTGGCGCGGACTCGCCAGATGACGTTACCGACATCGTCCGCCACCAGCAGCGCGCCGGCACCGTCCAGCGCGACCCCCACCGGGCGGCCCCGGGCATTGCCGTCCTTGTCCAGAAAGCCGGTCAGCACGTCGACGGCCGCGGCGCCCTTTGCCGGAAAGCCGTTCTCGGCAAAGGGGACGTAGATCACCTTATAGCCCGACACCGGCACCCGGTTCCACGAGCCATGCTGGCCGATGAACGCGCCATCGGCAAAGCGCGGCCCCAGGCGCGCGCCATCGGCAAAGGCCAGGCCAAGCGAGGCAGTGTGCGGCCCCAGCGCATAATCGGGGCGTTTTGAATATTCCTGCAAATCCGGCCGCTTGGGCTCCACCCGCTTGTCGGGATAGCCGCCCCAGTAATAATAGGGCCAGCCGAAGAAATCGCCGAATTCAACTGCCGTCAGATAATCGGGCGCCAGGTCCGATCCCTGCATGTCGCGCTCGTTGACGGTGGTCCATAGCCGCTTGCTCTTGGGCTCCAGCGCCAGCCCCTGCGGGTTGCGCAGGCCGCCGGCATAGATGCGCATCGTCTTGCGCGCGGGGTCCACCTCCAGAATGCAGGCGCGGCCGGTTTCCTCCTCGATGCCGTTCTCGGCAATGTTGCTGGCCGAACCGACAGTGACATAGAGCAGCTTGCCATCGGCGCCGGGCAGCACCGTGCGCGCCCAGTGATTGCCGCCGCCGGGATAGCGCACCACCACTTCGGGCTTGGCGGTGATCCGCGTCTGGCCGGGTGTGAAGGGCACGCGCACCAGCGCGTCGGTATTGGCGATGTAGAGCTGCCCGTCGAGCAGCGCCATGCCCATCGGCGAATTGAGCCCGCCGATCAGCACCGATTTCTGCTCGGCCACGCCATCGCCATTGCCGTCACGCAGCAGAGTGATGCGATTGGCAGAGGGCACGCCGGCGCCGGCCTTGTTGAGCAGCCAGCCCATCACCAGGCCCGTAATGCCGCCCACCTGGCGCGGCGGCGAATTGCTTTCGGCGACCAGCACATCGCCATTGGGCAGGGTGAGCAGCCAGCGCGGATGGTCCAGCCCCTGCGCAAAGGGCTGCACCGCCAGGCCGGCCGCAGGGGTGGGCATTGCGCCGCCCTGCCAGCCGACGACATCGGCGACCTTGATCGTCGGCCAGATCTCGTTGCGCGGTTCGCTGATCGTGGGCCGGGCGCCCATCACCGCCGTGACCGGCAGGCGCGCGACATCGGGCTGCGCCAGCCACAGCCAGCCGCCGAACAGGACCGCGATGAGCAGCCCGGAGAAGATCAGGATATGTCGTGCCATGGGCCGGTCTTAACCCCCGCCTGATGCCACGAAAAGGGCAAAAGCGCGGGGCGGATCGGGGGCGGGGCCATCGGGTGGCCGCCGGTGAAAGGGAGGAACACCGGCGGCCGTGAAGGTCAGCACCTTCGGGGGAATAACTCAACCGGGGCACAGGGCGGCGCTGGCCGGCAGTTTATATAGGGAGCGACAGGAGATTTCCCAAGATCCCCATCTACGGTTTTTTTGTTACCGTACCCGCACCGCAGGCCGGGCGTCCGCGGTCAGCACCCGATCCCGGTGATGGCACCGAAGATGCTGCGCTTGCACTTCTTTTTCTGATCATCGCCATTCTGGCCGCCGCGCCCGCCGCGCTCGCTCATGTCGGGCATGCCGGGCACCCAGCTGGTGATCGAGCGGAAGCGCACCCGCGCGATCCATTCCTGGTTCCAGGGGCCGGTCTGCGGGCGGGGCGGATAGACGAAATTCGCCTCCGGCCCATAGGCGATCATCGTGCTGAACATCTGCTCGCCGGCGGCCTGTTTCACTTCCGCCGGGATGCTGCAGCTCTGCTGGCTGGGCGGCATCACCACGCCCTCGGTCACCAGCCGGTCGACGACCGAGGGGCTGAGCCATTCCCACAGCGCGCCGCCAAATTCGCGGCTGCTGGCCGAGCTCCACCAGATGATGTCGCCGACATCGTTATTGCCGCGCCGCCCGCTGACCTTGGCCCCCATCGCCCAGGCATAATAGCCGGTTGCGGTCGGCACCGATTGCCAGACAAGGCCGATCGACCCGTCCGCCGCCGGCGTCGCCCGCACCCTGAGCGGCGCCATATAATCCTGCTGCAGCGTGAACTTGATTTCGGGCGAGTAGGTGCCGGCAATGCGATGCTCGCCAATCACCGAGCCGCCCTGCGGCATCCGCCCCGATTTGCCGTTGGGCCATTCGCCATAGCTGCGGCTGTTGCTGGCGCTGGGCCCGCGATCAGAGGGCACGCGCGTGGTGAACAGATCGGGCGGCACCTGGCCTTGAGCGATCTTGGCAAAGTCGATGATCACCGGCTGCCCCGCGCCGGCATGCGCGCCACAGCCCCAGAAAATCAGCAGCCGCCCACGTGGCCGCTCAAAGTCCGGCGGGGCGCCTTCGACCGGTGCCCGCTCGGGCGTGATCAGCGGCACCGACGGCCCCATATTGGCGGCGGGCAGGAAGAAATGGTCCGCCTTGGGCGCGCCCGTCGGCGACAGCACCGAGCCCAGGCGCAGATGCAGGTCGTGCAGCGGCTGGCCATTGCCGCCGCCGCCCATCGCCATGCGCATTGCCGCGCCCATGTCCATCTTGCCGCCGCCCTGGCCGCCCGTCATGCCGCCGCCCATTTCGGCCAGGCCGGACAGCGTGCCGACATCCATATTGTAGCGCGCCTTGGGCGGAGTGACGATCTGGGCGGCGGGACGCGGGGGCGCCGCCGCCGGCCGGGCGCCGGGCTTTCGCTGTGCCATCAGGGCGGTTCCGGCCAGAAGCGCAACAGTTGCACAGACGATCGCCGAGCCACGCATGAAGCACCCCCGCTTGCGACACATTGAGTCTCGGCAAGCAGACTACACTGGTTCGTGCCGTTGGGCAAAGTCGCTGCGGGGCGGGTGAAGGCGCAGCCGCTGCACGCGTTTGCCGTCCGCCGCGGTGATCTCGATCACCCAGCCGCTCGGATGGTCGAGCCGCGTGCCGGCCTCCGGCACCTGCCCGGCGAGCAGCGCGGCCAGGCCGCCGACCGTGTCGATATCATCGTCGGTCTCGGCCAGGCGCGGATCGACCTGGGCCGCCACCTCTTCCAGCGCCGCGCGCGCATCCGCGTCCCACCCGCCGCCGGGCAGCGGCTGGAGCATCGCCTGCGGCGCGTCGTCATGCTCGTCCTCGATATGGCCGGTGATTTCCTCGATCAGATCCTCGATCGTCACCAGCCCCTCGGTGCCCGAATATTCGTCGAGCACCACGGCCAGATGCACCCGCTTCTGCCGCATGTCGGCAAGCAGATCGAGCGCGCCGCGCGCCATCGGCACGAACAGCGGCTCGCGGATCAGCGCCTTGATGCTCGGCGGGTGCGGCGCGCCCGTCGCCAATATGTTGAACACGTCCTTGATATGGACCATGCCGATGATGGTATCGAGCGCACCGCGATAGACCGGCAGCCGGCTGTGCCCGGCCTCCGCGAACAGCGCGACCAGATCGGCAAAGCTGGTCTGCTCCTCCACCGCCACAATGTCCGCGCGCGGCACGCCGATGTCGCCGCAGTCGCGCTCGCCGAAATGGAGCAGGTTGCGCACCATCTGCCGCTCAAGCGGGGTCAGGTCGCCCTTGGCATCGGGCGCGGGATCATCCTCGTGCGCGTCGATCACTTCCTCGATCTGCGCGCGCAGGCTGTCGTTCGGCTCTCCGAAAATCCAGGCGCGAAACTGGCGCCACAAGCCGCCATCGGCGGTGCCGGCGTCGCCGGCGGGGCTACTTTGGCCGTCAGGCATTAGCGGGGTTCAGTCCTCATAAGGGTTGTGCAAACCAAGCGCCCTTAGCACATCGCGCTCCAATTGCTCCATGGCCTCGGCATCGCTGTCGTCTATATGATCATAGCCGAGCAGGTGGAGCGTGCCATGCACGATGAGGTGCGTGGCGTGATCGGCAAGGCCGATGCCCTTCTCCGCCGCTTCCGCCGCGCAGGTCTGGTGCGCGAGCACGATGTCGCCCAGCAGCAGCTCGCCCGCGCCTTCCAGCGACAGATCGGCCACCTCCTCGGGCGCGAGCATGGGGAAGGACAGCACATTGGTCGGCTTGTCCTTGCCCCGATAATCGCGGTTCAGCGCCTGCACCTCGGCATCGTCGGTCAGGCGGAGCGAGATTTCGACCGTGGCAGCGGCGGCACGGAACGCCGCATAGGGGCTGTGGCGAACCGCCTCCTCCACCGCGCGCCGGGCCAGACCTTCCCAGTCAACGGCCGTACCCCAGCCATCATCGCAGCTGAGTTCGACGACGATCATGCCAGGTCCGTTTTCGAAAAATCATTGCCCGTGTACAGCAGCCGGGCATCATTGGCCTTGGCGCAGGCATAGGCAAAACAATCGCCCATGTTCAGCCGCGCCGGGTGGCCGCTGCGCTTGCCATAGACACCATGCGCATCAAGCGCGAGGCGATATTCCGCATCGCCGACCGCCACCGACCGGATGGACAATCGGTTCAGCATGTCGTCGAGCGCCCTGCGCGCTTCATCAAGCGTTACCGTTCGCTTGCGGGCGATCGCCAATACCGCTTCCCATTTGCCGACTGCGCAACATAGCCGGTCATTATGGCCCTGAAGCGCGCCAAGCAATCGTGGTGCGTCGGCTTCCTTGGTGACGATGGCGACCAGCGCCGATGCATCGGCGAGGATCGTCAATCGTCGTCTTCGTCGTTGAGGCTGTCATAAAAGGCCTTGTCAGCCTCCAGACCCGTCGGCGTGCCCAACGGATGTTCTTCCCAGAACTCTTCCATGATCGCCAGCAAAGGCCGTCCGGTGGGCGTTGCCGCTGCATCGCGGGCCAGTTCGTGCCGCAGTGCCAGTTTCACAGCGGCCGTTTTGGTAACGCCACGGCGCAGCGCCAGCTCTTCGGCCAGCGCGTTTGCCTCATGGTCCTTGACGTAAAGCGATGCCATGCGCCGACTCCCGGTATATCCTGCAACCTAATCAGGATATCCCAACATTCAAGCGCCCTTGCCCTCATACGCTTCCACGATCCGGCCGACAATGGGATGGCGCACCACGTCGGCGGCGGAGAAGCGGCAGACGGCCAGCCCCTCCACTCCTTCCAGCCTGGTCACCCCGTCGTTGAGGCCGGAGGCGGTCACGCCGCCGGGAAGGTCGGTCTGGTTGGGGTCGCCGCACACCACCATCCGGCTGTTCTGGCCAAAGCGGGTGAGGAACATCTTCATCTGCGCGGGCGTGGTGTTCTGCGCCTCGTCCAGGATCACAAACGCGTCGGCCAGCGTGCGCCCGCGCATGAAGGCGATCGGCGCGATCTCGATCTCGCCGCTTGCGATGCGCCGCTCCACCTGCTCGGCGGGCAGGCAGTCGTTCAGCGCGTCGTAGAGCGGGCGCAGATAGGGGTCGACCTTCTCCTTCATGTCGCCGGGCAGGAAACCCAGCTTCTCCCCCGCCTCCACCGCCGGGCGCGACAGGATGAGGCGCTGCACGCTGCCGGTGATCAGCTGGGCGACCGCTTGCGCGACCGCGATATAGGTCTTGCCGGTGCCCGCCGGCCCCAGCGCGAAGATGATGTCGTGGCGCTGCAGCTCGCGCATATAATGCGCCTGGGCGGGCGTGCGCGGCACGATGGTCTTCTTGCGGGTGCGGATCATCACCTGCGGCGCGGCTTCGGCCTCGGCGCTGATGATGCCGTCCAGCGTGGGCTCGGCCGCCATCGCGATTTCGGCGTCGATCAGCCCGGCATCGGCAATCTCGCCGCGCGAGATGCGGCGGTAGAGCCCGTTCAGCACGTCGCGCGCCGCCGCCACCGCTTCGGCCGATCCTTCCAGCCCCACCCGGTTGCCGCGCGCGGTGATATACACGCCCAGCCGGTTTTCGATGAGGAGCAGATTCTGGTCGAACTGGCCGAACAGCTCGGCCATCAGCTGGGGCTTGTCGAAGATGAGTTCGGCGCGGCTGCGCTCGCCGGACTGGGCTGGAACGGGCTTTCGGCTCATGCGGCTCCTGTGCTTCTGGGAAGCGCCCCGATGGACATACGCGCCGCCCGGGCCAGACTGTGGCAGATGGCCAAAGCGATGCAAGGGGAAGAAGGCGCCCGCCTAAACGCGGCGATAGATGAGGCTCAGATTATTGGCCGGCATCTCGACCAGGCGTTCGAGCGTGAAGCCATGGGCCACGGCCGTCACCGCCGCCACATCGCGCAGGCCCCAGCGCGGATCGCGCGCCTTCAGATTGTCGTCAAAGGCAAGATTCGATGGCGCGGTCGCCACGCCGGCGCGCAGGAAAGGCCCGTAAAGATAGAGCGGCGCGCCTGCGGTGAGCACTCGCGCCGCGCCCGCGAACAGCCCGAGCGTCGCCTCCCACGGGCTGATATGGACCATGTTGATGCAAAGGAGCGCCGCCGCCGCGTCAATCGGCCAGTCGGGCGCTGCGGCATCGAGGGGGAGTGGCGCGCGGACATTGGCCAGCCCCGCCGTCCATGCGGCAATCGAGGTGCGCGCGGCGCTTTCCGGGTCGCTCGGCTGCCAGCTGAGCGCGGGGAATTTCTCCGCGAAATAGGCGATATGCTCGCCCGAGCCGCTGGCGACTTCCAGCACAGTGCCGGCGGCCGGCAGCATTTCCGCCAGCACCGCCAAGATCGCGTCGCGGTTGCGCAGCGTTGCGGGGGCATGTTTGCGCGCCGCACCGGTGTCTTCGGTCGCAATCCAGGGGGTGGGGTCGCTCATCCGCCGGCCGCCTGCAGCGCCGCCGCGCGCCGCCACAGCACCAACCGCTGCATGCTCACCAGCCCCAGCGCCATCAGCAGCAGCGCATCGGTGATGGTGAGGAGCGTGATGCCCAGCGCCGCCGCCTCCTGCGCGGCAAAGCTGCGCGCCAGCGCCCGCGCGCCGATGATCGCGACGATGAACAGCAGCGCCCAGGGCGATTCGCGCTGGTTCAGCGTGCCGTTGTCGGGGTCCAGCTCCAGCTGCACCATCCGGCCGCGCTGCCAGCCGAACAGCGCGCCCAGCGCCAGGCCGAGCGCCGCCAGCCCCCAGCCGCGCACCCCCGCCGGCGGCGCGGCATAGAGCATCACGCCAGCGAGCGTGGCAATCAGCACCGGCATCACCCAGAGCAGCCCGGGGCGCAGCCGCCGACCACGCCGCATCCGGCGAAAGCGCAACGCGAGCACGAACGCCATCGTCGCGATCAGGATGATGGTGCTGACTGCCCCCGGCGGCATGGCGCGGGCGCCCCTATCGCGCCTATTCCGCCGCCAGCGCCACCGGCTCGCGCCAGGCGAGCACGGGCTTGCGCGCCGCCTGCGTCTCGTCCAGCCGGGCGCGGGGGGCAAAGTGCGGCGCCGTCTTCAGCGTCGCATCGCCTGCCTTGGCCCGCAGCGCCACCGAACGCAGCGCGCCGATGAACTGGTCAAGCGCGGCCTTGCTCTCGGTCTCGGTCGGCTCGACCAGCATCGCGCCATGCACGACCAGCGGGAAATAGACCGTCATCGGGTGGAACCCCTCGTCGATCAGCCCCTTGGCCACGTCGAGCGTCGAGAAGCCTTCGGGGAAGCCGTCATCGCTGAACAGCGCCTCGTGCATGCACGGGCCGGAGCCGGCGAACGGCGCGTCGAGCACGTCTTCCAGCCGGCGCAGCACATAATTGGCGTTCAGCACCGCATCCTCGGCCACCTGGCGCAGGCCGTCGGCGCCGTGGCTGAGGATATAGCTCAGCGCGCGCGTGAACATGCCCATCTGGCCGTGGAACGCGGTCATCCGGCCAAAGCTCTGGTCGTGATGGTCCTGCGCGGTTTCTTCCTCGACCAGCACGAAATGGTCGCCCTCCTTCTCGACAAAGGGCAAAGGCGCGAACGGCGCCAGCGCCGCCGACAGCACCACCGGGCCGGAGCCGGGGCCACCGCCGCCATGCGGGGTCGAAAAGGTCTTGTGCAGGTTGATGTGCATCGCATCGACGCCCAGGTCGCCCGGGCGCACCCGGCCGACGATCGCGTTGAAATTGGCGCCGTCGCAATAGACATAGCCGCCCACCGCGTGCACCGCGTCCGAAATTTCCTTCAGGTCGCGCTCGAACAGGCCGCAGGTATTGGGGTTGGTGATCATCACCCCGGCAATGTCCGGCCCCAGCCGGGCCTTCAGCGCGGCGGTATCCACGCGCCCCTCGGGCGTCGCCGGAATGTCTTCCACGCTGTATCCGGCAAAGGCCGCCGTCGCCGGGTTGGTGCCGTGCGCCGATT
Organism: Sphingomonas sp.; assembly: GCF_019746015.1. Classification (GTDB taxonomy): domain Bacteria; phylum Pseudomonadota; class Alphaproteobacteria; order Sphingomonadales; family Sphingomonadaceae; genus Sphingomonas. Next base: position 1,002 of record NZ_JAIESM010000045.1, on the reverse strand, counting down.
CGGGCACCAGAATGACCTTGCGATGCCCCTCGCCGCGCGCTTCCAGCGCCGCCTTGATGCACAGGATGCCGCACAGCTCGCCATGCGCACCGGCTTTGGGGCTCATCGCCACAGCCTTCATGCCGGTCAGGGTCACCAGCCATTCGGCGAGTTCATGGATCACTGCCAGCGCACCCTGCACGCTGTCCACCGGCTGCAGCGGGTGAATGTCGGCAAAGCCGGGCAGCCGCGCCATTTTTTCGTTCAGGCGCGGATTATGCTTCATCGTGCAGCTGCCCAGCGGGAACAGCCCCAGGTCGATCGCATAATTCTGGCGCGACAGGCGGGTGTAATGGCGCACCGCTTCGGGCTCGGCCAGGCCGGCCAGACCAATCGCCGCGTGCCGTTCCAGCCCGCCCAGCCGGGTAGTGACCGCGGGTGCCGCCTCGATATCGACGCCGGTGGTTTCGGTCGTGCCGATCTCGAAGATCAGCGCCTCTTCCAGCATCAGCGCGCGATTGCCGGTGAAGGTCGCCGGCGCGCCATCGAGGGCGGCGGCGTCGGTGTCGGGGCGCTCGGGGCGCCAGCCGCTTGCGTTGATGTTCATGCCAGCACCTCCTGAAGCGCGGTTGCCATGGTCTCGATATCGTCTTCGCTCGTCGTCTCGGTCACCGCGACGACCAGGCCGTTTTCCAGCGCCTGTTCGCCCGGATAGAGCCGGCCCAGCGACACGCCGGCCAGAATGCGCCGGTCGGCCAGCTGGCGCACCACCGGCCGCGCGGGCCGGGGCAGCTTCAGCGTGAACTCGTTGAAAAAGGCATTGTTCACCAGCGCAACGCCCGGCACCTGCGCCAGCCGCTCCGCCGCCGCCACCGCGCGCGCGTGATTGAGCGCCGCCAGCCGGCGCAGCCCGGCCTCGCCCAGCAAGGTCATGTGCACCGAAAAGGCCAGCGCGCAGAGCCCCGAATTGGTGCAGATGTTCGACGTCGCCTTTTCGCGGCGGATATGCTGTTCGCGCGTGCT
>NZ_JAIESM010000082.1 GCF_019746015.1 Sphingomonas sp. | reverse complement strand
TCGAACCCTCGATACGGTTTTGCCGTATACTCACTTTCCAGGCGAGCGCCTTCGACCACTCGGCCACCGCTCCGCATTGTGCCGGAAAGGCCGGTGCCCTAGCCGCCCGCCGCCACTTTCGCAAGGCGCCGTGGCATGGCAGGGTGGGGCATGCGCCTTGCCCTCCCCCTGTTGAGCGCCGCTGCGCTCTGCACCGCCGCCGCGATGGCTCAATCGCCCGCGCCCCCCGCTGCCGCCGGCAAGCTGGCCGTGCTGAGTCCCGGCGAGATCGTGGCGTCGGCGCCCGCCGGCGACTGGGTGGCGATCGATCCGGCCGACCTGCTGGTGATGGACCTGGCGCCCGACCGGGACGGCCGCGCCCGCCGCGTCGTCATCCAGCTGATGCCGCCACCTTTTTCGCAAGGGTGGGTGGGGAATATCCGCAAGCTTGCCGCCGCGCATTGGTGGGACGGGCTGGCGATCGTGCGCGTGCAGGACAATTATGTCGTGCAATGGGGCGACCCCGATGGCGAGGACAGGAAGAAGGCGCGGGCGTTACCGGAGGGGTTAGTGACGCCGCCAGAGAGCGAATATGTCGTCCGAGCTTGGTGCGGAGGACATATCTGCCCACCATTTTTGCCCGTCGGCCAACCTACAAACATGATTGATGGATCAACCAACGGCACCGCGGGTTTCCTCAAAAATTGGGCGGTAAGGCAGGATGGGCGCGATGCCTGGCCCGTCCACTGTTACGGCATGGTCGGCGTCGGGCGCGGCCTGCCGCCGGATACCGGCACCGGCGCCGAGCTCTACACCGTCATCGGCCATGCGCCGCGCCATCTGGATCGCAACATCGCGCTGGTCGGCCGCGTGATCGCGGGCATCGAGCATCTGTCGAGCCTGCCGCGCGGCACCGGGGCGCTGGGCTTCTATGAAAAACCCGAGGAGCGGGTGGCGATCACCTCGATCCGGCTGGGCAATGAGGTGGCCGCGCTGCCGCGCTACCAATATCTGTCGACCGAAAGTGCGAGCTTTGCCCGTTATGCCGATGCGCGCGCCAATCGCCGCGATGCGTTCTTCATCCAGCCGGCGGGCGGGGCGGACATCTGCAACATTCCGGTGCCGGTGCGCGCGGCGCCGAAGTGAGGCGGCGCCGCGCTGTCACGCGCGCAGCAAAAAGGGCCGCGACACGTGCCACGACCCTTTGCAAAAGTGCGGCGGCAAGCGCTTACTTGATCTTGGCTTCCTTGAACTCGACATGCTTGCGCACAACGGGGTCATATTTGCGGAAGGTCAGCTTCTCGGTCTGGGTGCGCGGATTCTTCTTGGTGACATAGAAGAAACCGGTATCAGCGGTGCTGACGAGACGAATCTTGACGGTGGTCGGCTTTGCCATGACCCGAAATCCTGACGGTTAGAAAACAAACAAGCGGCGTGCGTGCTGCCCGCCGCTCGAAACAGGCGGGCGCAATGACTCATCACCCGGGCAAAGTCAAGCAGGCACGCATGCGGGCATGCCGGGAGGCGATGTGGACGCGCTGATGGCTGCACTGGTCGCGGCGCTTGCCGCGCAGCTGAGCGACCGGGTGGGGCTGGGCGCGGCGGCGATTGCGGGGCGCACCGGCCGGGCGGGCGCGGTGATTCTGGGCACCGCGCTGGCGCTCGCCATCGCCAATGCCCTTGCCGCGGGCGCCGCCGCCGTCATCGCGCCGCTGCTGACGCCCAATGCCCGCGCGCTGTTTTTGGCGCTCGCGCTCGGCTCGGCGGCGCTGGGCGGGATCGGTGCGGCGAAACCACCGCGCGAGGGCGGCGGGCGGCTGGGGCCGTTCACCGCCGCGCTGGTCAGCGGGCTGGCGCTGGGGCTGGGCGACCGCAGCCAGTTTCTGGCCGGTGCGATCGGCGTGCGCAGCGGCGCGGGCATCTTTGCTGCGACCGGCGCGACGATCGGCGGCACAGTGGCGGTGGCCGCGCTGGTGCTGGCCGAGCCAGGGCTGCGCCGGGTGCTGGCAGGGCCGATGGTGCGGCTGCCGCTCGCCGCGCTGTTCGCGCTGGCGGCCATCGCGGCGGCACTCAGCGCGTTCCGACTGATCTAGCGCGGCGTTCACACAAAGTGGCAGAATGCGTTCGCGGGTGCGCGGGCGCCATGCTATATCGTCGCCGGTAACTCATTGAGGATGAAGACGATGACGACGCTGATCGAACCGGCGGCGATGCCGCTTGCGCATAATCGCCTGCAGAGCGTGGCCGACGCGCTGAACGGCGTGCTGGCGGACAGTTTTGCACTGTACCTGAAGACCAAGAATTTCCACTGGCACGTCTCCGGCCCGCATTTCCGCGATTACCATCTGCTGCTCGATGCGCAGGCGACGCAGATCCTGGCGATTACCGACCTGGTTGCCGAGCGGGTGCGCAAGCTGGGCGGCACCACCTTGCGCTCGATCGGCGATATCGCGCGGCGGCAGACAATTATCGACAACGACGCCGAGCGGGTGACCGCGGCTGACATGCTGGCCGAACTGCGCGAGGACAATCTGAAGCTGGTCGCGGCCCTGCGCGACCTGAAGGACCTGGCCGATGCGGCGCGGGACAATGCAACCTCGGGCCTGGTCGATGGCTGGACGGATGAGGCGGAACAGCGCGCCTGGTTTCTGCTGGAGGCATCGCGCGGGGCCTGACGGATGCCCCTGGCGATGGCCGGATGATTATCGGCCTGCCTGGCCTGTCGCGGCCGGTGTCGCGATCACCGGCTGCGCCGGCTGGCGGCCATCAGATCGCCGTCAGCGCGTTGAGGAGCATCGTCTGCCCCAGGATCAGGAGCCCGGTGGTCGCAAGTGCCGCCATCCCGAGCGAGAACCCCGTCAATTTGGACATTGGTTTTCTCCGATTGCGAATTGGGTGTCAGGCCACCGGCAGGACCGGCACGGCCATGGTGACGAACATCGCGGTTGCGACCATCGCGGCAGCAAGCGAGGTGAAGGTCTTGGTCAGGCTTTCGGTGCGGAACATCGTGCATCTCCTTGGTTTCGATCCGCCGCCGGACCATCCGGCAGCGATGCCAAGGGAAATGCATAGCCCGTGCCAAACCGGCTAAGCCATTGATTTACAAGATTTGCTGTTTTGGCGGCCAATCGATCTGGTAGATTTGGCCGATTGATCCGGGAAAATATCCCATGAACTGGCGCTGCACGCCATGTTCAGCAGACGGTCAGCCCAGCTTGATGCAGTTCCGGCCGTCGGCCTTTGCCGAGTAAAGCAACTGGTCGGCGCGGATGAACACTTCGCCCACATCCTCGCCGGGCAGGGCGGCGGTCAGGCCGGAGGAGAAGGTGACTTCACCCAGCGGCGCATCGGTTTCGCGCAGGCGATAGCGCTTGCCGGCAACCAGCACACGCGCCGCGTCGAGCTTGCGGCGCGCTTCGGCCAGTTCCAAACCCGAAAACAGGATGACGAATTCCTCGCCTCCATAACGCGCGACAAGATGGCCTTCGCACTGTTCGGCGAGCGCAGACCCCACCGCCTTCAGCACCCGGTCGCCAACTGCGTGGCCGAAACCGTCGTTGACGCGCTTGAAATGATCGATGTCGCACACTGCCAGGCACAGAGCTTCGCCCCGCGCCGCGCGCTCGGCAAAGCTTTCCTCGAACACGCGCCGGTTGGGCAGGTCAGTCAGCGGGTCGCGCCGCGCATTGTCGCGCGCTTCCTCCAGCTTCTTGCGCAGATCGCTGGCTTCGCGCGTCGCCGCTTCCAACTGGCTCTCGGCGGACTGGACACGGTCGAGCATCGCATGGGTCAGCCGCAGCACGTCGCTGGCATCGCTGTTGCTGGCGCGGATGGCGTCGGCACTGGCGGCCAGGTTGCGACCGAAGCTCTGCGTGTCGGCGCGCATCGCGGCCACCAGGTCGGCAAAGCCCTCGACCTGCATCTGGGTCTGCGCGACCAGCCCTTGCGCCACTGCGCTTGCCTGTTCGGCGACCGGCGCATTGGCCACGTCACCGCCCAGCGAATCAATGTCCTTCGCGGTCAGCCGGAAGCCGCCATCGGTGATGGCCGACACCGCCTTTGCCAGCGGCCCTTCGGGGTTCTGGCAAACGCGATAGGCGAATTCATAATTGGGTGGCTCTGGCGTGAGATGGTTGCGCGCCATGAAGTCGCCAATTCTGGCGAACAATGATCCGCACGCATCACCGCGTTCGAGTGCTTGCACCTTGCCCCGTCCCATCGCGTCTGCGTCGTCCCTTTCGCCCTTCCCGTATTTCTACGATAGTCGGTGATCGATTCGACGATCTTCTCTACAACCCGTTTCCTAAAATTGGGTTGTTGTGATCCTGGGACGGGGTGCAACGCGGGCGTCAGCCCTTTGGTGAGGCCAGACGCTTTACCGCGTCAAGCGTGTTGCGGACATGGTCGGCATAGTTCATGTCATTGTGAACATAGACGATCTTGCCGGCGGGCGAGATGACATAGCTGGTGCGCGTCGTCATCACGCGCGGTGCCGCCCGGCTGAGCGCCACGTCATAGCCGGCAATCACCGCCGGGCCGGCGCTGGCCACCATGAACTGGCCGGCGCAATCCTTTTTCGAGAAATCGGCGAGCACGTCGACCGGGTCTGCCGACATGCCGATCACCGTGGCGCCAGCCTTTTTGAACGCCGGGATCGCCTCAGCGAAAGCGCGCGCCTCCGCCGAGCAGCCGGGCGTGAAGGCGGCCGGGAAGAAATAGAGCACCACCGGCCCCTTCTTCAGCAGCTTGGCGAGATTGACGTCGGAAATCTTGCCGGCGGTTGCCCCGCGCGTGGTGAAATCGGGCGCGGCGGCCCCCGGCGCGAGCGCGGCAAGCGCGGGCGTTGCGGCGAGCAGCGACAGCAGGGCGGCAGGAACGAGGCGCATCGGTCAATCTCCATCTAGGCGGCACCCCGCACCATAGGCCGCGCGACGCGGTGGAGATAGCCCCTAGCGCGTGAACGCAATCCCCGCGCGCAGCCGGTTTTCGACCTGGTTGTAGCGCGGCAATTGCTCGCCAAAGCCGGTAAAGCCCTGAACGAACAGATAGACGCCGGCATCGCCCGCCAGCCGCTTGAGCGGGTAGGAGATGAACATTTCCGCCGCCCCCCGCCCGGTTGCCGGGTTGCCGCGCCCATTGAACGCGAACTTCCACCCGTCGCGCTGATAAAGCGAGGCGTTGATTCCACCATAGCCCCAGAAGCGGTCGACATCCTGCGCCAGCGCGCGCCCGCCAAAGAAGATCCACGCTTCCGGCGCGACGTTCAGCTCCCATCGCCCGCCGAGATTGAACCGCTGATTGGCGCGGATGAAGAAGCGGTTGAGGTCATAGGAATCGGCGCGTCCGCCGCCGTTTGAATCGTGGCGATAGCCCACCGCCACACGAAGCCCCTCGGCCACGCCCCGCTCGAAGAAGATTTCGGGCCGATAGATGTTGCTCTCGATCGGGGCCGAATCGTCATAGACCCGCCAGAAGGCGGTCTGGGTATAGGCGACGTTCAGGTCCTTCAGCAGGCCGGCGGCAAAGGGCCGCACCGCAAAGCTCCCCTGCAGCTTCAGCCCCGCCGCGCGATCACCCAGCGCGAAATAGGTCGGTTCATAGGCGCGGATGCGGCTGAAAAAGCCGCTGGAGACCCCGCGCGAATCGGTGACGCTGGCCTCCTCCTCCCGGGCGGGGGGCGCGGCGGTCGCAGCCAGCGCCGGTGCCTGCTGCCCAGCCGGGGCCAGGCGGTAGCGCAGCTTCACGAACCCGCCGGCCGCGACCGGTGCCCGGTCCGCCGCTGCATCCGGCACCAGCGCAACCGGCGTGCCATCCTGCGCGATTGTCTCGATCCGGTCGGGCGGGGTGGCGGGCGCGGCGTTGCTGCCCTCGTTCACCAGAAACACCTCCACGCCATCGCGTGCCGCCTCTGCCCGGCTGGCGGGCGGTGAGACCAGCGGGCGCAGCTGGGCAGCGGCAGGGCTGGCGACGGCGGCGGCAAGCGCGAGCGGCACCAGAGCGATCGGGCGGGGGAACAGGCGCATGCCACAGACTTGCAGGCTATTGTGACACAAGCGAGGCTGGCGGCGCCCCGGCGGCTGCGCTAGGCGACGGGCATGACCCGCCTGACCGATGCCGAAATCACCCTTGCCCAGGCGCTGGCCGATGCCGCCGGCGCGGTGATCCGCCCCTATTTCCGCAACGCCCATGGGCTGGAGACGAAAAGCGACCAGTCGCCGGTGACGCTCGCCGACCGCGAGGCCGAGGCCGCCATGCGCCGGCTGATCGAGGCGCGCTTTCCCGACGACGCGATCATCGGCGAGGAATATGGCACCCGGCCCGGCCGCTCGGGCCGCGCCTGGGTGCTCGACCCGATCGACGGCACTCGCGCCTTCATTGCCGGGCGGCCGATCTTCGGCACGCTGATTGCGCTGGTGGTGGAAGGGTGGCCGATGCTGGGGGTGATCGACCAGCCGATCCTGAAGGAGCGCTGGCTGGGCGTCACCGGCCGGACCACGCTGTTCAATGGCACGCCTGCCGAAACCCGGCCCTGCCCGGCGCTTGCCGAAGCACTGCTTGCCACCACCTCGCCCGCCTTGTTCGACGATCATCAGCTCCACGCCTTTGAACATCTGGACGGGCAGGTGCGCTCCACCCTGCTGGGCGGCGATTGCTATAATTATGGCACGGTGGCGAGCGGGCATCTCGACATCGTGGTCGAGGCCGGGCTGAAGCTGCACGACTTTGCCGCACTGGTGCCGGTGGTGGAGGGCGCGGGCGGCCGGCTGTGCGACTGGGCGGGCGATCCGCTGACCGAAAACAGCCGCGGCGAAGTGATTGCGGCGGGCGACCCGGCACGGATCGACGACATTGTCGAGGCGCTGGCCTGCCGGGGGCATTGAGCGGCGACGGCCGGCCGCGCCGAATCGCATTGCCTTTGTCCGCGCTTTGGACTAAGCGCCTCGCCTTTCCGCGATACGCGATGAATGGTCCGGCCAGGAATGGGCTGCCGTGGCTGTTCGGAATCGTCGGCAAATTGAGGAGACGAAAATGCCCAAGCTCAAGACCAAGAGCGGTGTGAAGAAGCGCTTCAAGCTCACCGCGACCGGCAAGATCAAGCACGGCGTCGCCGGCAAGCGCCACCGGCTGATCAGCCACAATGCCAAATATATCCGCCAGAACCGCGGCACCAGCGTGCTGTCGGATGCCGATACCAAGACCGTGAAGGCCTGGGCGCCTTACGGGCTTAACTGAGGGAGCCGCTGAACCATGGCACGCGTCAAACGGGGTGTAACCACCCGCGCCAAGCACAAGCGGATTCTGGAATCGGCGAAGGGCTATTATGGCCGCCGCAAGAACACCATCCGCATTGCCCGCCAGGCCGTCGAAAAGGCCGGGCAATATGCCTATCGCGACCGCAAGGTTAAGAAGCGCTCGTTCCGGGCGCTGTGGATCCAGCGCATCAACGCCGGTGTCCGCGCCGAGGGCCTGACCTATTCGCAGTTCATGCACGGGCTGAAGCTCGCCGGCATCGAACTCGACCGGAAGGTGCTGGCTGACATCGCGATGCACGAGGGCGAAGCCTTTACCGCCATCGTCGCACAGGCGAAGGCGGCATTGCCCCAGGCCGCCTGACAAGGCACCTGCGCGACGAAAAATAGGGGCGCTGCCGGGATGCCGGCGGCGCCCCTTGCTTTTTGGGGCTGGCGCAAGTCAAACCTCCTCGCCAAGGCGAAACCACCATGACCGAACCAGAAACCCTGAAGGCCGACCTCCTCGCCCAGATTGCGGCGGCGACCAGCCCCGACGCGCTGGAGGCGATCCGCGTTGCCGCGCTCGGCAAATCGGGCCAGATCACCCAGCTGCTGAAAACCTTGGGCGCGATGACGCCGGAACAGCGGCTGGCCGAGGGGCCGCGCATCCATGCCCTGCGCGAGGGGGTGAGCGACGCGCTCGCCAGCCGCAAGGCGGTGCTGGAACGCGCCGCGCTCGACGCCCGGCTGGCGACCGAGACGCTCGACATGACGCTGCCGGCCGAGCCGCAGGTGTTCGGTACCATCCACCCGGTGAGCCAGGTGATGGACGAGCTGGCGGAAATCTTCGCCGATCTGGGCTTTGCGGTGGCGACGGGTCCGGAGATCGAGACCGACTGGTACAACTTCACCGCGCTCAACATTCCGGAGACGCACCCGGCGCGGGCGATGCATGATACCTTCTACCTCGCGGGCGAGCATGAGAAGCCGATGGTCCTGCGTACCCACACCAGCCCGGTGCAGATCCGCGCGATGCAGGCCGCCGGTGGCGACAAGCCCGTCTACATCATCGCGCCGGGCCGCACCTATCGGTCGGACAGCGATGCCACCCACACGCCGATGTTCCACCAGGTCGAGGGGCTGGTCATCGACAAGGGCATTACGCTTGGCCATCTGAAATGGACGCTGGAGACCTTCCTGAAGGCCTATTTCGAGCGTGACGATATCGTGCTGCGGCTGCGCCCGAGCTATTTCCCCTTCACCGAGCCGTCGGTCGAGATCGACGTCGGTTACAGCGTGCAGAACGGCAAGCGGGTGATTGGCGGCAGCGACCGCTGGATGGAAGTGCTGGGCAGCGGCATGGTGCACCGGAAGGTGATCGCGGCCGGCGGCTATGACCCCGACCAGTGGCAGGGCTTTGCCTTTGGCTGCGGGATCGACCGGCTGGCGATGCTGAAATACGGGATGGACGATCTGCGCGCGTTTTTCGACGGCGATATCCGCTGGTTGAGGCATTATGGCTTTGGCGTGCTCGACGTGCCGACGCTGTCGGGGGGAGTGGGCGCATGAAGTTCACCCTGTCCTGGCTCAAGGAGCATCTGGAAACCGACGCTGAACTAGACAGTGTCGTGGATACTCTGACGCGCATCGGCCTCGAGGTGGAAGGGGTCGACAATCCCGGTGCCGCGCTGGCGGCGTTCCGCGTCGCGCGGGTGGTGTCTGCCGAGCGTCACCCCCAGGCCGACAAGCTGCAGGTGCTGATGGTCGATGCCGGCGACGGCCCGGTCCAGGTGGTGTGCGGCGCGCCCAATGCGCGTGCCGGGCTGGTCGGCGTGTTCGGCCCGCCGGGCGCGTGGGTGCCGGGCAGCGGCTTTGCGCTGAAGGTCGCGGCGATCCGGGGTGTAGAATCGAACGGCATGATGTGTTCCGCGCGCGAGCTGGAAATCGGCGAGGGGCATGACGGCATCATCGAACTGCCAGCGGATGCGCCGGTCGGCACGCCCTTTCCCGCCTTTGCCGGGCTCGACGATCCGGTGATCGAGGTGTCTGTCACGCCCAACAAGCAGGACTGCATGGGCGTGCGCGGCATTGCCCGCGATCTGGCAGCGGCTGGGCTCGGGCGGTTGCGCGCGCTGGCCGATGTCTATCGCATGGGCGCGGCGCCCACCGCCCCGGCCGGCCCGGGGCCGGACGTGCGCACCGACGACGCGGAAGGCTGCCCGGCTTTTTTCGCGCAGGCGGTCACCGGCGTCACCAACCGCGCGGCGCCGGAGTGGATGCAGCGCAAGCTCACAGCAATTGGCCAGAAGCCGATTTCGGCGCTGGTCGACATCACCAATTTCGTGATGATCGATCTGGGCCGGCCGCTCCACGTCTATGACCGGGCCAAGCTGACCGGTGCGCTCGTCGCGCGGCGCGCGCGCGCGGGCGAGACCGTGCTGGCGCTGAACGGCAAGACCTATGCGCTCGACGAGACGATGACCGTCATCGCCGATGACAGGGACGTGCACGATATCGGCGGCATCATGGGCGGCGAGCATTCGGGCTGTTCCGACAGCACCACCGACGTGCTGATCGAATGCGCCTATTTCGACCCCGAGCATATCGCGCGTACCGGCCAGAAGCTGATGCTGACCAGCGACGCGCGCCAGCGGTTCGAGCGCGGCGTGGACCCGGCCTTTCTGGACGAGGGGCTGGCGATCGCCACCTGGCTGGTGACCGAGCATTGCGGCGGCACGCCCAGCGGCATCACCCGCGCCGGCACCCCGCCCGTCGAGCGACGCAGCATCGCCTATGATCCGGCGCGCGCGGAGACGCTGGGCGGGGTCGCCGTGCCGGCCGAGCGCCAGCGCGCCATTCTGGAAGGGCTGGGCTTTGCCGTATCCGACGCGTGGCAGGTGGGCGTGCCGAGCTGGCGCCGCGATGTCGACGGGCCGGCCGACCTGGTCGAGGAAGTGATCCGCATCCATGGCATCGATCAGGTACCCTCCACCCCGCTGCCGCGCGCGGCGGGCGTGGCGCGGCCCACCGCGACGCTGGCACAGAAGCAGGAACGCCGGGTGCGCCGCGCGGCCGCCGCACGCGGGCTGTATGAAGCGGTGACGTGGAGCTTCCTGCCAGAGCGCGAGGCGGCGATCTTCGGCGGCGGCGCCTGGACGCTGGCCAACCCGATCAGCGAGGACATGAAGGTGATGCGCCCGTCGCTGCTGCCCGGCCTGCTGGCGGCGGCCGCGCGCAACATGAAGCGCGGCGCCGACGGTGTGCCGCTGTTCGAGATCGGCCGGCGCTATCTGGCCGAGGGCGAGCGCGCGACGCTGGGCCTGGTGCTGGCCGGCACCCGCCGCGCGCGCAGCTGGCAGGCGGGCCGCGCAGTGGCCCATGACGCGTTCGATGCCAAGGCACTGGCGCTGGCGCTGCTGGCCGAAGCCGGCGCGCCGGTCGACAATCTGCAGGTGATGGGGGAGGCAGGCGAGGCGTGGCACCCGGGCCAGTCCGGCACGCTGCGGCTGGGGCCCAAAACGGTGCTGGCGACCTTCGGCATGCTCCACCCGCTGACCCTGAAGGCGTTCGATCTCGACGGCCCGGTGGCCGCCGCCGAGCTGTATCTGGATGCGGTGCCCGCCCGCCGCACCGCCGGCTTCATGCGCGCGCCCTATGCGCCGCCCGCGCTGCAGGCGGTGACGCGCGACTTCGCCTTCCTGGTGCCTGAGGGGCTGGCGGCCGATGCGCTGGTCCGCGCGGTGAAGGGGGCGGACAAGGCGGCGATCACCTCGGCACGGCTGTTCGACCTGTTCGAGCGCGACGGCCAGCGCTCAATGGCGGTGGAGGTCACGCTCCAGCCCGGCGAGAAGAGCTTTACCGAGGCCGAGCTGAAGCAGATTGCCGACAAGGTGGTGGCCGCCGCCGCCAAGCTGGGCGCGTCCTTGCGTGGCTGAGGGCGCGCGCCTGACCGGGCTGGTCCCGCTGCTCCAGGTGTTCGACATGGTCGCGGCGCGCGCCTTCTACATCGATCTGCTGGGTTTTGCCGTCCACCATGCCGCGCCCGAGGTGGAAACCGCGGAGGGACGCTTCAGCCACTGGATGTGGCTGAGGCGCGACGATGTGTCGGTGATGCTGAACACCGCCTATGATTCGAACGAGCGACCGGCGGCGGTGGATGGCGCGCGCTGGGCCGGGCATGGCGATGTCTGCCTGTATCTGGGCTGTTCGGACATTGACGCGTTCCATGCCGGGCTGGCGGCGCGCGGGATGAAGCTCGATCCGCCGGCCGCGACGCCGCACGGCATGCGCCAGCTGACGCTGACCGACCCCGATGGCTATCTGATCTGCGTTCAGGCACCGGCATGATCCGCATTTCCTCCGGCACCCTGTCCGCCGCGATCAACCCGCTTGGCGCCGAGCTGTCCTCGCTGACCGATGGCGAGGGGCGCGAGCTGATGACGGACGCCGACCCCGCTTTCTGGACCGGGCGCGCGCCGATCCTGTTCCCCGTGGTCGGCCGCGTGCGCGACGACCGGATCGTGGTGGACGGCGTGCCCCACCCCATGCCCAAGCACGGCTTTGCGCGGGCGATGCCGTTCGCGCTGGTGGAAGCCGGCGCGGCGGCCGCGCGGTTCCGCCTGACCGACAGCGAGGCAACGCGGGTGCATTACCCGTTCGCCTTCGCGCTCGATCTCGACTTTGCGCTGGCGGGCGCCACGCTGACCATGACGGCGACCGTCACCAACCCCGCCGGGACACCGCTGCCGATGAGCCTGGGCTGGCACCCGGCCTTTGCCTGGCCGCTGCCCTATGGCGCCGCGCGGGCGGCGCACCGGCTGGCCTTTGCCATGGCCGAGGACGGGCCGATGAAGCGCATCACGCCGGCGGGATACAGCACGCCACGCCCAGCGCCGAACCCGGTCGACGGGGCCGTGCTGCCGCTGGCCGATGCGCTGTTCACCGATGATGCGCTGGTGTGGGATCCGGTCGCCAGCCGGGCGCTGCGCTATGGCCCGGCGGAGGGCCCCTGGCTCGACATCGGCTGGGACGGGCCACGCCTGGGGGTGTGGACCAAGCCCGGCGCGCGCTATGTCTGCGTCGAGCCCTGGCACGGCATTGCCGACCCGGAGGATTTTGCCGGCGACTTTGCGGTGAAGCCCGGCATCGTAACGCTCGCGCCCGGCGCGCGCTGGGCAAGCGTGATGACGATCACGCTGACGCGCTGAGAGCTTTTTTGGGCGGTTGCGGCCCACTCCCCCACCCCGCCCCCCACACGATACTGCCGATGGGAGGCGGGGTGGGAGGCCGGGCCGGTGCCGCCGAAATGCGCGCAAAGCGCATTTCCAATTTAACTCGGACACCCTCGACTCGGCGGCGAAATTGGCTAGGGCACCGCGATGACTTCGCCGCGCCGCACCTTCGCCATTATCTCCCACCCCGACGCGGGCAAGACCACGCTGACCGAAAAGCTGCTGGTCGCCGGCGGCGCGATCCATCTGGCCGGCCAGGTGAAGGCGCGGGGCCAGAACCGGCGCGCGCGCAGCGACTGGATGAAGATCGAGCAGCAGCGCGGCATTTCCGTCACCAGTTCGGTGATGACGTTCGAGAAGGACGGCATCACCTTCAACCTGCTCGACACGCCCGGGCACGAGGATTTCTCCGAAGACACCTATCGCACGCTGACCGCCGTCGATTCGGCGGTGATGGTGATCGATGCGGCCAAGGGCATCGAGCCGCAGACGCGCAAATTGTTCGAGGTGTGCCGGCTGCGCTCGGTGCCGATCATCACCTTCGTCAACAAGGTGGACCGCGAGGGGCGCGACCCGTTCGCGCTTCTCGACGAAATTGCCGACAGCCTCGCGCTCGACGTGTGCCCGATGAACTGGCCGGTCGGCATGGGCGGCACCTTTGAAGGGGTGCTGGACCTTGCCAGCGGCAGCATTGCCCGGCCCGAGGGCGACAGCCGCGCCTTTCTGGGCAGGCGCGAGGCGGCACCGGCGCTGCCGGCAGAGGCGGCCGAGGCGGTCGAACTGGCGCAGGCCGGCTATGTCCCGTTTGACGAGACGGCGTACCGCGCCGGCGACCTGACGCCCGTTTATTTCGGCTCGGCGCTGAAGGATTTCGGCGTGGCCGAGCTGATCGAGGCGCTCGCCACCCATGCCCCCGGCCCCCGCGCCCAGCCGGCCGAACCCGCGCCGGTAACGCCCGAAGGCGCGCAGGTGACCGGCTTCATCTTCAAGGTGCAGGCGAACATGGACCCGCAGCACCGCGACCGCATTGCCTTCATGCGGCTGTGCTCGGGCGTGTTCCGGCGGGGCATGAAGCTGACCCCCACCGGCCATGGCAAGCCGATCGCGATCCACTCGCCGATCCTGTTCTTCGCGCAGAACCGCGAGCTGGCGGACGAGGCCTATCCCGGCGACATCATCGGCATTCCCAACCACGGCACGCTGCGCGTGGGCGACACGCTGTCGGAAAAAGCCGATGTCCGCTTCACCGGCCTGCCCAATTTCGCGCCCGAAATCCTGCGCCGGGTGGCGCTCAAGGACCCGACCAAGACCAAGCAGCTGCGCAAGGCGCTGGACGACATGGCCGAGGAAGGCGTGACGCAGGTCTTCTATCCCGAAATCGGCTCCAACTGGATCATCGGCGTGGTCGGCCAGCTGCAGCTGGACGTGCTGCTCAGCCGGCTCGATGCCGAATACAAGGTCGATGCCGGGCTGGAAGCCGCCCCGTTCGACACCGCGCGCTGGGTATCGGCGGCGGACCCGGCCGAGCTGAAGGCATTTGTCGACCTGAACCGCGGCGCCATGGCCAAGGACCGCGACGGCAACCCGGTGTTCCTCGCCAAATCGACCTGGGAAGTGGGCTATGTGAGCGAGCGCTACCCGCAGGTGCGCTTCGCCGCGACGCGCGAACGCTGAGTTTGGGGTGTGGTAATGGCGCGATAAGCCCCTCCCGCCTGCGGGAGGGGTTTGGGGTGGGCGAAACGCGTGCTCACGCGCGATCGGCCCACTTGATGAGAGGCATGAGTGCCCACCCCCGGCCCCTCCCTCAAGCGGGAGGGGAGTGGCGGCCGGCCATCAATCAGGACTGACCGACGCTTTCACCCAGTCGAGATAGGCGGGCAGGCCGGCATCAACGGGGAGCATCACGATTTCGGGCACGTCATAGCCATGATGCGCGGCCAGCCACGCCATTGCCGCATCGGCCCGGTCCCGCATGGTCTTGATCAGCAGCAGCTGCTCGGCCGCCGCTTCGACCTTGCCCTCCCAGCGATACCAGCTGTCGACCGGCAGCGCCTGCACACAGGCCGCCAGCCGCGCCTCGACCAGTCCGCGCGCCATTTCCGCTGCCGAGACACGGTCGGGGACGGCACAGAAGATCGTGACGACCCCGGTCATGGGCGTTCCCCTTGTTTTGGTTCGACTTCAGCTTCGCAGAAGCGGCGGCGG
Source organism: Sphingomonas sp. (assembly GCF_019746015.1). Taxonomy (GTDB): domain Bacteria; phylum Pseudomonadota; class Alphaproteobacteria; order Sphingomonadales; family Sphingomonadaceae; genus Sphingomonas. Next base: position 2,664 of record NZ_JAIESM010000082.1, on the reverse strand, counting down.
TGCCGGCCCGCTCCCCCACCCGGCCACCCATCAGGATACACTCGTGGGTGGCCGGGTGGGGGAGCGGGCTGGTGCCGCTTCAGCAAAGCTGAAACCAGCTCTAGAAACGCAATCCCGCCGTCAGCGTCCAGGTGCGCGGATCGCCGAAATAGACGGTCTGGATGTTGGCCACGCTCGAAAATTCCTGCCCGTCGGTGCGATAGCGCACATCGGTGAAGTTGCGCACGCCCGCGCGGAAATAATATTTCTTCTCGGCCAGGTCGAGCTGAACATAGGCATTGCCCAGCGCATAGCCGGGCTCGGTCAGGCCCGGCCGGTTGTCCACCGACAGGAAATGCTTGTCGATGAAGCGGCCTTCCAGCCCGAAGGTCAGCGCGTTGCTGCCCAGCGGCACGACATAGTCGCCCGCCAGCCGCCCCGAAATCGGCGGCGCAAAGGCCGGGCGGCAGGTGATCGCCTGGCCGGTCGGGTTGCACGAGAAGGGCTGCGGCGGCACCCGCCGGCCATCGTTGAATTCCAGATAGCGCGCGTCGAGATAGCCGAACGAGCCGGTCAGGGTGAAATAGCGGCTGGGCTTCACCACTGCTTCCAGCTCGATGCCCCAGATGCGCAGCCGCCCGGCGTTGATCACCGGGAACACGCCGGTATTCGCCGCGCCAATCGTGCCGCCGCCGACGCGCGCCTGGAAATTGCGGTAATCGCTGTAGAAGGCGGCCGCCGACAGCCGGATCAGCCCGCCGGCAAGCACTGCCTTCGCGCCGGTTTCATAGGTCCACACCGTTTCCGGCTCGAACCGGTTCACGATGGTCGGCTGGCCGCCCACCACCAAGGTCAGATCGTTGACGCTGTTGGCGCGGCCGTTGAAACCGCCCGATTTGAAGCCCCGGCTGACGCTGGCATAGAACAGGGTGTCGCGGTCAGGCTTGTAGCTGAGCGTGAAGGTGGGCGTCAGTGCGTCGAAGGTCGCCAGATTCTGCGTGTTGAAGGGCGCGGGCAGATTGTCCGGGAAGCGGAAGGTCAGGTTGTTCAGCCCCGCGAACGACGACTGAGTGGTGGTGACGCGGCTATAGCCCTTTTCCTCATAGGTATAGCGCAGCCCGGCCGTGAACGAGAATTTGGGCGTGAAATCATAGGTCACCTGCCCGAACACCGCATAGCTTTTGGTGTTCTGGAAATCGGCGATCGGCCGCGTGAAGGTGACCGGGGCGCCGAGGAAGGTGAAAATGTCGTTGCCGAACGCGGTCTGGTTCGAGCCGACATCCTCATTGAGGAAATAGAAGCCGAGCAGCGCCTTCAGCTTCTCGCTGGTATATTTGAACTGGATTTCCTGGCTGAACTGCTTCTGGTTGATGCCGACAAACACGTCGCCCAGCTGGAACTGGCTGGCGTCGATATCGATGAAGAAATTCGCATCGAGCTTGCGATAACCGGTGATCGAGGTGAGCTGGAGCCGGTCGGTGATGTCGATATTGGCAGTGAGGTTGACGCCCCAATGGTCGAGCGCCTGGCCCTGACCGGGGCGCATGCCGGTCGATGCGCGGAAGTTATAGGGGCCATAGGGTTCCGCCGGCACCAAAGTGCGCGCGCCGGCCGGGAACAGGCTGGTCTGCAGCAGCGGCGCGGTGGGATAGCCCAGCTGCAGCGCGTTGCGCTGGCGGGTATAGTCGCCCGACAGGATGAACTCGACGCCGTCCAGCGGCTTGTAATGCACGATGCCGCGCATCGCCCACAGATTGCGGTCGTTGAAGCGGCGCCCGGTCAGCGGATCGGTGACCAGCCCGTCGCGCCGGTCATAGGTGCCGGCCAGCGAGATGGCGAGCTTGTCGGTGATGATCGGCGCGCTGACATAGCCGTTCAGCAGCACCTGATTATAGGCGCCGTAATTCACCTCGGCCGCGCCCACCACCTTGTTGAAATCGGGCTTGCGGGAGACGATGTTCACCGCGCCGCCAATGGTGTTCTTGCCATAGAGCGTGCCCTGCGGCCCGCGCAGCACTTCCACCCGCTGCACGTCGAACAAGTTCAGCAGCGCGCCCTGGATGCGGCTGAGATAGACGCCGTCGACATAGACGCCGACCGCCGGATCGAAGGTTTGCAGCGCGTCGGGCTGGCCGACGCCGCGGATGAAGAAATTGGCGCTGGTGGTCGATCCGCGGCCCTGCACCAGATTGACGTTGGGCACCGCGCCCTGCAGCCCGGACAGGTCGATCGCCTGCAGCTTGGCGATGTCGCTGGCCTGCAGCGCGGTGACGGCAATCGGCACGTCGAGCAGCCGCTCCTCACGCCGGCGGGCGACCACGACGATGTCATTGTCGGGCTCGGCAGAGGGGCGATCGGCCTGGTCGGCCTGCGCCGGAACGGGGGGCGCGGCGGGCGCGCTTTCGGCAAAGGCGGGCGCGGCAAACAGCGTGGCCCCAGCCAGCAGCGCGGCCCGAACAGCATAACGACGGTCGATCATATCCCCTCCATGCGCCGCGCCGGGTCCTCTGCTGGGCCGCGCGGATGATGGACCCGTCAATACTGAAAGTTGAACCGACTTTCAACTTCGGTATGATGGCCGCCATGAACGAAATCGCCCAGGCTGATGCACGCGCGCCACAGGACCGCACGCCCCGCACCGATCGCGGCCGCAAGACGCTGCGCGCGCTGCTTGACGCGGCCCGC
>NZ_JAIESM010000050.1 GCF_019746015.1 Sphingomonas sp. | reverse complement strand
CGGGAATGGCGGCAATGCGCGCCAGCAGCTGGCCGTCGAACAGGAAATTCTGGCCCAGCGCCTTGCTCGCCACCAGGCCATGCCGCGCGATCACCTCGCGCAGCGGCGGCAGCGCGGTCATAATCCGCTCGTCAGCCGGTGTTCGGCCGCGTCCGCCGCCATGCGGATCGCGGCGATCATCGCGCCGGGATGGGCCAGCCCCTTGCCGGCGATGTCGAAGGCGGTGCCATGGTCGGGCGACGTGCGCACGATCGGCAGGCCCAGCGTGATGTTCACGCCCTCGTCGAAGTAGAGCGTCTTGATCGGGATCAGCGCCTGATCGTGATAGCAGCACAGCGCCGCGTCATACCGGGTGCGGGCGCGGGGGTGGAACAGCGTGTCGGCGGCGAACGGCCCGGTCGTGTCGATCCCCTCGCTCAGCAGAATTTCCATCGCCGGGATGATCAGCTCGATTTCTTCGCGCCCGATCATCCCCTGTTCGCCGGCATGGGGATTGAACCCGGCAAAGGTCAGGCGGGGCGCCTCGATGCCGAAATTCCGGGTCAGGCCCCGGGCGGTGGCGCGGCCGCGCGCGACGATCAGCTCCACCGTCAGCAACGCGGAAACCTCTGCCAGCGGCACATGGGTGGTCATCGGCACCACGCGCAGATCCGGCCCGGCCAGCATCATGATCGCATTTTCGCGCGCAATGCCGCAGCGTTCGGCAACGAATTCGGTCTGGCCCGGGTCGGTGAAGCCGATCTGGTAAAGCTGCGCCTTGGAAATCGGCCCCGTCACCAGCGCGCCGGCCGCGCCCGATCGCACCAGCCCCACGGCCATTTCCAGCGATTGCAGCGCGCAGCGTGCGCCATCGACATCGGGCGTGCCGGGCATGATATCGCCCGCGTCGTGGACGTTGAGCACCGGCAGCGCGGTGCCGCACAGCGTGGCCGCCTGTGCCGGCGCGTCGATCAGCGCGACGGGCCCGTCCCACACCCGCTCGATCGCGCGCGGGTCCCCCACCGCGAAAAAGGCCGGCAGGCGGGCCGTGTCGCGCGCGGCCCAGGCCTTGGCGATCACCTCCGGCCCGATCCCTGCCGGGTCTCCCATCGATATGGCGACCGGCTCGATCATGGTGCCCTCAGGCTATCGTTGGGTGGGGGGCGGCGCAATCAGCGATATTCGATCACGGCATCGCGCCGCAGGTCGCGCAGCTTGTGGTCGGCGCGCAGGTTCATCGCCTGATCCTCCACCGAATTGCGGATCTGCTCGGCGCTGGGCAGGCCGCCCGCGGTCGGTTCGTCGCGGCCGCACATGATGAGCGTGCGCACCCCTTCAGCCTTTGAGCCGAAGGGTGGGGTCGACTCGCCCACCTGCATCTTCAGCAGGATATTCTGCAGCTGCGGGGGCAGGTCGCGCACGCGGATGGAGGCATTGTCCACCACTTCGGCGCCCAGCGCACTGGCCACCTTGGCGCTGTCGCCACAGCCCTTGATCTGCTGGATCGCCTTGGAGAAGGCAGCGACCCGGTTCGACGCCTCCGCCTCGGTAATGTCCGGCGGGAAGGCGATCGACAGCTGGCGCAGGTTCAGCTTGGTGTCGCGTATATCGGCCATCATCAGCTGGCGCTTGTCGACCAGATAGATCAGCGAATAGCCGCCCGGCACCTCGATCGGGCCGGCCAGCTGGTTGGGCTCCATTTCCGATGCGGCCTGGGCAAGGCCCTCGGGCAGCGTGCCCGGCTTCACCCAGCCCAGATCGCCGCCGACGCCGCGCGTGGAGGCTTCCGACCGGGCGAGCGCAATATCCTCGAACCGGCGCTTGCCGGTCTTGATTTCCTCCATCAGCGCGCGTGCCTCGCTCAGCACCTGCTGCTCGCGCTCGGGCGTTGCCGTCAGATAGATTTCCTTGATGTGGAATTCGGACGTGCCCTTTTGCGTTTCCAGCCGCTTCAGGATCGACTGCACCTCGGCGTCGCTGATGTTCACCGGCACCATCCGCCGCTGCAGGAACCGGCGCCAGGAGATTTCGGCCTCGATCTGGCGGCGGAGGCTGCGTTCCGACGAGCCGATCGAGCGCAGATAGGTGCGCATTTCGCCCACCGGTCGCTGGAACCGGGCGGCGACGCGGGTGAAGCCGCTGTCGACCTCGGCCGGGTTGATCTTGATGTCGGCCGCGCGCGCTTCCTGCAACTGCAGCGTTTCATCGACCAGCTGCGACAGGATCTGCACGCGCAGCGCCTCGCGCTCCTCCGCGTTCAGCTTCAGCTCGTTGGCGGCAATGATCAGCGCCATGCGGTGTTCGACATCGGTGCCGGTGATGACGGCGTCGTTCACGATGGCGGTGGGCTTGCGCACATTGGGATCGCGCTTGCCGAATACCTGCAGGTTGGCGGGAATGTTCAGCGGGTTTTCCGGTGTCGACTGGTCGGGCACCGTCTGCGCGAGGGCGGCACCGCACAAAGCGAGCGCGGCACCCATCAGGGCTAGAGTGCGAATCGGGGAAAGCTTCATCAATCTCGTCCGCTTGCGATTGAGTAGGGGGTGGCGACAGGCATCCTGGCTGATCGCGGCTGAACCGCGTCTTAGCGGCCAAGGTTCTTGAAGGAAAGCGTCAACAAGAAGGCATCGCCCGATCGCGCGTCGCCGGTATCCTGATAATCGCGCCGCCAGGTGATGCCCAGGCGCAGACAGTCATCCTCATAGGTAACGCCGGCGCGGTGCCGCACGGGCGAAAATCCGTCGGTCAGCGAGCGTGGGTCGGCGCGCCTTGTGGTCAGGTCGATCACGCCCGATCCGAACACCGACCAGAAGCGGGTGATCTGCAACCGGCCGCCGGCGCGCACTTCCTCGCGGTCGCGCAGATCCTCCAGCGTCGGCGTGATCTGGCGGTTGAGCCGCAGATAGCCGAGCAGCAGATAGCTGCCGCGCGTGCCGACGGTCAGGTCCAGCTCGTTGCGGCGGAAACCGAAATTGTCCTTGTCCAGCCGGAACCGGTGGGTCACGGCGAGCAGGTCCTGAAAGCGGATTTCGGTGCGGCCGACAATGTCCGACAGGCTGTCAGAAAATCCGGTTCCTACCGGCACGAATTCGGGCAGGCTGCTGAAGCGATAGCTTTGGCCGATATTGCCGGTGATGGTGAAGTCCGGCAGCGTCAGCCCCCAGTCGACGCCATAGACGAAGCGCGTTGTGCCGCCGAACCGGTCATAACCGGGGAAGCGGTTGAGCGCGAACAGGTTCGAGTCCTCCAGGTCCACCGCGCGCGAATCCTCGTTGGGCACGAGCAGGTTTGCAATTTTGGGTGAGGCGACCAGCTGCGCGCGCGGCGTAACCCGTAGCGCGCCACCCAAAGCGCGGCCGATGAACGGCCATTTCACGTCAACGGCGAAGGCCGCAATGCCGCGCACGGTAACGCCGCGGTTGCCGCGATAGCTGGCAACCGTCGTCAGCTCGGTCTGCACCGCGTTGTAAAGGTCGCCGCGCAGATAGCCGGTCAGCGTCAGTTCCTGGCCCCAGGGCAGCACGCGCCGCATGTCCCATTTGCCGCTGACGAAGGCGCGCTGCGTATCCTGGCCCGATGAGCGCGAAATGGCGATGGTGTTGGCCTGAAGCTCCAGCACCCCGGTCAGCACGCCCCGGAAGCGGCGGCGATAATCGATTTCGGGCAGCGCCACCGGCTGCAACCCCTGGCGATCGTTGATGCGCAGCGTCTGCACCGCCCAGCCGGTGATCGCGAAATAGCTGTCGGTGTCAATCCGGTCGACGCGCATCGTGCTGCGCAACAGGTCGTCGCGCGAAATGTCGTAGCGGCGCAGGAAGGTGCGGTCGCTGGCGACGCGGAACGACCCGCTCGCGCTCCAGTTCTCGCCCAGGATGAAGCGGCCGGACCCTTCCAGATAGCCGCGGAACACGTTGTTTACGGTGCGCGGCGGCGCTTCGCCGAACAGTTCGGCATCGGTGCGGTCCGACGCGGTGGCATAGCCGGCAATGCGATAGGCGCCGCTGCTGGTGAGCGCGGTATACTCCGCCTGCGCCATCGGCAGCAGCCGGCTGAAGAAGCGCGGCGTGATCTTCAGCCCGCGATTCTCGCTGATCGAGATGTAATAGGGCTGGGCATATTCAAAGCCGTTGACCACGCCGAAGCGGATGTCGGGGGCCAGCAGGCCGGTATTGGTGCCGTTGCCGACGGGGTTGGAAAAGGCCGGCAGCGGAATGGTCGCCACGCCGAACACGCTGATCTGCGCGCCCTTGTAATAGACGCGCTTCTTTTCCGGGTTGTAGAAGATGCGCACCGCCGAGATTTTCCAGCTCGGCTGCTTGGGGCAGTTGCCGGAATCGACCACGGCGCAGGGCGTGAACGCCGCGTTGGTGAGCGTGATGCCGCTTTCATCGCGCCGGCCCTGCTCGGCCGCCAGCCTGGCGCCGCGATCGAGCACGACCAGCATATTGTCGACCACGCCGTCCTTCAGCGTGTCCGTGAGCGTGATCTCGTCGCCATAGGCGGTGTCGCCCCGGGGGTTGATGACAACGACATTGCCATTGGCCACCACCTGGCCGGTATTGCGGTTCCACACCACCCGGTCGGCGCGCAGCCGATTGCCCTCACGATACATGCGCACATCGCCGGTGGCGACGATGATGTCCTTTTCGGTGTCGTAATCGACTTCGTCGGCGCTGAAGCTGACCGGGTGTGCGGTGTCGCTGGCGCTGCCGGGGTCCTCGGGATTACCTGCCCGGTCGGGCGTGGCGGGCTCGGGCGGCGCAGGCAGGCTCGCCCGGTCCTGCAGGCTTTGCGCCAAGAGCGGCGCCGGCGCGACGAGCACCGCCAGCGTCGCGCAGGACTCCAAGAGCGCACGAAACCTCACGAAAAAAGCGACCCCTTTGTTGCCCGTGCGGCTTTTGCCGCTTTTCCCGCCCTATCGCATCGCTTGCCGGCCGGGGCAATCGCGGCGCTGCCCGGTTTGACGCGGGCGCGCTTCGTCTTAAAGGAGCCGCTGCGCGCCCGACTCAACGATAAGGCTTGACCATGGATATCCGCTTCGCCCCGACCGTTCCCGAAACCGCCACGCTGCTGGCCATGCCGGTGGAGAAGGACGGGCTGGACCGGCTGGTCTTTGGCGCGCTCGACACGGCAGCGCAGACGCTGATCCTGTCCGCCGCGCGCGCCGCGCGATTCGAGGGCGAGGCTGGCACCATTGCCGAGGCGTTTGTCAGCCATGGCGGTCATGTGGTGCAGCTGCTGCTGATCGGTGTCGGCACCGGCGGCGAAAGCGATTATGAGCGCGCAGGCGGCGCGCTGACCGCGAAGCTGCTCTGCTCGGGGGCGAAGACGGTGGCGGTCGACTGGGCCGCCTTGCCCGGCGCTCCTTCTGCGGCGGCGGTTGCCCGATTCGCGGTCGCGGCCCGGCTGCGCGCCTGGCGGATCGACACCTATCGCACCAAGCTGCCCGAAAAGCAGAAGCCGACGCTGTCCGAAATGCTGCTCGCCGCCGCGCCGGAAGGGGCGGCCGACGCCTGGGCGCATCAGCAGGCCGTGGCCGACGGCGTGGCGCTTACCCGCTCGCTCGTCTCCGAACCGCCCAATGTGATCTACCCCGAAAGCTTCGTCGCGCGGGTGCGTGCCGATGTCGCGGGGCTGGGGCTGGAGCTTCAGGTGCTGGGCGAGGCGGAGATGACCGCGCTCGGCATGGGCGCGCTGCTCGGCGTCAGCCAGGGCTCGGTGCGTGAGGCGCAGCTGCTGGTGCTGAAATGGCAGGGCAAGGGGCCGGGTGACCCCGACCTCGCGCTGGTCGGCAAGGGCGTCACCTTCGACACCGGCGGCATCAGCCTGAAGCCCGGGCCGGGCATGGAAGACATGAAGTGGGACATGGGCGGCGCCGGCGCGGTGGCCGGCGCGATGAAGGCGCTGGCGCTCCGCAAGGCACGCGCCAACGTGATCGGTGTGTGCGGGCTGGTGGAGAATATGCCCGACGGCAACGCCCAGCGCCCCGGCGACATCGTAACGTCGATGTCGGGGCAGACGATCGAAATCCTGAACACCGATGCCGAGGGCCGGCTGGTGCTGTGCGACGCGCTGACCTGGGTTCAGCGCAACCACCGCCCGAAGACGATCATCGATCTGGCAACGCTGACCGGGGCGATGATCATTTCGCTCGGCAGCGAACATGGCGGGCTGTTCGCCAATGACGATGGCCTGGCCGACCAGCTGCTCGCCGCCGGCAAGGCAACCGGCGACCTGCTGTGGCGCTTCCCGCTGGCCGATGCCTATAACAAGCTGATCGACAGCCCGATCGCCGATATGAAGAATGTCGGCCCGCGCGGCGCCGGCTCGATCACCGCCGCGCAGTTCCTGCAGCGCTTCGTCGACAAGGGCGTGCGCTGGGCGCATCTGGACATTGCCGGCATGGTGTGGGCCGACAAGGCCGGCGCGACTTACGACAAGGGCGCCACCGGCTATGGCGTGCGCCTGCTCGACCGGCTGGTCGCCGACCAGTTCGAGGGGTGAGCGCGCGCCGCGCCAGGGCGGAGGGGCGATGCAGGTCGATTTCTATCACCTGACGCGCCAGCCGGTTGAGCGCGTGGTGCCGCAACTGGCCGAGCGCGTGGTGGCGGGTGGCGGGCGGCTGCTGATCGTCAGCGCCGACCCCGCGCAACGCGCCCTAATCGATGCGCGGCTGTGGGACTATGCGCCCGCCAGCTTCCTGCCCCATGCCGAAGCCGGCGGCGCGGCCGATGCCGAGCAGCCGGTGCTGATCGCCGGCGACAGCGCGGCCGGCAACGGCGCGCGCCACATCCTGATCGCCGATGGCCAGTGGCGCGACGCGGCGCTGGGCTTCGACCGCGCCTTCCACCTGTTCGACGACAGCGTCATCACCGCCGCCCGCGCCGCCTGGAAAGCGCTGGCCAATGCCGAAGGCGTCGAGCGGCGCTACTGGAAACAGGGCGAACGCGGCTGGGAACAGGCGGGATAAGCCTTAGCGGATCACCCCGCCCGCAGCGACCGGGCTACAGGTTGCTCCGGGTAACCTCCTGAAAGATGGCGGGCGAACTTCCGGCGTGAGGCGCTTCGGTCACGATGTAATATCGCGCATTGTCGAATTGAACGTTCGGGTCGTTGACGAACATGTTCTCCGGATAACGCTTGCACAGTGCATAGAAATACACGCCCGCGATGCAATCGATCCTGTCCTTTATGACGCTGGGATCGAGAATTTCCGCAAAGCCGATGATGGCCGCCAATTCCGTCTCGTTCAGCCGGCGCGCGCGCGCGGGGCAGACAACCTTTAAGGGTTCGCGTGGGCCGTCGCCGCCGTAATAGCATCCGTCAAAGGGTAGAACGATATCATCTGCCCCCTGAATCGATGCCCCAAATCGGTCCATCTGCCGGTCGCCCGGGCCAATCACGACCGGCTGCTTGAACACCCAGCGGGTATGCAGATCGGCGTCATGGCCTGGCGTCTTGCCGTTGGGCAGAACTATGTCGAACAGGCTGCGCGCGCGCAGGTAGAAGGCGGCCCGCTGTTGCGCGATCCACCACGAAAAGGCCGAAACGCGGGTGAACACGGTGGGTGAACCGCAGCTGGCGCCGGTGGAATCGATGCCGACCTGCACCGCGGTTGCGGGTGCGCCATTGGCGGGCGCGACATATTGGGCGACAAGCGGGCCGCCGCTGTCGCCTTCGCAGGGCGCGGAGTTATTCGGGCCGAACCCGGTGCAGAAACGGGTGGTCGTCTCCAAGGAGCAACCGGCAAGCTGCCTGATGGTGGTATAGAGCAGAGCGGCCGAGCTTGGGCCATTATACGCCGTCGAGCCCCAGCCGGCGATGAAAAGGTCGCCGGCCAGCGACGTACCGGTCTTGTCCAGTTGAACCGGCGCGCTGGCATTCAGCGGCAGGCTGACCAGCGGGAAGCTGTCCTTGGTGAAGATCAACGCGATGTCGTTCAGCAGGGCGCCGTTCGCTTCCCGCGTGAATTGCTCGTGCACCGCAATGCTGTCGACTTCGGTGAAGCGCCAGTCGAGCGTGGAACGCGCAAAGCCCGATGGTGGCAACGTACTCTTGCCGCTGAAGATCGTGATTTCGCTTGGCAACATCTGTTGCCCTTCCCGGGGCGCACCTTTCCCCCAGTACATGCAGTGCGCAGCGGTCAGAATGACGCGCGGGGCAATGATCGATGCGCCACAAAGGTGGAAATAGGTCGATCCGCCAGGAAAGTCTCTGATGAAGCCCATGCTGACCTGCCATGGGAATTGCTGGATGTTGTTGGCGAACTGGCCGCGCACGATCTGCGGCTTGGCCCGGACGCGCGCGGGCTTCGCCGACTGCCCGGCATCGCCAGCACGTGTGGGCGGCGCGTGGACCGCCATCACCAGACCAAGCGCAAACATGCAGGCCTTCATCGCCTGTCCGATCATTCGGCGCATTACTCTCCCCCTTTTGCCATGCTCAAGTCGTTCAACTCGTTACGATATCAAATCAATCGGTCAATGCCAGCTCAGGCATGGGGTTGAGGCTTTTGGGCTTGGCAAGGCTGGTTCACCCGGCGACCTGCCCTTGTCGGCACGCGTGAAACTGGCTAGGGCCGCGCGGCGAATCCTCCCCTTTTTCTTGCACAGGAGTTACCCGGCGATGGCCGTTACCCGCACCTTCTCGATCATCAAGCCCGATGCCACCCGCCGCAACCTGACCGGTGCCGTCACCAAGATGCTGGAGGAAGCCGGCCTGCGCGTTGTCGCGTCCAAGCGCATCCGCATGTCGCGCGAGCAGGCCGAGGGCTTCTACGCGGTGCACAAGGAGCGCCCCTTCTTCAACGACCTCGTCAGCTTCATGATCTCCGGCCCCGTCGTGGTGCAGGTGCTGGAGGGTGAGGACGCGGTGAAGCGCAACCGCGACATCATGGGCGCGACCAACCCGGCCAATGCCGAACCGGGCACCATCCGCCGCGAACTGGCCGAGTCGATCGAGGCCAATTCGGTCCACGGCTCGGACTCGGACGAAAACGCGGCGATCGAGATTGCCTATTTCTTCAAGGCCGACGAACTCGTCGGCTGAGCCACCGCCGGGGCAGGGCGCCGTCAGTCGGCGGCGTCCACCCGGGCGAGCAGGCGCGGCGGCGCGGCGAGGCGCCAGCTCATCGCGATGCGGTCTTCCACCCGCGCCCAGTCGACCGCATCGCCCGACAGATGGATGCCGATCCACCCGCTCGGCCCCAGATAGGGCGGGATGAAATAGCTGTCGGGGTCGATCTCCATCAGCATGGCCTGCTCGTCGCGGCCGCCTGTCTTCACGACGACGGCAAGGCGGCCGTCGCCATGGTGGTTGTGCCAGAAATAGGCGAAGAACCGCCCCTTCATCACGTAAAAGCCGGGCATGCCGTGCGACAGTTTCTCGGCGGCGTCGGGCAGCGCGAGCGCGATCTGCCGCACGCGGGCGAGCGGGTCTGCCGCGCTCACCGGCTGACGAACTGCGCGAGCGTGCGCGGATAGAGGCGATGCTCGGCGGCCAGCACGCGCGCGCCGAGCGTGGCGGGCGTATCGCCGGGCAGGATCGGCACCACCGCCTGCGCCAGCACCTCGCCCGCGTCCAGGTCCTCGGTCACGACATGGACGGAGGCGCCGGCGGTCTTGTCCCCCGCCTCGATCGCGCGGGCATGGGTGTCCAGCCCCTTATATTTGGGCAGCAGCGAGGGGTGGATGTTCAGGATGCGCCCGCGCCAGCGCGCGACGAAATCGTCGGACAGCAGTCGCATATAGCCCGCCAGCGCCACGAACTCGGCGCCGGCGTCGCGCAGCCGCGCGTCGATTTCGCTCTCATAATCGGCCTTGGCGCGGCCCTTGGTGCTGACGGCGAAGGTCGGCAGTCCCTGCTCGGCGGCCCAGGCAATGCCGGGCGCGCCCGGCTTGTCGGAGGCGACCAGCACCACGTCATAGGGGCATGTCGCCTCCCGCGCCGCCGCCACCAGCGCCTGCATGTTGGAGCCGCGCCCCGACAGCAGGATGGCAACCTTGCGGCGCGCGGTCATTGGTGGTGCACCGCACGCCAGGCGGCGCGCGCGCTCCACGTCTCGGCGCCGCCATGCACGGTGCAGCCGCGCTGCCCGCTTTGCACCTGGCCGATGGTGAACACCGTCTCGCCGGCCAGGCGCATCGCTTCTGCAACGCCTAGTGCCTCATGCTCGGCGACGATCACCGCCATGCCGATGCCGCAGTTGAAGGTGCGGGCCAGCTCTTCGGGCTCGATCCGCCCCTGTGCCTGCAGGAACGCCATCAGCCGGGGCAGCGGCCAGGCGTCGGCGTCCACCACCGCATGCATGTCGCGCGGCAGCACCCGGGGGATGTTCTCCAGCAGGCCGCCGCCGGTGATGTGCGCCAGCCCCTTAATGCGCCGCTCGGCGATCAGCGGCAGCAGCGCCTTCACATAGATGCGCGTCGGCGCCATCAGCGCGTCGATCAGCAGCACATCCTGGTCGAACAAGGCGGGGTGACGCATCTTCCAGCCCTTGTCGGCGGCCAGCCGGCGCACCAGCGAAAAGCCGTTGGAATGCACGCCTGACGAGGCCAGCCCCAGAATCACGTCGCCCGGGCCGATGGTGGCGCCGGTCAGCACCCGGTCGCGCTCCACCGCGCCCACGCAGAAGCCGGCCAGGTCGTAATCGCCCTCGGCATACATGCCGGGCATTTCGGCGGTCTCGCCGCCGATCAGCGCGCAGCCGGCAAGCAGGCACCCCTCGGCGATCGAGGCGATCACGCGCTCGGCCACTGCCGGCTCCAGCCGGGCGGAGGCGTAATAATCCAGGAAGAACAGCGGCTCGGCACCCTGAACGATCAGGTCGTTGGCGCACATCGCGACCAGATCGATGCCGACGCCTTCGTGCCGGTCATGCTCAATGGCAAGCTTCAGCTTGGTGCCGACACCGTCATTCGCCGCCACCAGCAGCGGATCGGTGAAGCCCGCCGCCTTCAGATCGAAAAAGCCGCCAAAGCCGCCCAGATCGGCATCGGCGCCCGGTCGCCGGGTGGCGCGGGCCAGCGGCGCGATGGCGCGCACCAGCGCATTGCCGGCGGCAATCGAAACACCCGCCTGGGCGTAGGTATAGCGGTCGGGCGGGGCGTTATCCGTGCTCATGCACGTCGCCTAGCGATAACGCGCTTGGATTTCCACGTCTGGTTCGCCAAAAGGGCGCGCAATGCCCCTGCGCCCGCTGCTTTTGCTGATCGCCCTGGTCGCGCTCCTAACGCTGGGGGCGAGCATCGGCGTGCATGCGCAGCGCGGCGGCAGCAGCTTTGAGGTGAGCGGCGTCGAGGTGGACGCGAGCGCCCCCAATGCGGAGGCCGCGCGCCAGGCCGGGTGGCGGATGGCGCAGCGCAAGGGCTGGGTGATGCTGTCGCGCCGGCTGGGCGCTGGCGGCGGCATGCTGCCCGATGGCACGCTCGATTCGATTGTCTCGGGCATTGTGGTTGAGCGCGAGCAGATCAGCCCGACGCGCTATATCGCGCGGCTGGGCGTGCGGTTCGACCGTGACCGGGCGGCCGCGATCCTGGGCGTGTCGGCGGCGATCACGCGCTCGCCGCCGCTGCTGCTGCTGCCGATCATGTGGTCCGGCGGCGCCCCGCTGGCATTTGAGCGCAAGAGCGCCTGGGTCGATGCCTGGGCGCGCTTCAACACCGGCAACAGCGCCATCGACTATGTTCGCCCGGCAGCGACCGGGCCTGATCCGCTGCTGCTGAACCATGGCCAGATCAACCGGCGCGGGCGCGGCTGGTGGCGGTCGGTGCTGGCCGCCTATGGCGCGCAGGATGTGGTGATCCCGATTGTCCACATCTATCGCCAATGGCCGGGCGGGCCGGTGGTGGGCGATTTCCAGGCGCGCTTCGGGCCGGACAATCTGCTGCTGACGCGCTTTTCGTTGCGGGTGCGCAATGGCGAGGCTTTGCCCGCGCTGCTCGACGCCGGCATCAAGCGGATCGACGAGACCTATCAGCAAGCGCTTTCTGCCGGCACGCTGCGCGTCGACCCCGGCCTGCTCGCACGACTGCCGGCAGCACCCGTCGATGTGCCGGTGATCGACGACTCGATCCTGGGCAATGATCAGCTGCCGGTGGCGACCGCAGCGGCCACCTATATCGTGCAGGTAGACACCCCCAGCAGCGCGGCGGTGGATGCAGGGCAGGCCAGCCTGCGCGGCGTGCCCGGCGTGCGCGGCGTGTCTCTGGTCAGCCTGGCGCTGGGTGGCGTCTCCGTCCTACGGGTGAGCTATGAGGGCGATCTGGGCGCGCTGCGCGCAGCACTGGAAGCACGCGGGTGGCAGGTGATTTCGGGGACCGGCGCGCTGCGCATCACCCGGCCTGCGCGCCCCGCGCCGATCCTGAACCCCGATCTCTCCTCGGACAATTCGCTTTCGGGATGAACCAGCTTGCCCTGCCGCTGGTCTGGCCGCCTGACCCCAGCGACGATGATTTTCTGCTGAGCGCAAGCAACCGCATGGCGGCGCAGATGCTGCGCGACTGGCCCAGCTGGCCCGACCGGGTGGCACTGCTGACGGGCCCGCGCAAATCGGGGCGCAGCCTGCTCGCGCGGCTGTTCGCCGGGGCAAGCGGCGGGCAGGTGATC
Organism: Sphingomonas sp.; assembly: GCF_019746015.1. Taxonomy (GTDB): domain Bacteria; phylum Pseudomonadota; class Alphaproteobacteria; order Sphingomonadales; family Sphingomonadaceae; genus Sphingomonas. The sequence continues at coordinate 4,241 of NZ_JAIESM010000050.1, read as the reverse complement.
GACGATGCCGAAGCGCAGGGCGAAACCGCGCTGTTCCACGCCTGGAACGCGGCGCAGGCGGGCGCGGTGCCGCTGCTGATCGTGGCCGATGCGCCGCCGCCCGAATGGCGGGTGCGGCTGCCCGATCTGCGCACGCGGCTGGCGGCGACGCCGGTCGCGCGCATTTTGCCCCCCGATGAGGCACTGGCGGCGGCACTGCTGGAGCGTGGCTTCCTGCGGCGCGGGCTCGACGCGCGGCCTGATCTCATCCAGTGGCTGACCGCGCGGCTGGAACGCAGCCATCTGGCGCTGATCCGCGCGATCGATGCGCTGGACGCGGCGGCATTCTCCAGCCACAGGCGCTTGTCGATCCCGCTTGCGCGGGCCACATTGGCGGCCGCCGGCCTGATACCGGGGCAGGCTGCCGAATCAGGGGACATTGATGGACCGCCCGACGCTCGCCGAAATGGATGACGACGACGCCGTGACCGAGCCGGCGGGCGGCGGTGCGCGCTATTTCAACCGCGAGCTGAGCTGGTTGAGCTTCAACCGGCGGGTGCTGGACGAGGCGTGCAACCCCGCCCACCCGCTGCTCGAACGGCTGCGCTTCCTGTCGATCTCCGCCTCCAATCTCGACGAGTTCTTCATGGTCCGCGTCGCCGGCCTGCGCGGGCAGCAGGTGGAGGAAGTGGACGAGCTTTCCGCCGACGGGCTGACGCCGGCGCAGCAGCTGGCGCTGACGGCAGCCGAGGCCGACCGGCTGATGGACAGCCAGCAACAGGTGTGGAGCACGCTGCGCGGCCTGCTGGCGTCGAGCGGGATCACCGTGCTCGACACGCGCGACATCAAGGGCGCCGATGCCAAATGGCTGGAGGTGCATTTCCGCAACCAGATTTTCCCGATCCTCACCCCCCAGGCGCTCGACCCGGCGCACCCGTTTCCGTTCATTCCCAACAAGGGCATGAGCATGGTGTTCGACCTGCAGCGCCAGAGCGACGGCAAGGTGTTCCGCGAGCTGGTGATGCTGCCCACCGCGCTTGGCCGCTTCGTGCGGCTGCCGGGGGAGGGCGCGCGCTATGTGGCGATCGAAACGCTGATCCGGCGTTTTACCAATCTGATGTTTCCCGGCTATGTTGTGAACGGTTCTGCCGCGTTCCGCGTGCTGCGCGACAGCGACCTGGAAATCGAGGAAGAGGCGGAGGATCTGGTCCGCTATTTCGCCAAGGCGATCAAGCAGCGCCGGCGCGGCCGGGTGATCCGGCTGGAGCTGGAGCCGCAGATGCCCGCCGAGATCGAGGCGCTGTTGAAGACCGAGCTGGGCGGGACCGAGGCGATCATCACCGAAAGCGCGGTGTTTCTGGGGCTGGGCGATCTGGCCGCACTGGTCGACGAGGACCGGCCGGACCTGAAATTCACCCCCTTCACCGCGCGCTTTCCCGAGCGGATTCGTGAATTTGGCGGGGATTGCTTTGCCGCGATCAAGTCCAAGGACATCGTCATCCACCACCCGTATGAGACGTTCGACGTGGTGCTGGCCTTTCTGCGCCAGGCGGCGGCCGACCCCGATGTCGTGGCGGTCAAGCAGACACTCTACCGCGCCGGCAAGCAGCCCGGCGTCATCAACGCGCTGATCGCGGCGGCCGAGGCGGGCAAGTCGGTGACCGCCGTGGTCGAGCTGAAGGCGCGGTTTGACGAGGAGCAGAATCTGCTCTGGGCCTCTGCGCTCGAACGTGCCGGCGTGCAGGTGGTCTATGGCTTTATCGACTGGAAGACGCACGCCAAGGTCTCCATGGTCGTGCGGCGCGAGGGCGGCGGATATCGCACTTATTGCCACTTCGGCACGGGCAATTACCACCCGATCACCGCGCGCATCTATACCGACCTGAGCTTCTTCACCGCCGATCAGGATATCGGCCGCGATGCCGCGCAGATGTTCAACTATGTGACCGGCTATGTCGAACCCAGCGACATGGCGGTGCTGAGCATGAGCCCGCGCGATCTGCGCGCGCGGCTGGTGGAGCTGATCGACGCCGAGATCGGCTTTGCCCGCGCCGGCAAGCCGGCGGCGCTGTGGGCCAAGATGAACTCGCTGGTCGACCCCGCGATCATCGACAAGCTCTATGAGGCAAGCGGCGCGGGCGTGCAGATCGACCTCATCGTGCGCGGCATCTGCTGCCTGCGCCCGGGCGTGCCGGGCATGAGCGAGACGATCCGGGTGAAATCGGTCGTCGGCCGCTTTCTGGAGCACAGCCGCATCTGGGCGTTCGGCAATGGGCGCGCGCTGCCCAATGACGGGGCAAAGCTGTTCATCTCGTCGGCTGACTGGATGCCGCGCAATTTCGACCGGCGCGTGGAATATATGCTGCCCATCCTCAACAAGACCGTGCACGATCAGGTGCTGGATCAGGTGATGGTGGCCAACCTGATCGATAATGAACAGAGCTGGGAGCTGCAGAGCGATGGCCGCTATGTCCGCACCGATCCCGGCGACCGGCCGTTCAACCTGCACCGCTATTTCATGACCAATCCGTCGCTGTCCGGGCGCGGGGCGGCGCTGGCCAAGAGCGTGGCGGTGCCCAAGCTGTCGCTGCGCGGGCGGCGGCGCGGCCGCGCGAGCCAGGGCTGAGCCAGCCGCGTGGCGACGCTGTTCTTCCGCAAGCCCCGCGCGCAGCAGGCCGATGATGCCCGGCTGGGCGTGATCGACATCGGCTCCAACTCGATCCGGCTGGTCGTCTATCAGGGGCCGGCGCGGCTGCCCGCCATCCTGTTCAACGAAAAGGTGATGGCGGGGCTGGGGCGCAGCTTTGCCGCAACCGGCGAGATTGATGCGGGCGCCATGGCGGTCGCCCGCGACGCGCTGCGCCGCTTCACCGCCGTTGCGCGCGAGATGGAGGTGACGCAGCTGCGCACCGTCGCCACCGCCGCCGTGCGCGATGCGGCCAATGGCGCCGAACTGCTTGCCGCCGCCGCCGCGCTGGGGCTGGAGGTGGAGCTGCTGTCGGGCGAGCAGGAAGCGGTGGCGGCGGGGCTGGGCGTGATCTCCGCCATTCCCGATGCCGACGGGATTGTCGGCGATCTGGGCGGTGGCAGCCTGGAACTGGTGCGGGTGAAGGCGGGCGCGGTGCATGAGCGCGCGTCGTTTCCGCTGGGCGTGCTGCGCCTGCCCGCGCTGCGGGCCGATAGCGGCCGCAAATTCGCCCGCCGCGTCGGCAAGCTGCTGGCGGAGGCCGGGTGGGAAGGGCGCGGCGCGGACCTGCCCTTCTATCTGGTCGGCGGATCGTGGCGGGCGCTCGCCCGGCTGGACATGCACCAGAGCGGCTATGCCCTGCCGATCATCCACCATTACCGGCTGAGCCCGGAAGCCATCACCCGGCTGGGCCGCACGCTGTCCCACATTTCCAAGAGCAGCCTGCGGGCCATTCCCAGCCTGTCTGCCGCGCGCCTGCCGACGCTGGGCGACGCCGCCGCGCTGCTCGGCGTGCTGGTGCGCGAGCTGGGTGCGCGCGAGACGATCGTGTCGTCCTTCGGCCTGCGCGAGGGGCTGCTCTATGGCGCGCTCAACGCCGAGCAGCGCGCGCAGGACCCGCTGATCGCCGCCGCGCGCGACGAGGGGCGCCGGCTCGGCCGCTTTCCCGAGCATGGCGATGTTCTGGACGACTGGATCGCGCCGCTGTTCGCGGGCGAGGATGCCGCCCACACCCGGCTGCGCCACGCCGCCTGCCTGCTGGCCGATGTCGGCTGGCGCGCCAACCCGGAATTCCGCGCCGAACGCGGCATGGAGATTGCGCTGCACGGCAATTGGGTGGCGATCGACGCGGCTGGCCGCGCGCTGCTGGCGCAGGCGGTGTTCACCTCGCTGGGGGGCGGCCTGGTTTCCCCCGATCCCCTGGCCGCGCTCGCGCCGCCGGCCGAGTTGCGCCACGCGATGGCCTGGGGGCTGGCGATGCGGCTGGGCCAGCGGCTGTCGGGCGGGCTGGCCGGGCCGCTTGAACGCTCCACGCTCACCCGCGATGGCGACGCGGTGGTGCTGACCCTGAAGCCCGGCGACATCGCGCTTTACAGCGAAGCGGTGGAGCGCCGGCACCGGGCGCTGGCCACGCTGCTGGGCGCGACCATGGTGCTGCGCCACTGACGGGCGAAAGGGGCTTGCGCGGGCGGCATCCCCCTTCTATAGCGCCGCTTCCCGCGCGCCCGTAGCTCAGCTGGATAGAGCATCAGACTACGAATCTGAGGGTCGGACGTTCGAATCGTTCCGGGCGCGC
>NZ_JAIESM010000036.1 GCF_019746015.1 Sphingomonas sp. | reverse complement strand
CGCCGGATCGCCAATGGCCGGTCGGCACGCCGATCTCGGCGACATGATGGTCGACCGCATAGCTGGGGAAGCGGTAATAGGGGAGAGCGCCGGCAATCGCATAGGGGTCGCCCGACCCTTCGAGCATCAGCGCGGCACGGGCACCGGCATCATGCGCGAGCAGCCGCCGGGCCAGTTCCTGGCCGGTAGCGGGCGCGGCGATCTTGGCCAGCCAGCCCATGATCGTGCCGTTCGCGCCGAGCCGGGCGGAGAGCCGCGCGGCGGCCGGCGGGCGGTAACGGTCGTGGCGCAGATCTTCGGCGCGCGACCAGACCAGCTGCACCGGCCGGCCGACCGCCTTGGCGATCAGCGCCGCCTGCACCGCGACATCGGTTTCCAGCCCAGCGCCGAACGACCCGCCGACCAGCATCGGGTGCACCGTCACCCGGCTGCCATCGATGCCGAGCGCGGCGGCGGCGGCATCGCGGGCGAGACCCGGCGCCAGCGTCGGCAGCCACAGCTGCAGCCGCCCCTCGTCATAGCGGGCGGTGGCCGAGGGCGTCTCCAGCGCGGCATGCGCGGCGAGACCGACGCGATAGGCCGCCGTCACCACCCGCGCGCCGCGAAACACCGTCGACAGGTCGCCGCGCGACAGCATCCGCGTGCCCGGCCCGTCCAGCGCGCTGTCCAGCGCCTGGTCGATGCCCTTTTGGTGGAGCGTCTCGTTTACACCCGAAAAACGGGGTCGGGTGGCTTCGACCGCGCGATTGGCCGCCCACCAGGTGTTGGCAACGGCGGCCACCCAGCCTGGTTGTTCCACCAGCGCAACGAAACCGGGTGTGCGCTGGGCCGCCGCCCGGTTCAGCCCGGCCAGCGCGCCGCCCAGCGGGGCCTGCGCGATGGCCGCGAACACCATGCCGGGAAAGCGGATATCGGCCGCGAAATTGGCCGAGCCATCGACCTTTGCCGGCACGTCGAGCCGGGGCAGCGACTGGCCGGCCAGCTTGAAATTATCGTCAAGCCGCATCGGCAGCTCGTCGGGCAGATCATATTTGGCCGCCGCCGCCGCCAGCGCGCCGAACCGCAGCTTGCGCGTGCCCGACTGGATGAAGCCGCCATCCGCCGCACAGGCGCGCCAGTCCACGCCCCACTGCGCCGCCGCCGCCTTTGACAGCAGCACGCGCGCGGCCGCCCCGGCGCGGCGCAGATCGTCCTCAAAGCCGCGCACCGAGCTGGACCCCGCCGTCAGCATCAGCGTGGTGCGCGTCGCATGGGCGGCGCGCATGTCGGGCGGGATCAGCGCGAACAGCCCCTCGAACAGCTCGTTCGCGCCCAGCGGATTGGCGTAAAGCGGGTTGAGCGGTGCCGGCTCCACCGCCACCGTGCGCCAGTCCGCGCCCAGTTCATCCGCCAGAATCTGCGGCAGCGCGGTCCACGCGCCCTGGCCATATTCGGCCTGGGGCACGGCGACCGTCACATGCCCGTCCTCGCCGATCTTCAGCCACGCACCGAACAGCGTCTCGCCGGGCGCGGCGGTAAGGTTGGGGGCGTAGCGGCGCGGCCACACCGCCCAGGCCAGCATCAGCCCCAGCCCCGCCCCGCCGCCGATCAGCAGCCCACGCCGACTGATTTCCGCCATGCGCCGCTATGCCGCCATGCTCAGGCAGCGCGTTCGGCGATGTGGCGCTCGCGATAGGCGGTGCGCAGCGCGACCTTGTCGATCTTCTCGGTGCCCAGGCGCGGCAGCGGCGCGGGCGACAGCCAGATGCGCGCCGGCACCTTGAACGCGGCAATGCGCCCGGCGAGAAACTCGCACAGCGCCTCGGCATCCATCACCTCGCCCGCGCGGATGTGCACCACGGCGCCGGGCACTTCGCCATAACGGTCATCGGGCAGTCCGAACACCGCCGCTTCGGCAACGGCCGGGTTTTCATAGAGCGCGGCTTCCACTTCCTGGCACGAGATATTCTCGCCGCCCCGGATGATGATGTCCTTCTTGCGGTCAACGATGAACAGATAGCCGTCCTCGTCCAGATAGCCGATATCGCCGGTCAGGAAGAACTGGTCGGCGGTGAAGGCGTCGCGCGTCGCCTCCGGCCGGTTCCAATAGCCCTTGAAGTTGCAGATCGAGCGGATCGCCACTTCGCCGCGCGCGCCCTGCGCCACCGGCTGGCCGGCGCCATCCAGAATGGCCAGCTCGACCAGCGGATAGCTTGGCCGCCCGGTCGAATTGGGCTTGGCCAGATAATTGTCACGGAAATTGCCACAGCCCACGCCATTGGTTTCGGTCAGGCCATAGCCCAGCAGCGGCGCGCCGGGCAGCTCCTCATGAATGCGCTTCACATGCTCCACCGGGCGCGGCGCGCCGCCGGCGGCGAAATCGGTCACGCTGGTCAGGTTGTATTTGTGGCGATTGGGGTGGGTGAGGATTTCAAAGCTCATCAGCGGCACGCCGACGAAATAGCTGATCTGCTCGCGCTCGATCAGGCGCATCGCTTCCTCGGCATCCCATTTGGGCATCAGCACCAGCTTGCGACCCATCGCGAAGCTTTGCAGGAACACCGGCACTTCCGCCGTCACATGGAACAGCGGCACGTTGAGCAGGGTGGAGGGCTGGCCCTGGGGCGGCTGGCCCATCTGGGTGGCGATGGTCAGCATCGTCACTGCCTGCGCCAGATAGTTGAACACCGCCTGGGTCAGCCCGCGATGATCGGCCAGCGCACCCTTGGACTGGCCGGTCGATCCGCTGGTGAACAGGATCGTCGCATTGTCCTCACCCGTCAGCATGGGGAGCTGGGTCTCGGCGGTGCCGCCGCGCGCGATAACGCCGGCGAGTGCCTGCGCCAGCGGCAGCCGGTCATCGATCGGCACCACATTGGCGGACAGGCCGGTTGCCTCGTCCAGCCGCTGCGCGCGGGGGGCATCGGCAAAGACCAGCGCGCATTCCACTTCGGCGATCGCGGCGGCCAGTTCGGCGGTCTGCCACCAGCCGTTGAGCAGCGTCGCCACGCCGCCCGCCATCAATATGCCCATATAAAGCGCGATCCAGCTGGGCGAGTTGCGCATCGCAATACCCACCCGGTCGCCGCGCTGCACGCCATGCCCGTCGACCAGCGCGCGCGCGACCTGGCCGGCAATCGCATAAACCTCGGCAAAGCTCAGCCGCTCCTCGCCCGCGACAAGAAAGGTCTTGTTGTGATGCTCGGCACAGAAATGCGCAAAATAATAGGTCAGCGCCGGCGGCGCGGCGGCGATCATCGGATAATCGCGGCCATCACGGGTCGTCGTCACCACCGGCATCTGCCCGCCGGGCGCGGTCAGCGCGGCGAGCACCGCATCCATCTGCTGGTCCAGCAGGCTCGGCATGTCTCTCTCCCTCTTGGTCTTCCGGCCCGCGCCGCTTATGGAGGCGGCGCAGTCTGGGGAAAAGCTTTGATCCTGTCTCTCGCCGCCGCGCAAGCGCATATTCGTTTCGAAGACCTGCACATCAGCCCGACGATCGTTACGATCGGCTGGTTCAGCCTGAAATGGTATTCGATGGCGTATATCACCGGCATCATCATCGGCTGGTGGTATATGCTGCGGCTGATCGCCCGGCCGGGCGCGCCGATGGCGCGGCGCCATGCCGATGACCTGGTCTTCTATGCGACGATCGGCATCATCGCCGGCGGGCGGATCGGCTATGTGCTGTTCTACGCGCCGGACATGCTGTTCCACCCCCTGCAGATATTGAAGCTGTGGGAAGGCGGCATGTCGTTCCATGGCGGCGCCATCGGCACCTCGATCGGCATCTTGCTGTTCGCGCGCGCACACAAGCTCGATTGGCTGCGCGTGCATGATTATCTGGCCTGCTGCGTGCCGTTCGGGCTGTTCTTCGGCCGGCTGGCCAATTTCGTGAATGGCGAGCTGTGGGGCAAGCCGGCCGATCTGCCCTGGGCCATCGTGTTTCCGCACACCGGGCTCGACGTGGCGCGCCACCCCAGCCAGCTTTACGAGGCGGGGCTGGAGGGGCTGGTGCTATTCGCGCTGCTATGGTGGGCGTTCTGGCGGACTGAGGCGCGCTACATGCCCGGGCGGCTGGTGGGGATTTTCCTGGCCGGCTATGGCGTGGCGCGCTTCCTGGTCGAATTTGTGCGCGAGCCCGACGCGCAGTTCAGGGGCAGCTTCATCGAGGCGACCGGCATCCATATGGGCCAGTGGCTGTGCGTGCCGATGATCGCGGCCGGGCTGTGGCTGATCGTCTCCGCACCCGGCCGGCGCCAGCGGGTGGAGGCAATTGCCGGCACGGAGAGCGTCGCCTGAGCGCGGAGGCCCCGACCCTGGCCCCATCCCCGGCGCTGCCCGAGCGGCTGGCGCGCGCGATCACGCTCGCCGGGCCGATCTCGCTGTCGCATTACATGGCGGCGGCGAACGCGCATTATTATGCGACGCGCGACCCGCTGGGCGCGGCCGGCGACTTCATCACCGCGCCCGAGATCAGCCAGATGTTCGGCGAGCTGATCGGGCTGTGGCTGGCCGACCTGTGGGACCGGGCCGGGCGCGGGCCTGCCTGCTATGTCGAGCTGGGGCCGGGGCGCGGCACGCTGGCGGCCGATGCGCTGCGGGCAATGGCGAAGGCGGGGCTCGCGCCGCCCGTCCATTTCGTGGAAACCAGCCCGGTGCTGCGCGCGGCACAGGCCGAACGGGTGGCAGGCGCCATCTGGCATGACAGCATCGACACGCTGCCCGACGAGGTGCCGCTGCTGATCGTCGCCAATGAGTTTTTCGACGCGCTGCCGATCCGCCAGCTGGTCCGCCGCGCTGGCGCCTGGCACGAGCGGCTGGTGGCGTGCCAGGCTCTGATCTTCCTGCCCATCGCCGGGCCGGCGGTGCCCGACGCGATCATTCCCGAGGCGCTGCGCGACGCGCCGGCCGGTGCGGTGATCGAAACCAGCCCGGCCTCGGTCAACCTGATGCGCGCGCTGGGCGGGCGGCTGGCGCGGCAGGGGGGCGCGATGCTGGTGAGCGATTATGGCTATGAAGGCCCGGCGCTGGGCGACACGTTCCAGGCGATGCGCGCGCACGGCTTTGCCAACCCGTTCGAGGCGCCGGGCGAGCATGACCTGACCGCGCATGTCGACTTTGCCACGCTTGCTGCTGCCGCTGCCAGTGCCGGCGCGGCGCCGCACGGCCCGGTCGGGCAAGGGGCGTTCCTGACCGCGCTTGGCATCGACGCGCGCGCCGCGGCACTTGGGCCCCGCGTCGCCGCCGACCGCGAGCGGCTGGTGGCGCCTGACCAGATGGGCACGCTGTTCCGCGCGCTCGCCATTACCGCGCCCGGCTGGCCGCACCCGGCGGGGTTCGCATGATCCTGCGCGATGCGACCGCCGCCGATGCCGACGCGCTGTCGGCGCTGGGCAAGGCGACCTTTGTCGAGACCTTCGGCCATCTCTACAGCCCCGAAAATCTGGCCGCGTTTCTGGAGACGCACGCGCCCGACCACTGGGCCGCGCAGCTGGCCGATCCGGCCTATGCGGTGCGGGTCGCCGCCATCGATGGCACGCTCGTCGCCTATGCCAAGCTCGGCCCGCCCTCGCTGCCCTTCACGCCGCAGGGGCGCCCGATCGAGCTGCGCCAGCTCTATGTGCTGAAGCCCTGGCACGGCACCGCGATTGCGCCCGCGCTGATGGACTGGACGATTGCCGAGGCCCGCGCGCGCGGCGCCGACGAGCTTTATCTGTCGGTGTTCACCGACAATCACCGCGCCCGGCGCTTTTACGAACGCTATGGCTTTGTCTTCGTGCAGCCCTATGCCTTCATGGTCGGCACGCATGCCGACGAGGACCATATCCTGAGGCTCGCGCTATGACCGTCGAGGTGATCACCACCCCCGTGCTGGCCGGCCTGCGGCACGGCTTTCTGGGCCGGCGCGGCGGCGTGTCCACCGGCATCCATGCCGGGCTGAACGTCGGCACCGGTTCCGCCGACGAGGCCGGGGCGATTGCCGAGAACCGCGCGCGCGCGCTCGCCGCCGTCGCGCCGGGGGCGGCGCTCGTCACCGTCTATCAGGTCCATTCGGCCGATGTGGTAACGGTGGACGCCGCCATTCCGTTCGATGCGCGGCCGCCCGCCGATGCGATGGTCACCGACCGGCCCGCGCTGGCGCTGGGCATCCTGACCGCCGATTGCGCGCCGGTGCTGCTGGCCGATGCGCAGGCCGGCATCATCGGCGCGGCGCATGCCGGGTGGAAGGGCGCAATCGGCGGGGTGTGCGAGGCGACCGTCGCGGCGATGGTGGCGCTGGGCGCGGATCGCACCCGGATCGCCGCCGCGATCGGCCCGTGCATCGCGCGCGTCAGCTATGAAGTGGATGACGGCTTTGCCCGCCGCTTCGAAGACCATGACCCCGCCAACGAGCGCTTCTTCACGCCCGGCCGCGCCGGCCACCATCAGTTCGATCTGGAAGGCTATGTCGCGCACCGGCTGGCGGCGGCCGGGGTGCAGACGGTGGCGGCGCCGGGGCTGGACACCTATGCCGACGCGGCCCGCTTCTTCAGCTATCGCCGCGCCACGCACCGGGGCGAGGCCGGCTATGGCCGCCAGATCAGCCTGATCGCGCTGCCGGCATAAACGCCCGTTTCACTGGCGGCGAAAGCGCCCTAAGACGGCAGCATCATCCCCAGGAGAGCCCCCATGACCGAGCCCGTCGACCAGAGCCCGCGCCGCCGCCCCAAAGCCGACATTGCCGAGATTGGCGGGCGCCCGCTGAAACCCTCCACGCTGATGATGGGCCATGGCTATGACCCGATGCTCTCCGAAGGATCGCTGAAACCGCCGATCTTCCTTACCTCCACCTTCGTCTTCCCCAGTGCCGCCGCCGGCAAACGCCATTTCGAGGGCGTGACCGGCAAGCGCCCCGGCGGCGCCGAGGGGCTGGTCTATTCGCGCTTCAACGGCCCGAATCAGGAGATTCTGGAGGACCGGCTGGGCATCTGGGAACAGTCGGAAGACGCGCTTAGCTTCTCGTCCGGCATGTCGGCAATTGCGACGCTGTTCCTGTCGCTGGTCCGGCCCGGCGACACCATCGTCCATTCCGGGCCGCTTTATGCCGCCACCGAAACGCTGATCGCGCGCGTGCTCGGCCGGTTCGGCGTGCATTTCCTGGACTTTCCCGCCGGCGCGACGCGCGAGGAGATCGACGCGGTGCTGCAAAAGGCGTCGACCGGCCGGGTTGCGCTGATCTATCTCGAAAGCCCCGCCAACCCCACCAACGCGCTGGTCGATGTAGAGGCGGTCGCCGCCAGCCGCGACGCGATTTTCGCCAATGCCGCCGAAAAGCCGCCGATTGCCATCGACAACACCTTTCTGGGCCCGCTGTGGCACCAGCCGCTGCAGCATGGTGCCGATCTGGTGGTCTATAGCCTGACCAAATATGCCGGCGGCCATTCCGATCTGGTGGCGGGCGCCGTGCTCGGCTCGCGCGCGCATATCGACACCATCCGGCTGATGCGCAACACCATCGGCACCATCACCGACCCCAACACCGCCTGGATGCTGCTGCGCAGCCTGGAAACGCTGGAGCTGCGGATGAGCCGCGCGGGCGAAAACGCGGTCAAGGTGTGCGAATTCCTGCGCGAACATCCCAAGGTCGAGCGGGTCGGCTATCTGGGCTTTCTGGAAGACGGGCCGGACGCGCGCCAGGCCGACATTTATCGCCGCCACTGCACCGGTGCCGGCTCCACCTTCTCGCTCTATCTGAAGGGCGGCGAGAAGGAGAGCTTTGCGTTTCTCGACGCGCTGAAGATCGCCAAGCTCGCAGTGTCGCTGGGCGGCACCGAAACGCTCGCCAGCCACCCCGCCGGCATGACCCACCTGTCAGTGCCCGAGGAACGCAAGCGCGCACTCGGCATCACTGACAATCTGGTGCGCATCTCGATCGGGGTGGAGGATGCCGACGATCTGATCGCCGACTTCGCGCAGGCGCTGGCGACGGTTTAGTGGGTCCGGGCACGGTGCTCGTGCTGAACTCGCGCCGCCCTGATCCCCCGAACCGTCACCCCGGGCTTGACCCGGGGTCCCGCTGTTCTGCCGTGCCGCAAAGGCAGCTCTCTCCTCCTCCCCTTCAGGGGAGGAGGTCGGGAGGAGGGGCGTCTATGGAGAGCGCGGCGCTTTTTTGGGATAGGCCCCACCCCAACCCCTCCCCTGAAGGGGAGGGGCTTTGCTTGGTTGCCGGCGCCGGCCCGTAACCGTTTCAGCCGAAGCTGAAACCCAAATCAAACATCCAGATTCACCACGCTCAGCGCGTTGTCCTGAATGAATTCGCGGCGCGGCTCGACCACGTCGCCCATCAGCCGGGTGAAGATTTCATCGGCCATGTCGGCCTGCTGCACCTCGACGCGCAGCATCGAACGGTGGTCGGGGTCGAGCGTGGTCTGCCACAATTGCTCGGCATTCATTTCGCCAAGGCCCTTGTAGCGCTGGATCGACAGCCCCTTGCGCCCGGCCGCCAGCACCGCGTCGAGCAGCTGGCTGGGCCGGCTGACGCGGGTTTCGCCCTTGGCGAGCGGGGCGGCCTCGTCGGCGCTTTCCGCCCCCGCTTCCGCCTGGCTGGCGCGCGCGGCCGATACCAGCTTGCCGGGCTGGGCGAAACTGTCCGCCATATCGGCCGCCAGCGCGTGGAGCTTGCGCGCCTCCGCCGAGACGAGGAAGGCGGCCTCGATAATGTGGTGGTCGGTCACCCCGCGCCACAGCCGGCGGATGTGGAACGCGCCCTCGGCACCCACCTCGGCGCTCCACCGCGCCTCCGGATCGCCATCGTTCAGGCGCGCAGCGGCGGCGGCAAGCGCGGGCGCGCGGGCACCGGCGTCGAGCGCGGGGTCGAGCGCACCGGCGAGCGCCAGCTGCTCGACAATCACCGGATCGTAGCGGCGCGGCACATAGCGCATCAGCGTGCGCAGCCGCCGCGCCTGTTCGACCAGCGCGCGCAGATCGGCGCCGCTGCGGCTGCCGCCCGCGCCATCGAACACCGCGCCCGCCACGCCGTTTTCAACCAGATACTCGTCGAGCGCGGGATCGTCCTTCAGATAGACTTCGCTGCGCCCGCGCGTTGCCTTGTAGAGCGGCGGCTGGGCGATGAAGAGATGCCCCTTCTCGATGATCTCCGGCATCTGGCGATAGAAGAAGGTGAGCAGGAGCGTGCGGATATGCGCGCCGTCGACATCGGCGTCGGTCATGATCACGATCTTGTGGTAGCGCAGCTTGTCGATGTTGAAATCGTCGCGGCCGATGCCGGTGCCCATCGCCTGGATGAGCGTGCCGATCTCGCGGCTGGAGAGCATCCGGTCGAAGCGCGCGCGCTCCACGTTCAAAATCTTGCCCCGGAGCGGCAGGATCGCCTGGAAGTGGCGGTTGCGCCCCTGTTTGGCGGAGCCGCCAGCCGAATCGCCCTCCACCAGGAACAGCTCGGACTTGGCCGGATCGCGCTCCTGACAGTCGGCAAGCTTGCCGGGGAGCGACGCGATGTCCATCACGCCCTTGCGCCGGGTCAGCTCGCGCGCCTTCTTGGCGGCCTCGCGCGCGGCCGCCGCGTCGATCACCTTGGCAACGATGGCGCGGCCATGCGCGGGGTTCTCCTCCAGCCATTCGGCCAGCTTGTCCGCCATCAGGCTTTCGAGCGGCTGGCGCACTTCGGACGAGACCAGCTTGTCCTTGGTCTGGCTGCTGAACTTGGGGTCGGGCAGCTTCACCGAGACGATCGCGGTCAGCCCCTCGCGCATGTCATCGCCGGTCAGCGTGACCTTTTCCTTCTTCAGCAGCCCCGATTTCTCGGCGTAATTGTTGAGGGTGCGCGTGAGCGCCGCGCGGAAGGCGGCCAGATGGGTGCCGCCGTCGCGCTGCGGGATGTTGTTGGTGAAGCACAGGACGTTTTCGTAATAGCTGTCATTCCATTCCAGCGCGACGTCGATGGTCACATCGTCGCGCGTGCCGGTGATGGCAACGGGGTCAGGCATCAGCGGCTGCTTGTTGCGATCGAGCCATTTCACGAACGCGGCGATCCCGCCTTCGTAATAAAGTTCGACCGACTTCTTCTCCTCGTGCCGTGCATCGGTCAGGAACAGGCGCACGCCCGAATTGAGGAAGGCCAGCTCGCGGTAGCGATGCTCCAGCTTGTCCCAGTCGAACTCGGTGATCTTGAAGGTGGCGGGGCTGGGCAGGAAGGTGACGCGCGTGCCCTTCTTGGCCGACGGGCCGACCACCTTCAGCGGCGCGACCGCATCGCCAAAGGCAAAGCGCATATAATGCTCCTGCCCGTCGCGCCAGATCGTCAGATCGAGCCATTCGCTGAGCGCGTTGACCACCGACACGCCGACGCCGTGCAGCCCGCCCGACACCTTATAGGCATTGTCGTCGCTGGTGTTTTCAAACTTACCCCCGGCGTGGAGCTGGGTCATGATCACCTCGGCCGCCGACACGCCCTCTTCGGGGTGGATGCCGGTCGGGATGCCACGGCCATTATCCTCCACCGATACCGAGCCATCGGGGTTCAGGGTGATGTCGATCCGGTCGCAATGGCCGGCCAGCGCCTCGTCAATCGCATTGTCGGACACTTCGAACACCATGTGGTGCAGGCCCGAGCCATCATCGGTATCGCCGATATACATGCCGGGCCGTTTGCGCACCGCGTCCAGGCCTTTCAGGACCTTGATCGAGTCGGCGCCATAGTCATTGCTGTTGGGGGTGCTTGCCATAGCAAGCCTATAGGAAAAGCATCGAGCGAACGCAAAGGTGGTGCACGGGGGGCCGTGCGCGGGGCGATGTTGTTTTCTGTAGCAAACGCTACGTGGGCGCGCTATGTAGCAGCTGTTACGCACCCCCGCCCAAGGAGCTTGCCATGGCCTCGATCCCGCTGACCCCGCCCGCCAATGCGCTGACCCCCAACCGCGTCGCCGTTCTGATCGGCTTTGGCCTGGTGCTCTGGGCAGCGGGCGTGGTGATGCTGCGCTGGCTGGCCGATGCCGGTGCGATGACCGGTGCGTGGCTGCCGCTGGTCTATGCCGCGGTCATTCCGCTCACGCTGCCGTGCATTCCGCTGGGGCCGCGGCTGGCGCGGCTGCCGGCGAGCGAAACGGCGCGCTGCACCGCATTGGTCTGCGCAACCGCAGTCACCATCGACGGGCTGGTGATCGGCTTTGTGCCCTGGGTCTATGCCGCCGATGCCGACCTGGCGCGCGCGGTGGCCGGCTGTCTGCTCTGGGCGATCGGCGTTGCGCTGATCCTGGGGCTGATCCGCCGGGGATAGGCTCAGCGCGCCGGCTGGCCCTGCGCCTGGGCCAGCAGGTCGCTCATCCCGACGGCGTGGAACAGCAGCGCGCCGTCGATCAGCTGGGCGAGCAACGCCGCCTGTTGCGCGCGCTTGTCGTCGGTGGTCTCGATCCGCGCGCCGACCCAGTCCAGAAAGCCGCCCGCAATCGCTTCGCCCACCGCCCGGCACGTCGCATCGCCGGCGGCGGCGCGGGCGGCGATCTCCAGCCACAGCCGCATATAGGGCCACAGCTCCTCGCCCATCATCAGCTGGGGCAGCTCGCGCGCCAGCTGCCCGGCCGGGCGGGGCGCGGCACCGGCCAGCGCATTCAGCCGCAGCTCCAGCCGCTGCGCCACCGTCTGCAGCGTGGCGGCGATCAGTTCCGCCTTGGTGGTGAAATAATAGAGCAGCATCCGGTCGCTGGTGCCAAGCGCTGCGGCCACCGGGCGCAGGCTGGTACCCCCCAGCCCATGCGCCAGCATGTGGTCGGCAAGCTGTTCGAGCAGGTGCTGGCGGCGATCGCCCGTCATGGCCTGACGCTTTCGGCCGGGCGGGCGCCCCCGTCAAGCGGCAGCGCGACATGCGTGCCGGGCGCGCCGGCGAACAATGCCGCCTCGGTCCCCGTCATCCACACCTGCCCGCGCCCGGCGAGCCGGTCGAACAGCGCGGCGCGGCGCGCGGGGTCAAGATGCGCGGCGACTTCATCGAGCAGCAGCACCGGCGCGCGGCCGGTGCGCTCGGCGACCAGCTCGGCATGGGCCAGGATCAGCGCGAGCAGCAGCGCCTTCTGCTCGCCGGTCGAACAGAGCGCGGCCGGCTGAGCCTTGGCAAGATGGGTGACGGCCAGGTCGCTGCGGTGCGGGCCGGACAGCGCGCGCCCGGCGGCCGCATCGCGCGCGCGCCCGCTGCGCAGCGCCGCCGCCAGCGCCTCCGCCTCCCCCTGCCACCCCTCCAGCGCGAGGCCGGCGCGCGCGAACGGGCCTTCGGGTGCTGCTGCCAGCCGGGCACCGAGCGCCGTCACCAGTTCGCGCCGGGCGGCATCGATCGCCGCGCCATGCCCGGCCAGCTGATGCTCCAGCGCGTCGAGCCAGGCCGGGTCGCCGCGCTTGCCGCTCTGCATCTCGGCGAGCAGGCGGTTGCGCGCGCGGCTCGCTGCTTCATAGCGATTGGCGTGCACGGCATGGCCGGGAAACAGCGCCAGCGTCAGCCGGTCGAGAAAGCGCCGCCGGTCGCCCGCAGTGCCGGCGAACAGCCGGTCCATCGCCGGGGTCAACCAGATCAGCGTCAGCCGCTCGGCCAGCGCGGTGGCGGCCGCGCCTGCCCCCTGCACGCGCACGATCCGCCGCTCGGGCGCTGCCGCCTGCGTGCCGGTCGCGATCTCCACCCCGTCGTCCAGCTGCGCGGCGACGCCAAAGCCGCCGCTGCCGCCCTGCCGCGCCATCGCCGACAGGCTGGCCCGGCGCAGCCCGCGGCCCGGCGCCAGCAGCGACACCGCCTCCAATATGTTGGTCTTGCCCGCGCCATTTTCGCCGGTCAGCATCACAAAGCCCGGCCCCGGCGCCAGCACCGCATCGGCATGATTGCGAAAATCGGTAAGGACAAGGCGGGTCAGCACAGGCAGACTCCTTAGCGCATGGCGCGGCGCTGTCGTCCCCCTTTCGCAATGCCATGGCATCACCCGGCCAAACCCTGAAGGAGACCTGCGATGCGCCTGCCCCTGATCGCCCCCGACGCGCTGACCCCTGAACAGCGCCCGCTTTATGAGGATATGCGCGCCGGCATCGCCAGCACCTTCAACGCGTTCAAGGCGATTGGCGAGGATGGCGCGCTGCTCGGCCCGTGGAATCCGTGGCTGCACGCGCCCGTCATCGGCCAGGCGATCTGGAACCTGACCAAGGCGATGTCGATCGGCGCCACCCTGCCCGACCCGGCGCGCCAGGTGGCGATTCTGGTGACGGGCGCGCATTTCGACGCGGCCTATGAAATCTATGCCCATATCGCGATTGCCGAGCGCGAGGGGATGAGCAGCGCGCGCCTTTCCGCGCTGTGCGCCGGGGTGAAGCCCGCCGATCTCTCGGCCGAGGAAAGCGTTGCCTATGACGTTGCCTATGCGCTGGTGAAGGGCGGGGTGCTGCCCGAGCCCTGTTACCGGCTGGCGGTTGAGACCTTCGGCCAGGCCGGCGCGACCGAGCTCATCTATCTGGTCGGGCTCTACTGCCTCGTTTCGATGACGCTCAACGGCTTCAACGTGCCGGTGCCCGAGCGCGAGTGACCGACCTGAGCCCCTCCCCTTCAGGGGAGGGGTTGGGGTGGGGCCTCTCGAGAAAGCGCAGAGCCCTAGAGACAGCCCAGCGTCGCTGCGTCGATCGCGGTCGCGGCGCCGTCCAGCGCATAGGCATCGGCAAAGGGCACGCCGCGCAGGCCCAAAGTCTCCACGCTCATCGCGCGGCCGCCGCGCATTGCGGCGATGATCGCGGCATCGGCGCGCGCATCCGGCGCCCAGGCATCGCTGTCCCCCGCCGTCAGCGCGAAGCGGCGCTGGCCGATGCTGATGGTGACGCGCGCATTGGGGCTGCGCGGCTGGCTGAGCCGGACATAGAGCTGCGCACGCGGGCCGCCCGGCCACGTCGCCACCGTCACGAAGCCGCGCCCGCGCCCGCCGGCCGAACCGGGGGCGGCAATCGCGTAGCAGCGGCGCGGGCTGGCATCGCGGAACGCCGCCCAGCCGCCATGCACGCCAAGCGATTCGCGCGCCACCGCTGGCGCGGCGACCAGCACCAGGCCCGCGATCAGCGCCGCCCTCATGCCGGCGCCCGCCCGGTGCCCAGATGCACCACCTGCTCCACGCCGCGCTCGATCATCACCACCGATCCCTGCGGCAGGCCGCGCGCGGCGGGCGCGCCAAAGCCGGGCACTGGCGCCATCCCCGTCATCACCCCGCGCAGCACGCAGCTGGAAATGCCGTGCATGATCACCAGCCGGTCGCCGGGATCGTCATCGGTCGCGGCCAGCCAGTCGGCCACGCGCGCGGCGATCTGCGGATAGGTTTCGCCATCGGGCGCGGGTTTCAGCAGCCCGGTCGCCGGGTCGATGACCGGGCCGGCCTCGGCAATCACCTCGGCATAATAGCGCCCGCCCCAGCTGCCCATGCCGATTTCGACCAGCCGGTCGTCGGCATGCGCGCCGTGCCAGTCAAGGCCCAGATGCTCCGCGATCACCGCCAGCGTCTGCAGCGCGCGGCCGGTGCTCGATGCCCATAGCGTGAGCGGCGGGCGCTCGCCGAGCAGGGTGCGCAGCGCGCGGCCAATCTCGTCCGCCTGGGCAAAGCCCGCGCGCGTCAGCGGCGTGTGCGGCGCGGTGCCCTGCAGCCGGCGCGCGGCGTTGAACACGGTTTCGCCGTGCCGCGCGATGAAATCCCGTCCCTTGCGCACCCTGCCTCCCGCCGCGTCGACCCGCTCCTGCCGCCAAATGCCCGCCCGGCGCGATTTTGGCGAGAGTGGAAACGGCCGGGCGGCTTGCGGTCGCGATGTTTATGTTTAAGGATTGGCGAAGGTAAATCACCCCATGCGTGCCTGACGACAGGCAATTGGGGCCGGGGGAGTGGCATGAAGGCGACGATCGAACGCGCAACCTTGCTGAAGGGCTTGAGCCACGTTCAATCGGTGGTCGAGCGGCGCAATACCATCCCCATCCTGTCGAACGTGCTGATCGAGGCGCAGGCCGGTGGCGGGCTGAAGCTGATGGCGACCGACCTTGATCTGCAGATCAACGAGCATGTCGCCGCCGCTGTCGACGTGGCCGGCGCCACCACGGTTTCGGCGCACACCTTGTTCGACATTGTGCGCAAGCTGCCCGAGGGGAGCCAGGTGTCGCTCGCTGCCGCCGAGGGACGGATGACGATCAACGCCGGCCGCGCCAAGTTCAGCCTGGCAACGCTGCCGCGCGATGATTTCCCGGTCTTTGCCGAGGGCGACCTGCCCACCCAGTTCGAACTGCCGGCCGAAACGCTGAAGCAGATGATCGACAAGACGCGCTTTGCCATCTCCACCGAGGAGACGCGCTATTATCTGAACGGCATCTTCCTGCATGTGAGCGACGAGGGGCAGCCGGTGCTGAAGGCCGCCGCCACCGACGGCCACCGGCTGGCGCGCGTCACCGTGGCCCGGCCCGACGGCGCCGAGGGGATGCCCGACGTCATCGTGCCGCGCAAATGCGTGGGCGAACTGCGCAAGCTCTTGGACGAGGTCGATGGCTCGGTCGGCGTGTCGCTGTCATCGACCAAGATCCGCTTCGATCTGGGCGCGGCGCTGCTCACCTCGAAGCTGATCGACGGCACCTTCCCCGATTACAGCCGCGTCATCCCGACCGCGAACGACCGCATCCTGAAGATCGACCCGCGCGCCTTCCAGGAAGGGGTCGACCGCGTCTCGACCATCGCCACCGAAAAGACCCGCGCGGTGAAGATGGCGCTCGACCGCGACCGCATCACCCTGTCGGTCACCAGCCCCGAAAACGGCACCGCAGCCGAGGATGTGCCCGGCGACTATGCCGCCCAGCCCTTCGAGATCGGCTTCAACAGCCGCTATCTGCTCGACATTCTGGGCCAGGTGGAAGGCGATACGGTGGAAGTCCATCTGGCCGACGCCGCCGCCCCCACGCTGATCCGCGAGAATGACAAGGCGCCGGCGCTCTACGTCATCATGCCGATGCGGGTGTAACCGCCACCCCCGCCCCGGCATGGGCAACCGCCCGCTATTGAAACGGTAAGCTTTGCACGGCATGCTGACATTTCTGTCAGTAAAAGGCTGTGCATGACCGAGACCCTGCTGCCCGACCGCCGCGACTGGAAGACCGCCTGGCGCGCGCTGCGCACATTGCTGAGCGATGGCGATGACACGACGCAGGTGTTCGTCATCATGCGCGCGCTGAACGCCGGCAACGGCAAGCGCAACTATGCCCGGCTGGTGCGCAGTTTTGAGGGAGGGCGGATCGCCTATGCCCAGCAGGAACTGGCCGATAAGCTCTCCGATCCAGCCTATATCGACAGCTTCGCGCCCGGCACGGTGGGGGCGGCCTATCGCGACTTTCTGCACAGCACCGGCTTTTCGGCGATGGGGCTGGCCGAGGTATCGAACCTCGACAAAGAAGCGCAGCCGATGCGTCACCCCTATGCCTGGTTCGGCCGCCGCATCCGCGACACGCACGACATCTGGCACGTGCTGACCGGCTATAAGGCCGAGGAAACGCTGGGCGAGGCGTGTCTGGTCGCGTTCAGCTATGCGCAGGTCGGCGGGCTCGGCTGGGCGTTCATTGCGGTGGGCGCGTCGATCAAGTCGGTGCTGGTCACCCGCCGCTTCGCCTTTGCCCGCGCGGTGTGGGAGGGGTATCGCCGCGGCCGCCGCGCCGCCTGGCTGGCGGGCGAGGATTATCACGCGCTGCTGAACGAGCCGATCGCCGCCGCCCGCGCGCGGCTGGGGCTGGGCACGCCGGCCGCCTATGCCCGCGCCGCCCGGCTGCTGGGGCCGCAGGCCGCCAATTACGCCAGCCTCGGCACGGCCTGAA
>NZ_JAIESM010000058.1 GCF_019746015.1 Sphingomonas sp. | reverse complement strand
CAGCCCCCAGCCGTTGGACATCTCCATCGCCCGAGGGTGTCACTCCCGCGAAAACCGCGTTTCCGGTATCCACGAGACGTTCTACTTAGCGCCCCAGCAGCCCCCGGGCCTGGCTGGCGATCTGGGCGAGCATCGCGGCGCTGGGGGCGGTGGCGCGGCGGGCGCGGTCGACCAGCGCGCGGAACTGGGCCACCCGCGCGGCATTGGCCGCCAGCCAACCATCGACGAAGCTGGTCGGTGCCTCGCCCCCGCTCTGCGCGAGGAATGCGAGGCGGATATGCTGGAAGTCGCGCGCCAGCCCGGCGATCAGCAGCCTTTCCCACGGATCGCTCGATTCGATGCGGGCGGCGTTGGTCTGTGCCCAGTCGAGCCCCAGCGCCTGGCCCAGCCGGGTGAAGGCGCGGGTCAGCTCCGCCTCGTCGATGCTCTTGCGCTGGGCAAGATCGGCCAGGCCCACCGCGCCATCCAGCTGCTGCAGCCGCACGACCTTCTGCGCCAGCGCCGCCGGGGCGCCGGCCGCCTCCAGCCGCTGGGCGACCCGGCCGCTCGACGCGCGGCCCTCCTCCAGCAGCAGCGAGTTGAGCTGCGCCTCCAGATTGTCGATGCGCCGGTCGAGCCGGCCGAGCAGTTCGGCCGGGCTGGTGCCGGGGCGGCTGGTGCGCAGCAGGTCGGCAATGTGCGAGCGGGTGGCGATCGCCACTTCGTCGAACAGGCCAATGCGCGCGCCCTCCGGCATCGGTGCCGTCTCGATCTCTGCCCAGAGCGCGGGCAGCTCGAACAGATGCTCGACGACGACGAACATCGCGGCGATGTCCGCCAGTGCGGCGCCCTCTTCCTCGGCCAGCTCGAACGGGTGGAGCACGCCCAGCCGGTTGACGATGCGGTTGGCGAGCTTGGTCGCGACAATCTCGCCGCGCAGCCGGTGCGCGTCGATCGCGGCGGCAAATTGCGCGCGCATCGCCGGCGGGAAGGCATTGTGCAGATCGGCGCGCAGCACGTCGTCGGTGGCAAGCGTACTGCCCTCGATCGCATCCTGCAGCGATAGCTTGGCCGTCGGCAGCAGCACCGCCAGTTCGGGCCGGGTCAGGCCGCGCCGTTCCTGCGCGCGGCGCAGCAGGTCGTCATTCGCCGCCAGCCCCTCGACCAGCCGGTCGAGCCGGCCGCTATTCTCGAAAATCTCGATGAGGCGCACATAGCTGGGCAGCCCCTGCACCCCGTCATGCTCCATGATCGACAGCGCCAGCGTCTGCAGCCGGTTATCCTCCAGCACGATATGCGCGACATCGTCGGTCATGGCGCGCAGCAGCTCGTTGCGGGCATCGAACGCCAGCCGGTTCTCGATCATCTCTCGGTTGAGCGCGATCTTGATGTTCACTTCATTGTCCGAACAATCGACGCCGGCCGAATTGTCGATGAAGTCGGTGTTGATCCGCCCGCCGGCGCCGGCAAAGGCAATGCGCCCGGCCTGCGTCACGCCCAGATTGGCGCCCTCGCCGATCGCGGTGACGCGCAGCGCCTCGGCATCCACGCGCAGCCGGTCATTGGCAGGGTCGCCCACCTGCACATTGTTTTCGGCCGCCGCCTTCACATAGGTGCCGATGCCGCCGAACCACAGCAGATCGACGGGCGCCTTCAGGATCGCCGAGATCAGGCTTGCGGGATCGAGCTCGCTGGCGTCGATGCCCAGCACCTGCCGTGCCGCGTCCGACAGGCGGATGAGCTTGTCGGTGCGCGCCCACACCCCGCCGCCCGGCGAGATCAGCGCCTTGTCATAATCGTCCCAGCTCGACCGGGGCAGCGCGAACAGCCGCGCGCGCTCGGCCCAGCTGATGGCGGGGTCGGGATCGGGGTCGATGAAGATGTGGCGGTGGTCAAAGGCCGCCACCAGCTTGATCGCCTGCGACAGCAGCATGCCGTTGCCGAACACATCGCCCGACATGTCGCCACAGCCGACCACGCGGATGCTCTGCGTCTGCACGTCCACGCCGCGCTCGGCAAAGTGGCGCTGCACGCTGATCCAGCCGCCCTTGGCGGTGATGCCCATCGCCTTGTGGTCATAGCCCTGGCTGCCGCCGCTGGCGAAGGCGTCGCCCAGCCAGAAACCGCGGTCGAGCGCGATGGCGTTGGCTACGTCGCTGAAGGTCGCGGTGCCCTTGTCGGCGGCGACCACGAAATAGGGGTCCTCGCCATCATGGATGCGCACGCCCTTGGGGTGCACCACCTTGCCCTCCACGATATTGTCGGTGATCGACAGCAGCGTGCGGATGAAGATGCGATAGGCCTCGGTGCCTTCGGCAAGCCAGGCATCGCGATTGGCGGGGCTGGGCAGCGCCTTGGGATAGAAGCCGCCCTTGGCCCCGGTCGGCACGATCACCGCGTTCTTCACGCGCTGCGCCTTCATCAGGCCCAGAATTTCGGTGCGGAAATCGTCGCGCCGGTCGGACCAGCGCAAGCCCCCACGCGCGACCGGCCCGGCGCGCAGGTGAATACCCTCCAGCCGGGGCGAATAAACCCAGATCTCGCGCCAGGGCAGCGGCTGGGGCAGGCCCGGCACGCGGTGGCTGTCCAGCTTGAAGGCCAGCGCTTCGTGCGCGGCGGGGGTGTAGAAATTGGTGCGCAGCGTCGCCGCGATCACCCCGTTGATGCTGCGCAGGATGCGGTCATCGTCGATCGCGCTCACGCTTTCGAGGCCGGCATCGATCGCGGCGATCGCAGCGGCCGGATCGCCACCCTTGGGGCCGTGTGCAGCCTCGAACCGCTCGATCAGCGCGGCCGCCACCGCCGGCGCGCGGCGCAGCGCATCGACGAAGGTGGCCAGGCTATAGGTCATGCCGCCCTGGCGCAGATAGCGGAACCAGGCCCGGAACAGCACCACTGCCTGCGGGGAGAGCCCGGCATCGACGATCAGCCGGTTGAACAGGTCATTTTCCGCCTGCCCCTGCAGCACATCGGCAATCGCCTTTTCCAGCACGGCGGCATCGGTGTTCAGCGCCCCGGGCAGCGCGCCGGGGGCGGCATCCGCACTCGCGCTGATCGCGAAATCATGGATATAGCCCTCGGCATCGTCGGTCAGCGCCGTCGGCACTTCCTCGATCACGCGGAAGCCGAAATTTTCCAGCGCCGGCACCGCATCCGACAGTGGCAGTGGCCCGCCATAGCGATAGATTTTCAGGCGCAGGCTGTCGGCGCTGCGATAGATGCGCACCGATCGCGCCTCGGGCGCCTCCAGCGTGGCAAGGCGCAGAATGTCTTCCGCCGCCTCTTCGGGCGTGGCGGTGGCGCGATAGGTTTGCGGGAAAGTCTGGGCATGGCGCAGCGCCAGCCGGGTGGCGCGCGAGGGATCGGCCCGCTCGGCAAGGGCGGCCTCCACCGCCGGCCCCCAGCCGCGCACCATCCGCTCCAGCCGCTGGCGCAGCGGCGGCGTCTCCGGCATCCGCCCCTCGCCGCGCAGATCGAAGGTATAGCGCAGCATCGCGACCACGCCGTCTTCGAGCGCGATCGACCAGTTGAGCAGCGCGCCGTTGCAAGCCTCGGCCAGCATCTCGCCAATCGCGATGCGGCGCACCGTCGTCAGGTCGTCGCGCGGCAGCCACACAAAGCCCACCATGTGGCGGCCGAGAATCGAGCGGACCAGCACCATTTCCGGGCGCGGCCGGTCAGCCAGCGACATTGCGGTCAGCGCCAGTTCCTCGATCGCCCCGGGGGCGAAGCCGGTCACCACGTCGTGCGGCAGCACGGTCAGCGCATGGCTCAGCGCCTTGCCGGTGTGGCTCTTGGGGTCGAAGCCGAATTTCTCCTCCAGCGCGGCAAGGCGGGCGCGCAGCACCGGCACGTCCTGCGGCGGCGCGTTGAGCGCGCTCGACGTCCACAGCCCGGCATGGATCGACAGCCCGGCAATCCGGTCACCATCGCGCAGCGGCACGATGACCAGATCAAGCGGCACCGAACGGTGAACGCTGGAAATCAGGTTCGACTTCACCAGCAGCGGCGCAGGATTGCCGGCGGCGAACCACTCGATGGCGAGCAGGCGCGACGCCTCGGCCAGAATCGGCACCGGCTGGCGGTTGCGGGCAATGCCCAGCGCCTCGCCAGCATCGCCGCCGCGCTGCCAGCATTCATGGCCCAGCAGCGTGAAATGCCGGTCGAGGAACCAGCGCAGCAGGTCGCCGCCCTCGCGCTCGATCGGGTCGGCGCTGATCGTCAGGTGAGCCGCATCAGCGGCCATGCGCGCCTGCATCGGTTCCCAGTCGGCCACTGCGCTGCGCACATTGACGAGGTTGCGCTCCAGATCGGCCAGCAGCGCGCGGCGCCGGCGGGCATCGACGCGCTCCATCTCGATATAGATCATCGATTCGCGCGCGCCCTCGCCCACTTTTTCCAGCGTGCCATCGGCATCGCGCGCCACCGGCAGCACGGGGTGGATGATGCGGTCGATCGCGACATCGTGCGCGCCGATGGTGGCGGCAATCGAATCGACCAGGAAGGGCATGTCGTCATTGACGATTGCCAGCCGCATGTGGCGGTTGGTCTCGTCGCCGCTGATCGTCTCCAGCTCGAAGCGGGCGGTGCCGGGCGGGCGCTGGCCGGCGGTGGCGGCCACGAAGCGGGCCGCCTCTGCCTGCTCGGCCGCGCCGAACCCCTCCAATTCGCCCGGCAGGGCCCCAACGACCAGTCGGCTTGCAAGCGCATCCGACAGCGACTTCAGCGTGGCTTTTACCATGCGCGCCGCTATGCGCCGGGCGGGCGCCTAGCTCAAGAGGGTGGCTGTTGTGCGGCGCGGCAGATCAGCGAGCGGCGCGGGTCACGGCCTTGTCGGTCAGCGGATCGTCGGCGCCCAGCGCAGCGACCACGTCGAACAGCCCGGCATCAGTCTTGCGCGCAACGAGGACGACGAACTCGCCGGTCACCGCGTCGCTTTCCAGCATAACGCTGGCCAGCGGCGCGCGGCTTTCCAGCCGGCGGCGGGCCTTGTCGGCACGGCTGACGGCGGGCGCGGCCGGGCGGCGCAGCGCGCGCTCGGCCTGGACGATGCCCTTGATGCCGCCCTCGGCCAGCTCAAGGAAATCAGCCAGCGCGCCGGTCGGCACATTGGTGCGCCGGGCGTGGGCGAGGACGGTGGCGAACTCGGTCAGCCGCGTCTTGTCATAATCGGCGCCGAACACGAGCTTGACGATCGGCGTCATCGGCGCGCGTTCCTGCACGCTCAGCCGGGCGGCGTCGAGCAGGCGGGCATAGCCCTGGGGGTCGATGTCGGCAGCGGCGGCAAAATCATAGGCGCGGCCAAGCGCGCGGTAGAGCGCGGCGCGGCTGCGCGTGTCGGCGGCGCGGACGGCGGCCGCGCTCTGCTGGGCAAGCGTCAGCTGGTCGGCCAGCGGCAGCGTGAGCGAGCCTTCGCCGACATGATCGACAACGGCGTCATCCATGGCCGGCTCCAGCGCCGCGCTTGGCCCGCTGGCCCATATTGGAGCAGCGACCGGCACGCGCGGTGCCTGGCGCACCGCGTCGGCCACCTCGGCCTCAAGCTGGGCCTGGGTGTCGGCGTCGACCACTTCCTTCCAGTTGATCACGCCATAGATGAAGTCGATGGTCTCGTCGTCCGACGAGAACGGCATCAGGATGCCGCGATAGAGCGTGTTGTGCCCGCGGGTGTTGACGAATTCCGCCTCGAACCCGATCGGCGCGCGGTTGGCGATGATCTGCAGATAATGGTCGGTCAGCCGCGACAGCAGCGAGCGGCTGGGCACCTGGCTGATGTTGAGCACCGACACATCAAGCTGGCACTCGTCGCGCAGGCCCCGGCCCAGAAAGCGGATGGCCGGGTCCTCGATGCCGCCGGTGAAGTCCAGCAGCACGCTGTTCGGCCCGAAATCGGTCAGGTTCTCGGGGTCCAGATCGTCGATCGAGGGATAGGCACGCCCCCCCAGCAGCGACACCCAGTAATTATAGGCGCGCACATGCATGCGCCGCTCGTCGGTGCCGATCTGCACGGTCTCGTTATCGTCCACCGACGTATCGTCGGCGCCACCATGGCCGGTATCGGTGCTGCGGTCTTCCTCGAACCCGCGTAGCGTGTCCATGCGCCTGTCCCCATGGGGGCGGATAGTGCCCCGGTCGCCGACAGCTTTGCCCGATTGTGGTAAATGATCGGTAAAGGCGCGGGCGGTATCTGTGCGGCCTTCCCCGTCCGCCGCCGCGCCCGCCACCGCCGCCGCCACAAGCGCTTGCAAGGCCCCGCCCCACCTGATAAGCGCGCCGCTCCACAGGCGGCGGTTGCGCTGCCATGGGCCGCTTTAGCTCAGCCGGTAGAGCACATCATTCGTAATGATGGGGTCGCGTGTTCGAGTCACGCAAGCGGCACCATTTCCCCCGGACCAGCGATCATCACCGCTGCCCGCTTGCCGGTCGGCGGCACCCCGACGGGCGCCAAGTAGAACGCCTCGTGGATACCGGAAACGCGGTTTTCGCGATGCGCAGACACCCCGGCCTGACGGACAGGTCCAACACCGCCGGCACCTTCATACCAGACCAAAGGATCGTCGTCACCCAGGCCGTGCACATAGCGCCTGAGCATGGTGCCGGCCGCGTCATATTCCGCCGCCAGCTGGTCGCCGTCATAATGGAACCGCGTCGTCCCTTGCGGCCCAGACACCTGCCACAGCCGGCCCAGAGGATCATAGCTCAGCGACACGCCGCCCGCCTGACCGATGGTCGATGCTGCAACCAGCCGGTTCTCCGCGTCATAGGTGTAGCTGCGGCTGCCGTCGGAGATCAGGTTGCCGTTTGCGTCATAGGCAAAGCTCGCCGGGCCCGCGCTCGCATATTGGTTCAGCCCGTTGGTGGTGTAGTTGCGGTTGACGCTCACATAGCCGGCAAAGGCATAGTCGTCACTGTTGCGCACCGTCTGGGTGACCTGGCTCGCCGGGTTATAGGCAAAGCTCGTGCTCACCGCGCCGCCGGGGATCGCGTGCGACAGCGTGGTCAGCCGGCCAACCCCGTCATAGCCATAGCTCGTTGCAAAATCCCAGGAGAACGGGCTCGGCCGCAGTCGGGAGAGCGATGTCACCCGGCCCGCCTGGTCATATTGCGGATAAAAGAGCGGCGTCGCCGCGTTCAGCGCGGCATAATAGAGCCGGTCGAGCCCGTCGCGGTAATAGGAGAAATAGTTGCCATCCGGGTGCTGCATCCACAGCAGATTGCTGTTCTCGTCATAGCCATAGTTGAAGCTGCGATAGGTGCCGCCCTGGATCACGCCTTCGCCAACCTTGCGGCCGAACCCGTCATAGGCGAAGTAAACCCCCTCCATGCCGGCGGGGCCGTCGAACAGCTTGAGATGCTGCGTGGGTGCGGCGTCGCGGTTGGGATCGGCGCCTTGTGGCGGTTCCTCGACCGGCACGGCATCACGCGTAAAAAAAGACCGCGCACGCCACCGAACAGGACCGGCCCGACATCCTCGCCCGCCGCTGGAACTTGTTCGAGGGCAGATCGATCTCGACCCCGACCGGCTGATCTTCATCGACGAGACTTGGGCCAGCACGAAAATGGCACGCCGCCATGGCCGATGCCAACGAGGGCAGCGCCTGCGCGCAGGCGTCCCGCACGGCTATTGGAAGACGACGACCTTCGTCGCCGGGCTGCGCAATACCGATATGGTTGCGCCGATGGTGCTCGACGGTCCCATCAACCGCGAAGCCTTCACCGCCTATGTCCGCCAGGTCCTCGCCCCCGAGATCGGCCCCGGCGATGTCGTCGTCATGGATAATCTGTCGAGCCACAAGGGCGGTGACGTGCGCGAGGCCATTGAGGCGGCAGGCGCGACACAGCTGTTCCTCCCGCCATACAGCCCCGACTTCAACCCAATCAAGAAGGCCTTCTCCAAACTCAAAGCCCACCTGCGCAAGGCCGCCGAGCGGACCATCCATGGCCTCTGGGACGCCATCGGCCGCATCCTCGACCTCCACTCGCCCCAGGAATGCGCCAACTACTCGACCGCCTGCGGGTACGATGCAGCCTGATCGGAAAACGCTCTAAGTATTGTGTCCCTGGAATTGAGGCTCACTGAGGCGCTCGATCCACGCAATGGGGCGCAGTTGGCGGCGATCGACGAGATTATGGAAGGAAGTATAACCAAGAATGTTGCCAATCCGCAGGCTTTTGGACAATAATTATAGCGTACGCCGGCGAATAAATAGAATAATGCATAATAATATTATGCAAGCTATAGAGATAGACAATATGAAATTACCGACAACAATATAAATAGGCTTAGATATAAGAAGGACTGGAAATGATAAAACGTAATACCAAATAGATACGTATTTCGCAAAATAGACTCCTGACACGGAAATGCAAATTCCGGAAAACCAACAAAATACTACATAAAATGCTGCTATGTTAAGAGCGTATCTCACCATGGACATACCCCGTTTGGTGTCTGACATGTCAGGCGCAACGGAACATTCGCTCCTGGAATATCTAGCCCCGATTTTGCCGCGACGCCAGTCGCATCCACACCCGCCGCTCCAAGGACACCAGTCACGTAAGAATTAGAATTTCTGCCGTCACCGCTACTGTCAGGGAACAGCGTATATGGAACATTATCCTTGTACGAAGCATCGGCCCTGAATAAAGCGTTTATGAACTCGTTTTCAGATTTACAAACACTTGGAGTTTTCACACTGAATGTTTCAAGCGTCTCCCCTTCTGATCTATTAATTGTCGATTTCAAATTAGAGAATTCAGGAACGCCATCCGGACCAGCGCTCAACGTTGCATACCTATTGCCATCAGCATCCACTCGGTTGAAAACTTCGAAGTTTCGGATAGATGCCTGATCATCTGGTGTAATACGAATATTCATATGCCTCGGCTGATAGCAACCAACACCACCAGGGCCGCCCATACATATGGGTATTCCGGTAGCATATGTTGTATTCACCTCCGTGCGCTGCCCAGTCGAATCTACCGCATTAACCGGATCATTCCCGACATAGGCATAGAGATTGACCTGGTCATCATACCCGATCGGATCGGTCTGGAGGAACCGGCCGAGCGTGGGCGAGTAGAGCCGGGCCTTGTAGTGATACATGCCAAGCTCGGCGAGCCAGGCTTGCCCGGTGTACTGGAACCGGCCGGTATTGCCGGTGCCGGTGAACGGGCCGGCAACGCCGGACGGGGCAGGGGCGGGCCTGGGGATGCCATATTCGTCATAGCTGTTGACCGCGAGCCGGTTACCGTTCGCATCCGCCACCGCCACCACCGAGCCCTGATGATCGCTGTACAGGTAGCGCGGCGAACTGACGCCGGCGCCTTCATACCAGACCAAGGGATCGTCGTCACCCGGCCCCGCTCAATGCGCGGCGCGCTTGCCCGGCACCAGTTTGAGCGCGGCGACGATGAGCGCGCCGAGCAGCGCAGCGAACAGCGCCGAGCCGCCGGCATGGACCAGCCAGGTCATCACTTCGCCCGCGCCGGGCACAGCCGCAGCGGCGGCGTGTTCGGCCGTTTTCAGCACCTCCTCCACCACCGGCGCGCCCAGCCCGGCGAGCGCGTGGATGACGATGCCGCCCCCCACCCACAGCATGGCGGCGGTGCCCACCACCGACAGGATGCGGAGCAGCACCGGCATCGTCGCCACCAACCCCCGCCCCAGCGTGCGCGTGGCCGGGCGGCGGGCCAGATGCAGGCCGATATCGTCCAGCTTCACGATCAGCGCGACCACGCCGTACACGCCGATGGTGAGCGCAAGCGCGACCACGATCAGCGTCACCGCCTGGGTGAACAGCCCCTTGCCGGCCAGCTCGGCCAGCGCGATTGCCATGATTTCTGCCGACAGGATGAAATCGGTGCGCACGGCGCCGGCGACCTGGCGCGCCTCCAGCGCGGCGGCATCCAGTGCCTCGGGCGCGGCCTCGTCATGCGGGGTGTCGTGGAAGGCGTGGAGGATTTTCTCGGCGCCCTCGAAGCACAGAAACGCGCCGCCCAGCAGCAGAAGCGGGGTGATCGCCCAGGGCGCCAGCGCCCCCAGCGCGAGTGCTGCGGGAAGCAGGATGACCAGCTTGTTGCGCAGCGAGCCAAGCGCGATCTTGCCGATGATCGGCAGTTCGCGGTCGGGCGTGAAGCCGATGACATAGCCCGGGGTGACGGCGGTATCGTCAATCACCACGCCGGCTGCCTTCGACCCTGCCTTGGCGGCGGCGCCCGCGACATCGTCGAGCGAGGCGGCGGCGACCTTTGCCATCGCCGCCACGTCATCCAGCAATGCAAGCAAACCGCCCGGCATGGTTCCTTCCCCCTGTTGCCCTGCGCGATACCGCGCGCGGCGGGTTTTTGCGAGGGGGTTCAGCCGCGCGCCGCCTCCAGCGCCTCGCTCGCGCTGAGCCACGCCGCCTCCGCCCCGGCCAGCGCCTCGGCCAGCGCGGCGCGGCGCTGCAGCCGCTCGGCCATCGACAGCGGCCGCAGCGGCGCGGGCAGCTGGGCCGGATCGGCCAGCGCCCGGTCGAGCACGGCCAGATCGCGCTCCAGCCGGGCAACCTCCGCCTCGGCCGCGTCGGCCGCCTTTTTCAGCGCGCCGTGCCGCTCGCGCGCTTCGGCGCCGGCCTTCTTGTCCTTCTTCGCCGCCTTGCCGCCGGCCTCCGCCCGGGTCGCGCGGCCCAGGATGAAATCGGTATAGTCCTCGATGCTGCCGGCATAATCCTTGGCCGTGCCGCCATCGACCAGCACCAGCCGGTCCGCCGTCAGTTCGATCATGTGGCGGTCATGGCTCACCACCACCACCGCGCCCGAATAATCGTTCAGCGCCTGCACCAGCGCCTCGCGCGCATCGACATCAAGGTGGTTGGTCGGCTCGTCCAGGATCAGCAGATGCGGCGCGTCGCGGGTGATGAGCGCAAGGGCAAGCCGCGCCCGCTCCCCGCCCGACAGCTGGGCCACGCGCGTGGTCGCCTTCGCGCCCGAAAAGCCGAAGCGCCCCAGCTGCGCGCGCACCGCGCCCGGCGTCGCGCGCGGCATGGCGCGGGTCATATGCTCCAGCGGGGTGTCGGCGCCGTCCAGCTCCTCCACCTGATATTGGGTGAAATAGCCGACCCGCATCTTGCCCGATTTGGCCACATCGCCCGCCATTGCCGGCAGCTGGGCGGCGAGCAGCCGGGCAAGCGTGGTCTTGCCATTGCCGTTGCGGCCCAAGAGCGCCAGCCGGTCATCGGGGTCCAGCCGCAGGTTCAGCCGCTGGAGCACCGGCGTCTCGCTATAGCCCACCGCCGCCATGTCGAGCGTGACCAGCGGGGGTTTCAGCGGATCGGGGCTGGGAAAGTCGAAGCTCAGCGACGGATCCTCGGCAAGGGCGGCGATCGGCTGCATCCGCGCCAGCATCTTCAGGCGCGACTGGGCCTGTTTGGCGGTGGAGGCCCGCGCCGAATTGCGCGCGACATAATCCTGAAGCTTGGCGCGCTGTGCCTCCTGATTGGCGCGCGCGGCGGCAAGCTGGGCGGCGCGTTCGGCGCGCTGGCGCTCGAAATCGTCATAGCCGCCGGGGTAGAGCACTGCCTTGCCCCCTTCCAGATGCAGGATGTGGTCGACGACATTGTTGAGCAGGTCGCGCTCATGGCTGATGACGACCATCGTCGCGGGATAGCTTTTCAGGAAATTCTCAAGCCACAGCGCCGCTTCCAGATCGAGATGGTTCGACGGCTCGTCGAGCAGCAAGAGGTCGGGGTTGGAAAACAGCAGCGCGGCGAGCGCCACGCGCATCTTCCACCCGCCCGAATAGCTGTCGAGCGGGCGGGCCTGCATCTCGTCGTCAAAGCCGAGACCCACCAGGATTTTCGCCGCGCGCGCCTCCGCCGTATAGGCATCGATCGCGTCGAGCCGATCATAAATGGCGGCCATGCGATCGGGGTCGGTCGCGGTTTCGGCCTCGGCAAACAGCGCGGCGCGCTCGGCATCGGCGGCGAGCACGGTCTCCAGCGGCGTCGCGCTGCCCGAGGGCGCCTCCTGCCGCAGATAGCCGATCCGCGTCTTGCGCGGCATGTCGACCGCGCCCTCATCGGGCTCGATCGCGCCGATCATCACCTTCATCAGCGTGGACTTGCCCGCGCCGTTGCGGCCGATAAGGCCGATGCGCCCGCGCGGCGGCAGCGCGGCCGAGGCACGATCAATGATGGTGCGCCCGCCCAGGCGCACGGTGATGCCGCTTAAGTTGAGCATGGGGCCGCTCTAGGCGATTCCGCGCGCCGATCAATGGCGACCGGTTGCAAACTGCGGGCGCCCGGCGCAGCATCGGTGTAGGAAGAGGAAAATGATCCGGGGCATCAGCCAGATCGGGGTGCGGGTGGGCCATGCGGGGGAGGTGGCGCCGGTCGTGCGGTGGCTTGCGGCCCAGCCCGACGCAGGCGGCAAGTGCTGGCGCGCGGCGAATGTGCATCTCGCCGTCACCGAGGGCGCGGACGATGGCGCCGCGCTCAAACCCCATGAGACCGGCATCACCCATTTCTGCGTGCAGGCGCGCGATCCCTGGCCGATGGTTGACGATCTGGCGGCCGCCGGCATGCGCTTCACCGCGCCGCTCACGACGCTGGGCAATGGCACCCATTATGCCTATGGCGCGCTGCCCTCCGGCCCGATTGTCGAGATTGAAAGCGCGGTGTTCGCGCCCGAAGCCATCGCCACCGCCTGGGTCGCGCATGTCGCCTTTGCCACCCCCGATCTGCGGCGGCTGAGCGGCTTTTACGCCGCGCTGACGGGGCGTGCGTTCACGGGCGGCTTTGCCGTCCCGCCGCGCGCGGAAAACGCGATCATCACCGGCTATGACGATCCGTCGATGCGCGTCGGCTGGGTGCCGTGCGGCAATCTGATGCTCGAATTCTGGCAATACGCCTCGCCGCCGACGCTGCCGCGCGCGGCGCCTGCCGCCAACGCGCCCGGCTATACCGCGCTGGTGTTCGAGACGGTGGGGCTGGCGCGGGGGACTGAGGCGCTCGCGGCGGCAGGCGTGGCCGATCTGTCCCCCGTCACGCGCGACGCCGAGGACGTGCTGCACGCGACCGGGCGCGACCCCGACGGCAACCCGCTGGGCTTTATCTGCTTCGACGCGGTGCCCGAGCACCCGCGCGCGCTGGCGGCTTTGCCCGACCCGTGGCTGATGCAGCACCTCCACACGCTGCGCACCACGCTGCCACCCCCGCATTATCGACCGGAGATGACATGGTAACCCTGAACGGACAGGTCGCGCTGATTTCGGGCGCGGCCAAGGGCATTGGCCTGGCAACGGCCGCGCGGCTGGCGGGCGACGGCGCCGATATCGTGGCGATCGACCTGCCCGGCAGCGATACGGGCGCACTGGCAGCGGCGGTGGCTGAGGCAGGGCGGGCGCTGGAAATCGTCGAGGGCGATGTTAGCGACCCCGATTGCTGGGCGCGTGCGGTGGCGGCAGCGGTCGCGCGCTTCGGCAGGCTCGACATCCTCGTCAACAATGCCGGCATTTCGGGGCCGATGGCGCCCATTCACCGCTATCCGATCGAGGATTTCGACAAGGTGATGGCGGTCAACGCGCGCGGCAGCTGGCTCGGCATCCGCGCCTGCACCGCCGAGCTGCGCAAGCGGCAGGGTCGGATCATCAACATCTCGTCAACCGCCGGGCTGGGCGGGCCGGCGTTGCTGGGCGCCTATGCGATGAGCAAACATGCCGTGATCGGGCTGACCAAGGTGGCGGCAATCGGCCTGGCCGGCGATGGCGTGCGGGTGAACGCGGTGTGCCCCGCCCCCACCGATACCGACATGATGCGGCTGGTGGAGGAAGGCAAGGACGCCGCCGAAGCCGCGCAGATCCGCGCCCGCTTTGCCGCCGACTGTCCGCTCGGCCGCTACGGCGCGCCGGAAGAAATCGCCGCCGCGATCGCCTTTCTGGCCAGCCCTGACTCGTCGTTCGTCACCGGCGCGATCCTGTCGGTCGATGGCGGGGTGAAGGCGCGGTAGGGGCCTCGCGATCAACGCCGCGCCGTGCATGAGAGCCCAACCGGCCGAGCCCCTCCCCCGAAGGAGAGGAGAGTGGGATAATCACCACCCTTCCCCCCCTCACGCCGCCAGCAGTGCCTCCG
Organism: Sphingomonas sp.; assembly: GCF_019746015.1. Lineage (GTDB taxonomy): Bacteria > Pseudomonadota > Alphaproteobacteria > Sphingomonadales > Sphingomonadaceae > Sphingomonas. The sequence continues at coordinate 2,551 of NZ_JAIESM010000058.1, read as the reverse complement.
CGCCGCCCAGATCGACCGATACCAGCCGGCTCACGCCCTGTTCCACCATCGTCACGCCGAACAGGCGGTGCATGCGGCTCATCGTCACCGCATTGTGGGTGACGATGAGGTAGCGGGTGCGCGTTTCCCGCGTCATCGCGTCGAGCAGGTCGCAGAAGCGCTCGATATTGGCGTCGTCCAGCGGCGCATCGACTTCGTCGAGCACGCAGATCGGCGCCGGGTTCGTCAGGAACAGCCCGAAGATGAGCGCGACCGCCGTCAACGCCTGCTCCCCGCCAGACAGCAAAGTGAGCGACTGCAGCTTCTTGCCCGGCGGCTGGGCCATGATCTCGAGCCCGGCCTCCAGCGGATCGTCCGAATCGATCAGCGCCAGATGCGCGCTGCCGCCGTTGAACAGCGTGGTGAACAGCCGGCGGAAATGCCCGTCCACCGCCTCGAACGCGGCGCGCAGCCGCTGGCGCCCCTCGCGGTTCAAGGTGCCGATCGACCCGCGCAGCTGGTTGACCGCCTGACCCAGTTCGTCGCGCTCATCGGCATTTTTGAGCCGCGTCGCCTCCAGCTCGGCCAGCTCCGCCTCGGCCACCAGATTGACCGCGCCCAGCCGCTCGCGCTCGGCCATCAGCCGCTCGTGCCGCGCCGATTCGTCGGTGGCGCCGCGCACCTCGTCCTCACGGAACCCCGCGCGCTCGGGCAAGAGCGGCGGCGGGCATTCGAACCGCTCGCCGGAGAGGCGCCCCATCTCCACCCGGCGCAGCTCCTGATTTTCGGCACGCGCGGCGGCGCCGGCGCGAAGTTCCCGCGCTTCGGCCAGCGCTTCGGCGGCGCGCGCGGCGATCTGTTCGCTGGCGCGCAGTTCGGCCTCGGCCGCGCGTTCGGCGGCAAGCGCTGAATCGGCATCGGCCCGCGCGGCGGCGTGCGCGGCTTCCTCCTGGGCCAGCCGCGCATCAAGGCTTGCCGGCTTGGCGGCCAGGATCGCGGCGTCGGCAGCCATGTCCTCCTGCCTTTTGGCCATGTCGGCGATCCGTCGGGCGGCGTCGCCGGCGCGCGCGCGCCAGCTCTTGGCCTCGGCCTGCCCCGCTGCCAGCCGGTCCCGGTCAAGCGCCAGATCGCGGTCGAGCGCGGTGCGGGCGGCGCGCGCCTCGGCACTGGCGGCGCGGGTGGCCTCCGCCGCGCGTTGCAGGCGCATCACCTCGGCACCCGTCGCATGGCCATCGGGCAGGGTTTTGAGCGCCGCCTCGGCCTGCGCCACTTCGCTTGCGGCCTCGGCGCGGTCGGCCGTGGCGCGGGCGGCGCGTTCGGCATGGTCGGCGCGCTGCGCGGCGAGCCGTTCGAGCGCGGCCACCGCGCGATCCTCGGCACGCATCGCGTCGCGCGCGCGCGCATCGGCCGCCTCGATCAGCCGGCGCGCGTCACCAGCGGCGCGCCGTGCCTCGGCAATGCTGTCATCGATGCGGGCGAGTTCGGCATCGGCCGCCTCCACCGCGCGCACCGCCGCGGGCCGGGCCGCCTCCAGCGCGTGGCGGCGGTTGATCTTCTCCAGCCGCTCGGCCGCCGCCGCGCCGCCGCCGCGCGCGACATAGCCATCCCAGCGCCGCAGCACGCCAGCCAGCGTCACCAGCCGCTGCCCCACTGCCAGCGGCTGGCCCGCATCGGCCTCCACCACCACCACCTGCGCCAGCCGGCGGGCAAGCGCGGCAGGGGCTGCGACATGCGCGGCAAGCGGCGCGCCGGCCGCCGGCAGATCGGGGTCGCCCGGCTGGGGCGTGGCGCCCGCCCAGTGCCGCTCGGCCGCTGCATCCAGCCCGGCATCGACATCGTCACCCAGCGCCGCCGCCAGCGCGCGTTCATAGCCGGGATCGGGGCGGAGCTGATCGAGCAGCCGGGCATGACCGCTGGCGCGCGTCGCCTTGGCAAGGGCGGCGCTTTCGCTGTCGAGCGCGGCGAGTTCGGCATGGGCGCGGGCGCGCTCGGCCTGGGCATGGTCACGCGCGGCACGGGCAGTGCGCTCGGTCGCCTCGGCACCGGTCAGGCTCTGGCGGGCTTGCGCTGCATGGTCGAGCGCCTGGGCGCGGGCGGCGGCGGCCTGGTCACGCTCGGCGGTCAGCGGCTCGGCGGCGGCAAGCGCGGCGCTTTCCACCTCCAGCCGGGCAAGGTCGCGCTGCGCCCGGTCGAGCCGCGCACGCGCCTGGGCGAGCGCGGCCTGCGCCACCCGCGCCTCGGCCGCTTCGCTCGCCTGCCGGCTGAGCGCCTGGGCCAGCGCCACCTCGGCATCGCGGGCGGCGCGCTCGGCCTCCGCAAGCGCGGCATCGAGCGCGGGCGCGCGCTGTGCGGCACCGGCCAGCCGCGCCTCCAGCTCCTTGCCAGTCGCTGCCAGCTGGGCAAGCGCGGTCGCGGCATCCTCGGCCAGCGCGCCTTCGCGGGCGCGGTCGGCGGCGAGCCGTGCCTGCGCCTCGGCCAGCTCGGCAATCCGCCGATCGACACTGTCGCGCTCGGCCCGCAGCGTGGCGAGCGCATGGCCGGCCGCGCTCGCCCGGTCGCGCGCGGCAAGCGA
>NZ_JAIESM010000085.1 GCF_019746015.1 Sphingomonas sp. | reverse complement strand
GGTTCCGACGCGGTCGCGGCGACCACGATCGAATATTCCATCGCGCCATTTTCTTCGAGCTGGCGAACGATCTGCGCAACGGTCGAGCGCTTCTGGCCGATTGCGACATAGATGCAGTAGAGCTTCTTGCTCTCGTCGCTGCCCTGGTTGATCGACTTCTGGTTGATGAAGGTGTCGATGGCGACGGCGGTCTTGCCGGTCTGGCGGTCACCGATGATCAGCTCGCGCTGGCCACGGCCAACCGGCACCAGCGCGTCGATGGCCTTCAGGCCGGTCTGCACCGGCTCGTGCACCGACTTGCGCGGGATGATGCCCGGTGCCTTCACTTCGACGCGGCGGCGCTCGGTTGACTCGATCGGGCCCTTGCCGTCGATCGGGTTGCCCAGCGCGTCGACCACGCGGCCCAGCAGGCCACGGCCCACCGGCACGTCCACGATGGTGCCGGTGCGCTTCACCATGTCGCCTTCGCCGATTTCGGCGTCGGAGCCGAAGATCACGACGCCGACATTGTCGGCTTCCAGGTTCAGCGCCATGCCCTGCACGCCATTGGCGAATTCCACCATTTCGCCGGCCTGGACATTGTCCAGCCCGTGAATGCGGGCGATGCCGTCACCCACCGACAGCACTTGGCCGGTTTCGGAAACCTGGGCCTCGGTGCCGAAGCTGGCGATCTGGTCCTTGATGACCTTCGAAATTTCTGCGGCGCGGATATCCATGTTCAACCTTTCCCCGACAGCGCGAACGCCGTCATCCTTTCATTGCATGCGCGAGCGCGTTCAAACGGGTCTTGATCGAGCTGTCGATCATCTGGCTGCCGATGCGGACCATCAGCCCGCCCAGCAGCGACGGGTCCACCGTCAGGTCAACCGCCACGTCGCGGCCCAGCCGCTGGCGCAGCGCTGCCTTCAGCGCATCGACCTGAGCGGCATCGAGCGGGTGGGCGGATGCGACTTCGGCCGTCGTCTCGCCGCGATGCGCGGCGGCAAGCAGGCGGAAGGTGCGGATGATCGCGCTCAGCTGGCCCAGCCGGCGGTTCTGCGCCAGCACACCCAGAAAGTTGCGGGTGGTGGCGGAGAGGCCGAGCGCCTCGCCGGTCGCGGCAATCGCCTTCAGCGCGTCACTCCGGCTGACCAGCGGGCTGGTGGTGAGGCGGGCGAGATCGGCCGAGTCGTCCAGCGCCTGGCGCAGCCTGGCCAGGTCGCCTTCCACCGCGTCGATTGCCTTGGTCTCGGCGGCAATTTCAAACAGGGCGGTCGCATAACGCCCGGGCAGGCTTGCCTGAATACCGCTGCTCATCTGGCCGCTGGAAATCTCCACGCGATCGAAACCCTCTTGTCGAAAAGGAAATGGCCCCAGTGGCGTTGGGGCAGCCCCTGCCCCCCGCTGGGTTGCGCGGCGGTTAGCACCGCAATCATGGCGATGCAAGCACCTGCCCGGAGTGGGTGGCATACCGTAAAAAAGCCGTGCCTTGTCACCTTGCTGTCACGCCCGGTTAAGCCCGTATTTGCCAAGCGCTGCCTAGGGAAGCCGGGCAATATTCCTGGACTGAGCCTTCTTCGCCAATGAGTACCCACCGCCTTCTTGCCTGGCTCCGCGACTATTTCCGGCCGCAACGCATCGCCGACCGGCTGAACCGGATCGTGTTTGCGCTGCTGGGCGTGCAGGCGCTGCTCGCGGTGGTGATGGTGGCGGGCGCAGTCTATACGCAGGGGACCGTTGCGCGGCTGGTCGACCAGCATCTGAGCCCGGTCAGCGAATTGCAGCGGATGACCGGCGGTTATGAAGCGATCCTCGCCACCGCCTATAAGGTGCAGAGCGGCGTCACCAGCGTGGCCGGCGCGATCGACGTGATCGAGGGCAGGCAGCGCACCATCGATGCCAGCTGGAACCATTTCGTCGCCCAGCCGGTGGAAAGCAAACACGCCGATGAACTGGCGCAGGTTGCTGCCGCGCGCGCCGAGGCCGATGCCGCGATTCGCAAGCTGGTGGCGATGCTGCGCGAAGGGCGGTCGGGCGACCTGGCCTTTTTCATCACCGGCCAGATGAACGGCGCCATCGATCCGCTGGTATCGGCCAGCGACATGCTGATCGACGGCCTGCGCGATGATGCGGAGGTCGAAAAGCGCGCGCTGGCCTGGCAATTCTATGTCACCGGCGCGATCGTCGCGGTGATTGCCGCGATTGCCGCCTTCATCGGCTGGCGTGGCGCGCGCCATGTCGCGCGGCAGATCAGCCGGCCGCTCGCCGAAATCGCGGTGGCGACGCAGGGCATTACCGACGACCGCCACGACGGCGCACTGCCCGGCCTCGACCGGCTCGATGAGATTGGCGACATTGCCCGCGCGCTGGCCTTTGCCCGGCAACGCTCGATCGAGGCGCGGCGCGCCGCCGACGATCGGCGCCAGGCCGAGGAGGCACTCCACCGGCGCGAGCGGGAAGACCATGCCGCCCAGGCGCGCCGCGCCGCCGATCTCGACCGGCTGTTCGCGCTGTTCGAGGGGGAGGCGGGCGTCGTGGTGCAGCAGCTGAAATCGGCCGGCCCGCGGCTGCGCGAGACGGCCGCCGCCATGTCTGCCGAGGCGGCCGAGGGCGAGCATCATGCGCTGGCAACCGTTGCTCAGGCGGAGCAGAGCGCGGGATCGGCGCGCACCATTGCCCATTCGGCCGCCGTGCTGGCCGCCGCGATCGAACAGATCAGCGATGCCGCGCAGGCCGCGCGCGACAGCGTCGGCACGGTGCGCGACCGCACCATTGCCGGCCGGCACGATGCAACCACGCTTGGCGAACTGGTGAGCGAGGTGGCAACGGTGCTCGACATGATTTCGGCGCTGGCCGGGCAGACCAATCTGCTCGCGCTCAACGCCACGATCGAGGCAGCGCGCGCCGGCGCAGCGGGGCGCGGCTTTGCCGTGGTGGCAGAGGAAGTGAAGGGCCTTGCGCGCCAGACCCAGGCGGCCGCCGGCAAGATCGAGGCGCGGCTGGCGGCGATCCGCTCGGCCAGCAACACCATGCTGGCGACCATCGAATCGGTCGACGCGCTGGTCGCCGGGCTCGACCAGTCCGCCGGCGACGTGGCGCAGGGCGTCACCCAGCAGCGCGACATGACGCGGCGCATCGCCAGCGCGATTGCCGAGGTGGAAGACGGCACCGCCCATGCCGCCCGCAACATGCAGGCACTGCACGAGCGCGCCGGCCATGCGCGCGGCGTGGCGACCGATCTGGCGCAGACCGCCGACGATGTGGCGGGCGCGGTGGAGGCGCTGCGCGGCCAGATCAACCGCCTGATCGCCGACGTGCGCGCGGCCTGATCCTCTCGACTTCGCCCGCCATCGGCGCCAGACAGGGGCACCGGATGGGAGAGCGATGATGGCCGATGGGCAGATGATCCGCATGACGATGGGCGACGGCGCCGAGATCGGCGTCTATCACGCGGTGCCCGCCGGCACCCGGCGCGGCGGCCTGGTGCTGGTGCAGGAGATTTTCGGCGTTACCGACCATATCCGCGAGCTGTGCGACGATTATGCGCGCGACGGGTATGAAGTGCTGGCGCCGGCGCTGTTCGACCGTGAGCATCCCGGCTTCGAGGCGGCCTATACCGGCCCCGATTTCGAACGCGCGGTAGAGCTTGCCCGCCAGCTTCACCCGTTCGAGCAGAGCCTGAAGGATGTGCAGACCTGCATCGATGCGCTGGCGGCAAAGGGCGGGCCGGTGTTCATCACCGGCTATTGCTATGGCGGGTCGGTCGCCTGGTATGCGGCGGCGCGCTGCACCGGGCTGGCGGCGGCCTCCAGCTATTATGGCAGCCTGGTGCCGGCGTGCGAGGATGCGCCCAAAGTGCCCGTCATCGCGCATTTCGGCCGCCATGATCAGGGCATTCCGATGGCCGGGGTGGAGGCACTGATCGCGCGCGCCTGGCCGGGGGCGACGATCCATGTGTATGAGGCCGGGCACGGCTTCAATTCGGACCGGCGCAAGGATTATCACGAACCCAGCGCCGACCTGGCGCGCGAACGCACGCTCGACCTGTTCGAGGCGAACGGGGGGTAGGGGTAACTCCTCCTCCCCTGAAGGGGAGGAGGTCGGGAGGTGGGGCCTCGATGCCGGGCGCGGCGCTTTTCTGGAGACGCCCCACCCCAACCCGTCCCCTGAAAGGGAGGGGCTTTGCGGGCAATAAGCGCCTCCCGCCGGCGGGGGGAGGCGCTACCGCCCGGCCTCAGGAGCCCGGCGTGCAGTCATAGCTCAGCCATTCGTCGGGCCGGCCGGGGAGCGCGGCACGGATGGCGTTCTGCTGTTGCTGCAATTGCAGCCGGTCGGCCTCGCTCGCGCTGCAGGCCTTCACCGTCACCGTGCCGCGCAGCTGCCGTACCCGCTCCATCTGCGACGCGGTCAGGTAATAGCGGTTGTCGGTATAGATGCGCGCCTCCGGCCGGTATTCGAGCAGCGACACGGTCTGATCGTTGCGAGGGACCAGGATGCGCTCCCATTTGCGGCCATTTTCGGCATATTGGGTGGACGCGTTCATGCACCCGTCCTTGCCCCAGTCGAGCGTCACATCCTGCACGCGCGACAGGTTGATGCGGCTGCGCTCGGGAATGATGCGGCAGCTGAGCTTGCCATAGGCGATGGGCGTGGTGGGGGCAGGGGTTGCCGCCGCGGCAGCGCTTGCCGGCACGTTCACCGGCCCCGTCGGCCGCAGGAAGAACAGCACCACCGCCGCCACCGTCAGCACCACGCCGCCCGCCAATGCGCCGCGCGCGCGCCGCTTCTGGCCCTGGCTGGCCGCCAGCCCCGCGCCGCCCACCGCCAGCGCGCCCAGCACCAGCAGCAAGGTGGCGCCGGCAATGAAATTCTCGCGCAGCCAATATTGCCGGGCGCGTGCCGCCTCCAGCGCGGCAGTGCGCAGTTCGGTGGCGCGCTGCGTTTCGGTTTGGGTGGTCGCCGCGCGCTCGGCATCGCGCCGGGCGGCTTCCTCCTCATCCTGTTTCAGCCGGTCCTCGGCGGAAACACAGGAGACGCCGGTGGTCATCGCCTCCTGCCCATGTTCGCGCAGAAAGGCGGCGAAATCGGTGTTGGCAATCGCAAAGCCGAAGGTCGAATCGCCTTCCTCCGCCCGGGTGATGGCCGAGTTGACGCCGATCACCCGCCCGCACTGGTCGAGCAGCGGCCCGCCCGAATTGCCGCGCGCGATGCTGGCGGTGTGGAGCAGCACGTCGACGCCGCTCATCGCGCGGCGCCCGGCAAAGCCGCCCTGCGAGCGCACCGGCGACAACGGGCGGATATAATCCTCGGCACTCTGCGCCGTGGCCAGGTCGACATTGCCCGGATAGCCCAGCGCAATCACCGGCTCGCCATCCGTCACCGGGCCGGGAAACAAGGTGAGCGGCGGCAGGCGCACGCCGACAAATTCGATCAGCGCCAGGTCGCGCCGCGCGTCATAGGCGATCAGGCGGCCGCGATAGCTCTTATTGCCTTCGGACGGCACCACGCCGATCACCACATTGGCCGGGTAGCGCGCGGCCAGTTCCACCACATGCGCATTGGTGACGATGCGGTTGGGGCCGACGGCAAAGCCGCTGCCATGGCCGAAGCCGACAATCTCGCCATCGGCCGAAGCGATGGTGACCACCCGCACCACCCCGCGCCCGGCGACCGAAATATCATCCGCCCGCGCCGGCGCGCCAAGACCAAGGAGAAGGAGCAGGGCAAGCAGCAGGCGGGCGATCATGCCCATCGTCTAGCCGATCGGCGGCCGGCATTGAACCGGGCGAACGGGCCCGCCTAGAGAAAATTATACGGGTCGACATCCACCGTCACCCGCACCTTGGCGGGCCAGTCGAGCGCGCCCAGCCAGTCGCGGATCGCGTCCTGCACGTCGAGCGTGCGGCGGGCATGGACGAGCAGGCGGAAGCGGTGGCGCCCGCGCAGCATGGCGAGCGGCGCGGGGGCGGGGCCATAGACCTCCATCCCGTCCACCTTGGGCGCCGATTTCTTCAGCTGGTGCGCCACGCTGTCGGCGGTGCCCTTGTCCTCGCTCGATATGACCAGCGCCACGAAGCGGCCAAAGGGCGGCGCGCCCGCCTCGCGCCGTTCCTCGGTCTCGGCCGCGTAGAAGGCGTCGCGGTCGCCCGCGATCAGCGCGCGCAGCACCGGGGCGGCGGGATCATGCGTCTGCAGCAGCACCCGGCCCGGCTTGGCGCCGCGCCCGGCACGCCCCGCCACCTGGCTGATCTGCTGAAAGGTGCGCTCCGCCGCGCGCAGATCGCCGCCCTTCAGCGTCAGATCGGCATCGACCACGCCGACCAGGGTCAGGTTGGGAAAGTGATAGCCCTTGGTGATCAGCTGGGTGCCGATGACGATGTCGATATCGCCCGCCTCCATCCGGTGGACGAACTCGGCCGCCTTGGCGGGGGACCAGATGGTGTCGGAGGTGACGACCGCGCGTTTCGCCTCGGGCCAGAGCAGGGCCGCCTCGTCCGCGATCCGCTCGACGCCCGGGCCGCACGCGACCAGCGTGTCGGGATTGCCGCATTCGGGGCACGCCTCCGGCACGCGCTCGACATGGCCGCAATGGTGGCAGGCCAGCCGCGCGACCAGCCGGTGCTCCACCATCCAGGCGGTGCAATTGGGGCATTGGAAGCGGTGGCCACAGGTGCGGCACAAGGTGAGCGGGGCAAAGCCGCGCCGGTTGAGGAACAGCAGCGCCTGCTCGCCGCGCGCCAGCGTTTCGTCGATCGCGGTCACCAGCGGTGGGCTCAGCCAGCGGCCGCGCTCGGGCGGGGTCGCGATCAGATCGACGGGGGTGATCGCGGGCAGCTGTGCCGGGCCATAGCGGCCGGGCAGTGTCACCTCGGCATAGCGGCCGGCGGCCACCTGCTGGCGGGTTTCGATGGCTGGCGTTGCGGTGGCCAGAATGACCGGGCACTGTTCGAACTTGCCGCGCATCACCGCCACGTCGCGCGCATGATAATGCACGCCTTCTTCCTGCTTGAAGCTGGTTTCGTGCGCTTCGTCGACCACGATCAGCCCCAGCCGCGCATAGGGCAGGAACAGCGCGGAGCGCGCGCCCACTGTCACCCGCGCCTCGCCGCTGGCAATCGCGCGCCAGGCGCGGCGCCGTTCGGACTGGCGCAGGTCCGAATGCCAGGCGACGGGCGCGGTGCCGAAGCGGCCGGCAAAGCGCTTCAGAAACGGCTCGGTCAGCGCAATTTCGGGGAGCAGCACCAGCACCTGCTGCCCCTGGCGCAGCGCTTCGGCAATCGCCTCGAAATAAACCTCGGTCTTGCCCGATCCGGTGACCCCGTCGAGCAGGATGGGGGCAAAGGCGTGGGCGGCCACTGCGCCCGTCAGCTGCGCGGCGGCGGCGGCCTGTGCGGGGGAGAGCACCGGCACCGCATGGTCTGGCGCGGGGGCGGGGAAGGGGGCGTCGGGCGCCACCGCCACCGCCTCCAGCACGCCGAGCTTCGCCAGCCCGCGCACCACCGCGTCGGACACGCCGGCAAGGGCGGCCAGCTCGCGGATGCTGCCCTGCCGCTCGCCGATTGCCGCCATTGCCTGTTCGCGCTGCGGGGTCAGCCGGTCGGGGACAAGGCCGGTCGCGCGATATTCGGTGATCGCCTGCGCGGGGTTCAGCGCGGCGGTGGAGGGCATCGCCATGCGCAGCACGGCGGCGAGCGGCGCCAGATAATAGTCCGCCGTCCATTCGATCAGCCGGCGCAACGCGGCCGGAATCGGCGGCGCATCGGCCACCGCGATCAGGTTGCGCAGCCGGTTGTCGCCCACGGGGTCGGCGGGCAGCCGGTCCTCCTCCCACACCACGCCGATCAGCTGGCGGGGGCCAAGCGGCGCGACGACGATGCTGCCCGGCGCCACCGCCATGCCCTGCGGCACGCGATAGTCGAGCGGCCCCAGCGCGGAATTCATCACGATGACACGGGCACGGCTCATGCCCGCCTCCTTCGGGGCGCGCGCGGGCGATGGCAAGCCTTCCCGCCGCGCGCGCTTTGGGTTAGGCGGCGGCGAACCCAGTCGTCCGCAACCGAAAGGCCCGCGCCCATGAAATTCTTCGTCGATACCGCCGACACCGCCGAAATCCGCGATCTGGCCGCGTCGGGCCTGGTTGACGGCGTCACCACCAACCCCTCGCTGATCGCCAAGTCGGGCCGCAATTTCCTGGAAGTGGTGGCGGAAATCTGCGGCATCACGCCGGGGCCGGTCTCCGCCGAAGTGGTCGCGCTCGACCATGAAGGGATGATGCGCGAGGCGGAAATCCTGCGGAAGATCGCCGACAATGTCACCATCAAGGTGCCGCTGACCATCGACGGCCTCAAGACCTGCAAGGCGCTGACCGATGAGGGCACGATGGTGAACGTGACCTTGTGCTTTTCCGCCAATCAGGCGCTGCTGGCGGCCAAGGCGGGCGCGACCTTCATTTCGCCGTTCGTCGGCCGGCACGACGATGTCGGCTTCGACGGGATGGACCTGATCCGCGACATCCGCCTGATTTACGACAATTACGCCTTCGACACCGAAATCCTGGTGGCGAGCGTGCGCCACCCGGTGCACATTCTGGAAAGCGCGCGCATCGGCGCCGACGTGATGACCGCACCCCCGGCCGTCATCCGCCAGCTCGTGAAGCACCCGCTGACCGACAAGGGCATCGAGGGCTTTCTGGCCGACTGGGCGAAGACCGGGCAGAGCATCGGTTGAGGGTAGAGCAATGCCTGAGTTCAAGACGTTGCGTGAAGCCTTTGGTTTTTTTGGTGCCAAGGCAGTAAATCCGCGGTGGGCGTGGGCTGCACAATCCCAAGACGGGTCGGTTGTCGTCCTCGCTATGTGGGTTGACTTCACGCGGCTCGAAAATGGAAAGTCGATTTATGACACTCGTGGTCGCCACGACCGAGATGAATGGATCAGACGCCCCGGAAATAAGGATCGTCTCCGGAAATTGAGACATGTTCGCGATCATTGCGGGGGCAAATTTCGCGTTGTGCACGTCCAAGCTGTTGATCGTTCCGCGCCAGTCCGGTCGACGACAGGCAAGTATCGGGCCGATGCCGACCTGGTAATGACCTTGGTTGAGCTGAATGAAACGACAGGCGAGTTTTTGGCGATCAGCGCTTAGGGCCCCCGCTCGCTGTCCGTGCCGTGCTGGGGCACTGCCCCTCCCCAAAACCCGTCCGGACAGCTAGACGGTGCGCTATGGCGCTTTCCCAAGCCTTTGCGGAGCATCTCGCCCGTGACCGCCGGCGCTCGGCGCATACGGTGCGGGCTTACCGGGCGAGCGCGGAGCGGCTGGTCGCGTTCCTGCAGAGCCATTGGGGTGCGCCGGTCGATGCAGCAGCACTTGGCGGCCTGAGCGCGGCCGATCTGCGCGCCTATCTGGCGATGCGGCGGCGCGAGGGGCTGGGCAATGCGGCAACCGCGCGCGAACTGTCTGCGGTGCGCGCCTTTCTGGGCTTTGCCGGGGTGGCCGCGCCGGCGCTCAAAGGCCCCAAGGTGCCGCGCGGGGTGCCGCGCCCGGTCTCCCCGGCCGAAGCGGTCGCGCTGGCCGAGGACGTGGCGGAGGATGCGGCCGAGCCCTGGATTGCCGCGCGCGATCTTGCCGTGCTGCTGCTGCTCTATGGCGCGGGCCTGCGCATTGGCGAGGCGCTGGGGCTGACCGGCGCCGCCCTGCCGCTGGGCGAGGCGATGATGGTGACGGGCAAGCGCGCCAAGACGCGCGTCGTGCCGCTGCTGCCGCAGGTGCGCGCGGCGGTGGCGGCCTATGTCGCGGCCTGCCCCTGGCCGATCACGCGGGAGGCGCCGCTGTTTCGTGGGGCAAAGGGGGGCGCGCTGTCACCCGCGGTCATCCGCCGTTCGGTGCGCGCGGCGCGGGCACGGCTGGGGCTGGGCGCGCGCACCACGCCGCACGCGCTGCGCCATTCCTTCGCCAGCCACCTGCTCGCGCGTGGCGCCGATCTGCGCAGCCTGCAGGAACTGCTGGGCCATGCCAGCCTCAGCTCGACGCAGATTTATACCCAGGTCGATGCCGCGCACCTGCTCGACGTGTATCGGAACGCCCACCCGCGGGCTTGAGGGGGGGCTTGTCGTGCAGTTCAAAGAGATGCCTTATTGAAACTGCAACCTTGCGACAGTAGGTTGGTGGGCGAGGAATTGCGATGGATGCTGCTCTCCAAAAAGCGATAGAGGAATTGATCGGCACGCGCTTTGAAGGCGCAACGATCGACCGCATCGATTTTGAAGCTACTGAGGATAGCGATGGCGATCCGGTGCTTTGGATCACCATAGTGTTCGACTCGGAAATGTCTCAGATTAAGTCCGGCCGCATGGCGGGGCTTGCTCGCCATTTGCGTCCGGCGCTGATAGAGCAAAAAGAAGAGCGATTTCCAATGGTTCGCTTTATGTCTAAACGGGATCATGATCGCTTGGATCATGTTGCCGCTTGATCTGATTCGATCCGCTAATGAAATGATTGCTGCCAACCGAGGCAAGCCTTCACAGGTCAGCCTTCGCCGCGCAACGAGTTCGGCATATTATGCGATGTTTCATTGCCTAGCTCGATGCTGTGCCGATCTGCTGATTGGCGGCACAAACTCAGACCGAAGCAAGCCTGCTTGGCGCCAAACATACCGCGCATTGGAGTATGGTACGGCAAAAACCGCTTGTCGCGATGGCGACATCAAAAAATTTCCCAAGGAAATTGAGGATTTTGCTAATCAATTTGTCATTCTGCAAGAGGCTCGCCATAAAGCTGATTATGACCCTCTGGAGAGATTTTACAAATCATCAGTTCAGGCTGATGTTAGGTTAGCAGAAGAGACAATCAAAGCTTTCCAAAATTCGTCAACAAAAGATCGTCGCGCATTTGCAGCATTTGTTCTTTTTAGAAAATCTAGGAGATAGCCATTATCCCCGGCGATTAATAATCTATAATCGCCGGGGATAAAAAGCGTTTAAGCTCAGTTTTTATTGGTCGGCAAGTTTCACCTCGATCGCGTCCCAGATCAGGCCGGCGACATCGGTGCCGTCAAACCGTTCGATGGCGACGATGCCGGTGGGGGAAGTGACGTTGATCTCGGTCAGCCATTTGCCGCCGATCACGTCGATGCCGACGAACATCAGCCCGCGCGCCTTCAGCTCTGGCCCCAGCGCCGCGCAAATCTCGCGCTCTTCCTCGGTCAGCACGGTCTTTTCCGCCGAGCCGCCGACCGCGAGATTGCTGCGGATTTCGCCCGCGCCCGGCAGCCGGTTGATCGCGCCCGCCACCTCGCCGTCGATCAGCACGATGCGTTTGTCGCCTTTCGCCACATCGGGCAGGAAGGCCTGCACCATATGCGGTTCGCGCCAGGCGGTGTTGAACACCTCGATCAGCGCGGACAGGTTGGCGCCGTCGCTCCCCACGCGGAAGATCGCCTTGCCGCCATTGCCGTGGAGCGGCTTGACCACGATCTCGCCATGCTCGGCGAGAAACGCGCGCGCCTCGTCCAGCGAGCGGGTGACGAGGGTGGGCGGCATGAAGCGCGCATAATCGAGCACGAACACTTTTTCGGGCGCATTGCGCACCGCGACCGGATTGTTGACCACCAGCGTGCGGTCCATGATCCGCTCCAGCAGGTGCGTCGCGGTGATATAGCCCAGGTCGAAGGGCGGGTCCTGCCGCATCAGCACCACATCGGCCTCCGCCCCCAGGTCGAGCGGCACCGGATCGCCGAACGCATAATGTTTGCCCGCCACGCGCTGCACCGTGACCGGATGCGCGCGCGCCCAGACGCGGCCATCGGCATAGTTCAGCGCGTCGGCCAGATAGTGGAACAGCCGGTGCCCGCGCGCCTGTGCCGCCAGCATCAGCGCAAAGGTGGAATCGCCGCCGATATTGATCTGGTCGAGCGGGTCCATCTGGACGGCGACGGTCAGGGTCATGGGGCAGCTCCTTTGTCGCGCTTGGCCTATCGTGGCGACGCGGCTTCGTCGAGGCTGGGCATGAGTTTTTGGTTTGTCTTCAGCTTCGCTGAAGCGGCACCGGCCCGCTCCCCCACCCGACCTCCCACGATGGTATCCTTGATGGGAGGCCGGGTGGGGGAGCGGGCCGGCACCGTCACGGTTTCAGTGAAACTGAAACCAACCTCAACCAAACCACGCATTTTCAATGTGGCGCGGCGGCACGCCCGGCGCAATCAGCAGCACGTCGATGCGGATGTCGTCGCCCGGCCGGGCATAGGTTGCCGCCAGAATTTCGGCCGCCGCCGCCACCCGCGCCAGCCGGCGCTCGTCGATCGCATCGGCCAGCGCTTCCGCCGTCGCGCGCAGCTTCACCTCGACAAAGGCGACCAGCCCGGCGCGGCGGGCGACCAGATCGACCTCGCCGGCGGCCGTGCGCACCCGGCGTGCCAGGATCGTCCAGCCGCGCTCGCCGAGCCAGGCGGCGGCGCGTTCTTCGCCGCGCCGGCCCATGGCTTCGGCCGCGCGGCGGCTGTCGGTCGGGCGCTCAGCCATTTTTCAGCGCCAGCGCCCGGGCATAGAGCGTGCGCCGGTCGAGCCCCAGCGCGCGCGCAACTTCGCTTGCCGCCTGCCCAACGGGGAGCCGGGTCAGCGCCTCGGCAAGTGCCGCGTCGGCCATGTCGGCGCTCGGCGGGGGCGCGGCGCCCGGCGGGCCGACGACGATCACGATCTCGCCCCGGGGCGCGGCATCGGCATAGCGCGCGGCCAGATCTGCCAGCGTGCCGGTGACCGCTTCTTCATGAAGCTTGGTGATTTCGCGTGCCACGGCGGCCTCGCGCGGGCCCAGCCCGGCCGCGAGGTCCGCCAGGCACGCCGCCAGCCGCGGGCCGCTTTCGTAGAAGACCAGCGTCGCGCGCACGCCGGCGACCTCGGCAATCGCCCCTGCCCGCGCCGCCGCCTTGGCGGGCAGGAAGCCGATGAACAGGAAGCGGTCGGTGGGCAGCCCCGCCAGCGTGAGCGCGGCAATCGCGGCGCAGGGGCCGGGCACCGTCACCACATTGCACCCCGCCGCGCGCGCATCGCGCACCAGCTTGTAGCCGGGGTCGGAGATGAGCGGCGTGCCCGCGTCCGACACCAAAGCCACCACGCCTTCGCTTGCCCGCGCGATGATGCCGGGGCGGACCGTTTCGGCATTATGGTCGTTATAGGGCTGCATCGGCCGCTTCAGCCCCAGATGGTGGAGCAGCCGGGCCGTCACGCGGGTGTCTTCGGCGGCAATTAGATCGGCTGCCCCAAGCACTTGTGCGGCGCGGGCCGAGATATCGCCGAGATTGCCGATTGGCGTGGCCACGATATACAGGCCGGGTGCGAATTCGGGGTTGAGTTGGGCAGGCATCGGGGAACACACATGGCAGAGGCGGCACGGATACCGCAACCTTCGGCGCCGGCATGGCGCGCGCCACTGGCCGGGGCGCGCCGGCTGGCGGTGCTCGCGCTGGGGCTGGCGCTGGCCGCCTGCTCCACCGTGGTGCCGCGCACCCAGGGGCCGGCGCCCACCCAGCAAGGCCCTGCGCGCCCGGCGCCCACCGCCGCCCCGCGCATCGACTCGACGATTCCGCAGGATACGCAGCGCCACAGCATCGCGCTGCTGGTGCCGATGACGGGTGCCAATGCCGCCGTCGGGCAGAGCATCGCCAATGCGACGCAGCTGGCCATTCTGGATACCAAGACCGACCGTATCCGCGTGACCACTTATGACACCACGCCCGGTGCGGCGGCGGCGGCACAGCGCGCGC
Source organism: Sphingomonas sp. (assembly GCF_019746015.1). Classification (GTDB taxonomy): domain Bacteria; phylum Pseudomonadota; class Alphaproteobacteria; order Sphingomonadales; family Sphingomonadaceae; genus Sphingomonas. The sequence goes on along the minus strand of NZ_JAIESM010000085.1, from coordinate 2,627 downwards.
TTGCCGATGGCAACCGGCTGATCCTGGGGCCGTTGCTGGCCGATGATGTGCGCGTCATCGCGCCGCTGGCGCGCGCGGCGCGGGTGCCGGTAATCACCTTTTCCAACGATGCCAGCGTGGCGGGCGGCGGCACCTATGTGCTGGGCTATACCCCGGCCCAGTCGATCACGCGGGTGGTGAGCTTTGCCGCCTCGCGCGGGATCCGCGAATTTGCCGGGCTGATCCCCAACGGGCTGTATGGTGATCGGGCGGCGACTGCCTTTCTGCGCGCGGTGGAGGCGGCCGGAGGCCAGGTGCTGGCGCTCCAGACCTATGACCGGCAACCGGGCGCGCTGGGCGCCGCGGTGCAGCGGCTGGCCAAGAGCGGGCCATATCGCGCCGTGCTGATCGCCGATTCGGGCGGCACCGGTGCAGTGGCGGTGCCGCTGATCCGGCGCAGCGGCGGCGCGACTGCCCAGATCATGGGCACCGATCTGTGGAATACCGAGACATCGCTGGCCAGCAATCCGGCGCTGAACGGGGCGTGGTATGCCAGCGTCTCCAACGCGCTCTACCGCCAATATGCGATCAAATATCGCGCCCGCTTCGGCACCGCGCCGTTTCGCCTGTCGAGCCTTGGCTATGACGCGGTGCTGCTGACCGTGCGGATCGTGCGCGACTGGCCGATCGGCACGCCGTTTCCGGTCGCGCGGCTGGCGGACCGGGGCGGCTTTGCCGGGCTGGACGGTGCCTTCCGCTTCGGCGCCGATGGCGTGGCCGAGCGCGCATTGGAAGTGCAGGAATTCCGCGCCGGCACCACCGCCACGATCAGCCCCGCCCCGGCGGGTTTTTGAGCGTCGGAATTTGAGGATTAGAGAAAGCCCCTCCCCTTCAGGGGAGGGGTGCGGTTAGCCCCTAGCGCGCGCCGCGAACGCGGCAACCGTCACCCCGGGCTTGACCCGGGGTCCCGCTTTTGTCGCCGTCGCAAAGGCAGCGGGGCCCCGGATCAAGTCCGGGGCGACGGGAGGGTGATGCGGGTTGATCACCAGCGATGTGCTGATGGCGGCGTCGGGCGGCTTGGTACCCCCGTTCGCTTCGGATCGTCCGACTGGCGGGGCAGCGGTTTCGAACGGGCGTTGGCCCGGCCCCGGCGGGGTTTTGAGCGTCCTCTCCCCTTGAGGGGAGGGGTTGGGGTGGGTCTGTCTAGCGAACATTGAAACCCGTTCGTGTTGAGCGAAGTCGAGACACGCGGCCCTCGCGCAGCGCATGCCATCGCGTCCCTCGACTTTGCTCGGGACGAACGGGTTCGTAATCAGCTCGATCGCCCCTAGCGCGCGAGGGCCGCGATCACCGCGTTCAGCACCAGCATGCCGGCGCCCGTCGCGCGCAGATGGGTGCCGTGCTGGTCGATCAGCCCTTCGGCGGTAAGCAACCGGGCGGCGCCCGTGTCGATTGCCTCGTCCACCGCCACGCCGCCCAGCGCCGCCACGCGCGCCAGGTCGATGCCGGCGTCGAGCCGGAGGCCCATCACCAGCGCCTCGTGCATCCGCTCGCGCGGGGAAAGCGCGGTTTCGCTTTCCAGCCCGTCGCCGCGCCGGTCGATCGCCGCCAGCCAGTTTTCGGGCTTTTTGTGGCGCAGCGTCGCCAGCCCGCCGCGCCGGCCATGCGCACCGGGGCCGATGCCAGCATAATCGCCATAGCGCCAGTAAGTCAGGTTGTGGCGGCTTTCCGCGCCCGGCCGGGCGTGGTTGGAGACTTCATAGGCCGGGAGCCCCGCCGCCGCCGTAACACCGCGCGTCAGCTCGAACAGGCCGGCGGCGTCGTCCTCGCCGGGCAGGGTCAGCCGCCCCGCCGCCGCCTCGGTCGCAAAGCGCGTGCCCGGCTCGATGGTCAGCTGATAGAGCGACAGATGCTCGGTGCCGAAGCTAAGCGCGCGGGTCAGTTCGGCCTCCCACGCGGCCGCGCTCTGGCCGGGGCGGGCATAGATCAGGTCGAAGCTGACCCGGCCAAAGGCGGCCTGTGCGGTGTCGAGCGCGGCCAGCCCCTCCGCCACGCCATGCGCGCGGCCGAGATGGGCAAGCGCTGCATCGTCCAGCGCCTGCAGCCCCAGCGACACGCGGTTGACGCCGGCCGCCGCCAGATCGGCAAAGCGCGCCGCCTCCACCGAGCTGGGATTGGCTTCCAGCGTGATCTCGATGCCGGGCGCAAAGCCCCAGGCCTGCTCGGCCGCCTCGATCAGCGCGGCAACCGTTGCCGGCGGCATCAGGCTGGGGGTGCCGCCGCCGAAGAAGATGGAGGAAAGCGGCCCCGTCGTCCGCCCCGCCTCATGCGCAAGATCGGCCAGCAGCGCGGCGCGCCAGCGATGCTGATCGACCGCGGCGCGGACATGGCTGTTGAAGTCGCAATAGGGGCATTTGGAAACGCAGAACGGCCAGTGTACATAAAGCGCCAGCGGCGCGCGTGAAGGGCCGTTGGGGGCGGGATGGAGGAGAGGAGACATGCGCTTCGTTATCCTGTTTATCGCATCGGCTGCCGCGCTGCCAAATGTGGCGCACGCCCAGTCGAACTTGGCCAGCGCGATCTGCGCAGGCGCGCCGGGGACGCACAAGCCCGGCAATCTGCGCGCGGCGATGCTGGGCATCCACAAC
>NZ_JAIESM010000024.1 GCF_019746015.1 Sphingomonas sp. | reverse complement strand
CGCGCTGTCAGCCGCTAAGCTGCAACAGCTTTGATTTGAAGGAGCGGCGGCACTTTGTGTCGCCGCTTTTTCTTTGTCTCGATCGGACCGACATCGCCCATATGGGCTAAGCCATATGGGCGATGTCGGCTGGCAGCGCCTCGTAGCTAGCGACGAATAGCGCGCTATCTCATCGACTTGACGGCCAGCCGGTTGGCTGACAGATGACGCTGCAATCCGCGCGTTGATGATCGCGGCATTGCCGCAACAGGATAAGCCATGCCCAATCATGCCCGCCTGTCTGCGATGCAGTGGGTTGCCACCGCACTGTTCGTCGTGGCGTTGTTGCTGGCCGGGGGGTCTTCCCGATCCGACATCTCGCAACTGATGGCGGTCAGGCTGGCGGCGTTGCTGGTGATCGGCGTCATCATTCTTCCAGCCGCACGCGCCGAGCTGCGGGCGCTGGTGCCGCCGCTGCTTCTGCCCGCCGCGGTTGCGCTGCTGTGCGTGCTTTCGCTGATCCCCCTCCCGCCCGCACTATGGTCTGCACTGCCAGGTCACGCTGGCTATGACGCCGCCGCGACCATTGCCGGCAAGCCCCAACCCTGGCGGCCGCTGACGCTGTCGCCAGATTTGACGATCGAGACAATACTGGCCCTGCTTGTGCCGGTGGCCACAGTCGCGCTGGCCATGCGCGCGCCACTATCATGGGCTCGGCACTTTGCACCTGCACTGCTGGCAGTGACCGCGCTCAGCGGCGCGCTGGCAACGCTGCAGCTCGTTAGCGACGCCGACAGCCCGCTGCGGCTTTATGCCATCAACGACACCGATGCCGGGGTCGGCTTTTTCGCCAATCGCAATCATCAGGCGGTGCTTATGTGTCTGGGCCTTCCCGCCGCCTATTTCTGGGCGGTCGCGCCGGGAACGCCGCCGGCACGGCGACTTGCCAAGCGGATGGTGGCGCTCGCGGCGGCGCTGCTCGCCGGGCTTGGGGTGGCAATCACCCAGTCGCGCAGCGGCTATGTCCTGGCGGTCAGCATGATCCTGGCAATCGGGCTGATCGCCGCGACCAGCCGATCACCGTCACGTCGGGCAACGCGTCTGACGGGCATCGCGATCGTGGCGCTGTGCCTCATCGGCACGTCGGCAATGGTTGCGCCAATCGCCCGCTTTGGTGACAATGATGTGGGCAATGGGCGCGGTTCGTTCTGGCAAAACACCATCGATATGGCGCAGGCATTTTTTCCCACTGGCAGTGGCCCCGGCAGCTTCGTGCGCGCCTATCCGCGCTTCGAAAAAATGGCGGACCTGCGGCCCGAATATGTCAACCACGCCCATAATGACTATCTTGAAATCGTTGCCGAATATGGCCTTGCTGGGGCCTTTGGGCTGGCACTGGGGCTGGTTTGGATCGGTCGTGCGATCACGCTCGGGTGGGGGCTTGATCGCGTCAGCCTTCGCCCGCCGGCCCAGCTTGCTGCAATCGCGCTTGTCGTCATGCTTGTCGCCAGCCTGGTCGATTATCCCGTGCGGACCCCGCTGATGGGCTCGCTGTTTGCGCTGGCGTGCATCGTCCTATACCGCCTTGGCAACCTGAAGAACGACCATCCACAGGTCGCGCAATAGGCTCGACCTAGCGCGCCCCACCATTTTGGCGGCACCAATAGCCGGTTTACCGCCCGAGAACCGGGCGCTATGGGATCAACGAGTTTATGAGGGGCATTGCGTGATCCGGTCGATCCTGTCGATATTTTGCTTTGTGCTTGTCGCCGGCTGCGCCAGTGCGCCGCCGTTGACTCCCCGCCCGTCGCTGCAGGTCGCAAACCTCGGTGCGCTGCCAACGCCGGGTAGGACCGACCTCATCGAGCCGGCCCGTGAATATGTGATCGGCGCGTTCGACAAGCTCAACATCGACGTTTACGGCATAGAAGACCTGAAGCGCGAAAAGATAGAGGTCGATGCCAGCGGCCGCATCGGCTTCCCCTTCGCTGGCAGCGTCAAGGCCGCTGGCATCACGCCCGGCGAACTGGCCGATTTGCTGACCGAGCGGCTGCGCAAGTTCGTGCGCGACCCGCAGGTGACCGTGAACGTGGTCGAGGGCAAGAGCTCGGCGATCACGGTTGATGGCCAGGTCCGCAAGCCGGGGCTTTATCCGGTGGTCGGCAGGATGACCCTCAATCGCGCCATCGCCTCTGCGGAAGGACTCACTGACTTTGCAAGGGTTCAGGAAGTCGTGGTTTTCCGCACCGTGGGTGGCAAGGATTATGCGGCGCTTTATGATCTTGGCGCCATCCGTCGTGGCGCTTATGGCGATCCGGAAATCTTTGCCAACGACATCATCATCGTCGGCGATTCGCCGCAACGGCGTCTGCTGCGCGATCTGGTTGCCATTACGCCACTGATCGTCGCACCGCTGATCACCGTACTGGCACGCTGAACGGGCCATTTGGAAAGTCTATGAACGCGATTGATACTCCATCCAGCCGCGCGATCGTCGCTGCCCCAGGCAACGCGATGGTCGAATGGCGCGCCAAGGCCGGCGACCTGGCGGAGCGCGAGAGCATTATACAGAACTGGATCCGCATCCTGTTGCGGTGGCGGTGGCTCATCCTGGGATCGGTGATTGCGGGCTTGCTGACATCTATCGGCGTCACCCTTCTGCTGACGAAACAGTATACATCGACTGTAACTCTCGAAATCTCTCGAGAGGATTCGAACATCGTCAACATCCGCGGCGCCGAACCGCAGGTCAGCGCCATCGATCAGGAATTCTACCAGACGCAATATGGCTTGCTGAAAGCGCGGTCGCTGGCGGAAGCCGTCGCCGACCGGTTGAAGCTTTACGATAGCCGGAAGTTCCTGCGCCTGTTTGGTGAGCGTGTCGATGGCGGCCTTTTCACCGACGCCGGCGGTCCGTTGCCGCCCGCTACGCGCCAGTCGCGTCGTGACAAGACAATCCGAATTCTTCTGAACCATTTCTCGGTGGCACCGGTGCGCGCGTCGCGGCTGGTGGGTATGTCGTTCGAAAGTCCAGATGCGCAGATGTCTGCGGACATCGCCAATGCCTGGGCTGACGAATTCATCAAGCGCAATCTAGCCCGCCGTTTCGACGCAAACAGCTATGCACGATCATTCCTGGAAAGCAGGATCGCTCAGATCAAGACCAAGCTGGAAGAGTCCGAGCGGCAATTGGTGGCCTATGCATCGCAGAACCACATCATCACCATGGGCACGCCGTCCAACGACACCAACGCCCGGTCACAGGAGCGATCCGTCCTCACCGACACGCTGATCGCCCTGAATGAGCAGCTGGCGGCAGCGCGGGGTGCGCGGATCGCGGCCGAAACCCGCCGCAGCCAGGCCGGCAGCGGGGTGACGGCCGAGAATCTGGGCAACCAGGCGATCAACGCGTTGCGCCAGCGACGCGCCGAGGTGGCGGCCGATGCCGCCCGGCTGAGCGCGCAGTTCCAGCCCGATTACCCGCCACTGCAGGCGCTGAACGCTCAGCTTCGCCAGCTCGACAACGGCATTGCCCGCGAGGAAGCCCGCGGCCGCAGCTCGCTGGACGTCAACTACCGGCAGGCGCTGGCGCAAGAAAACGCCCTGGCCACCAAGGTGGCCGAGGTGGAAGCGCAGGTGATCGAGCAGCGCCGCCTTGGCATTCAGTACAACATTTATCAGCGTGATGCCGATACCAACCGCGAACTCTATAATGCGCTGCTGCAGCGCTATAAGGAAATCGGTGTCGCCGGCGGCATCGGCACCAACAATGTGGCAGTGGTTGATCGCGGTTTGCCCGCCAATCGCCCGTCGTCGCCGCGTCCGTTGCTGAACATCATCCTTGGTCTCATTCTCGGCACCGCAGTCGGGATTGGCCTGGCCTTCATGCTCGAGCAGATCGACGAAGGGATCGCCGTGCCGGACGATCTGGAACGCCTGTTCCATATCCCGTCGCTTGGCGCGATTCCGAAGTCGCTCGACGAGGAAGTGCTGATCGCGATGCAGGACCGCAAGTCCGCTCTCGCCGAAGCGTTCCTGTCGTTCGAAGCCGCGCTGCGCTTCTCCACGCCCGAAGGGATGCCGCGCAGCCTGCTGATCACATCGACCGTGCCCGGCGAAGGCAAATCGACGACCACGGTTGCGCTTGCCACCACGCTGGCCCGGCTTGGCCGCAAGGTGCTGCTGATCGACGCCGACATGCGCTCGCCCTCGCTCCACCAGATGATGGAGCTGCGCAACCTGCAGGGGCTGAGCAACGTGCTGAGCGGCAATGGCAGTCTTGCCCAGATGGCGGTGCCGACGCACCAGGAAAATCTGTGGCTGCTGTCCGCTGGTCCCACGCCGCCCAACGCCGCCGAGCTGTTCTCGGGGTCGCAGGTCGATGCGCTGATCCAGGATGCGCTTGCCGAATTCGACACCGTGCTGTTCGACGCGCCGCCGGTGATGGCGCTGGCCGACGCCCCGCTGCTGGCCAGCCGGGTGAGCGGAACGGTGATCGTGGTTGAAGCGTCAGCGACCCGCAAGCGGCAGCTGCGCGTAACGCTGCAGCGGCTGAAGAGCGCGCATGCCTCGATCATCGGCGCGGTGCTGACCAAGTTCGACTCGCGCCGCGTGCAATATGGCTATGGCTATGAAAGCTATGGCTATGGTTATGGCGATCGGAGCAAGGATTTTGCCAAGGCCTGACCGGATTGCCACGCCCGCGACCGGCGGGCTGGCCCTGTTCCGCGCGGCGACGGGGTTGGTTCTCGTCGCGCTGGCAAGTTATGTCATGTTCGACGGGGTGGCCGCCGCCAATCGCGAAACCCGCCCCGCCATTGCAGTGCAGGCCCTGCCTTTTGACTCGCTGGCCAATGCGCAGCTGGCAAGCCGGATGCAGATCAACCCGGAGGCGCCCGATGATCGCGCGCGGGCACGCATCCATGGTGCGACCGCGCTGATGCGCGACCCCACCCATGCCCAGGCTGCCCGCGCCATCGGCTTTGTCGCGCTGGAAGACGCAGATGTCGCCGCGGCCACGCGCGCCATGACCTATGCCCATTGGCTGACCCGGCGCGACCTGGCGGCCGAATTGTGGCTTATCGAGTATAATGTCACGCGGGGCGACACGCGCGGGGCGCTTGCGCATTTCGATGCCGCGCTCAGCTCTTCCACCGAAATCCATGCAACGCTGTTTCCGGTAATGGCCGGGGCAATCAGCGATGACCGGCTGATCGAGCCAATGGCCGACCTGCTGATCAAACAACGCTGGTGGCTGCCCTGGGCACTAAGGCATTTTGCCGACGGCCCGCCGCCGCCCAAACCCGACAGCCCGGCGCCGGATGCGGAGCGGATGCGGCGCAATGCCGTCAACGCAGCCGCTTTGTTCAGCCGCATCGCAGCAGGTGGGGTTCGCTTCCAGCCAGAAACCTTGGACGCGCTGGCCGCACGCCTGCCCGCCGATCGCCCTGACTTGCGCCGTTCCGTGCAAAGCCTGCCGCGCCAGTAAACCGTCGACTGGCCGCTTACCGGCCGCCTGCGACCGCGCTAACCAATGAGGCTAGGCGCATGGCGAAATTGCGCTGATCGACCGCGTAGCTTTCCACCGCGATGGAACGCGCCGCTTCGATTGCGGCGGCATCGCGCGGCGGCGTGTGCTTGATATGGTCTGCCAGTGTCGCAGCATCGTCTGGATCGAAGAATTTGGCGACATGCGCGGCCTGCTCGCGATGGACCCGCAAGTCGGAAAGCAGCAACGGCGTTCCGATCGCCTTTGCTTCCTCGACCGCAGTGCTCCAACCCTCGAACCGCGATGGATTGATGATCGCCGCCGCTGTTAGGCACAATGCCTGCACATCGGCATAGCGCAGCGCGCCGGTAAAGCGGAAATGGCTGTCCAGCACGTTGTCGGCAACGCGCGCCATCAGTGTCTCGCGCAGATCGGGTGTCCGCGGGTCGTCGCCATGGCCGGTCGCAATGATCATCGCATCGACACCCTGCTGTTTCAGCAATCGGGCTGCCTCAATCGCGATGGCGTGGTTCTTATGGTTCCACAGCTGGTTGGGCATGAAAAAGAAATGCCGGGGCAAGCCCAGTGCATCGACGCGCGCATAAGCATCTGCCAGCGACAGCGTGTCAGGGGTTGTCACAGCGAATGGCACGACCCGCGTACGACCGCGCGAGGCCGCATAGAATGACTGGCAATCCTCCTCGGCATCGCGGCTGCTGAGCATGATGGTGCGATTGCTGGCGATCTGCGCGCGAAAGCCGATTTCCCGGCGCCACCAACCCGGACGGGTGAACAGATGGGGCAGCCGGCGGTGCTGAAAATCCGGCATCCATGCGATGGTTGGCAACGGAAAGCGCCAGCCGAAGAAATTGGCCGGTTCAAAAACAACATCAACACCATGGGCCGCGAACAGCGATAGCGCCCGCCCGTCCAGACCGGTACCAATGGCAAGCGCCAGGCGGCGCGACTTGTTCGCTGGGTCGAATGCAGGATCGTGGATCACGTCGATGCCGGGCAGCGCGTCCAGCATCATAAGGTCGGGGTGATCCCGCTGGGTGGCACCGGCGGCAATCACCAGATTCATCGCATCAGGCGCATGGGCCGATATCGCGCGCGCCATGTTGATCATGTAATTCCAGCCACCCATCCAGTGCGGGCCGCCGATCACGGGCGTGGCAAGACGCACCGGGTGCGTCATGCGTTGTTACGCTTGAACCAGGCGACATAGCTTGCGATGCCTTGGGCCAGATCGTGCCGCCAGTCGAAAGCCTCTGCCGGCCGTGCGGCGACCAGGCTGAACGGGTCGCCGGCACGACATAGACCCGAAAAGCTGATGGCCGCATCGGACAGGTCAAAGGACCGGGCCGTCATCTGCGCGATATCGCGCACACTGGTCGCGACCCCGGTGCCCCCGTTGATCACCGGAACGTCGAGCGACGCCAAGTCGGCGGCCTTCGCCAGCAGCCGGCAGACATCATCCACATGCACCCAGTCCCGCAGCTCGTCGCCCGTTCCGCCGAGCACGGCGCTGCCCTGGATCGACAGCTTGCCGCACAAATCCCACAGCAACTGCTTACGAAGTCCTGGTCCATAGACCGAGAACAGCCTGACGATCGATGCGCGGATGCCATAGCTTTCGGCGTAGCTGCGGCACATTAATTCCATGATCTGCTTATGCCGCCCATAGGGCGAGCACGGCTTCGGCGCCGCGGTGACCGGAATCGCGCCATCATGGCCCACCCCGTAAACAGCCGCCGACGATGCAACCACCAGCGACGCCGCCGGTGACGCCTGCCGCATCCATTCCAGCAATATGGCGGACCCGGCCACGGTCTTTTCGAAATCGGCAAAGGGATCTGCGATCGACACACCGACCGAGGAGCCGCCGGCCAGATGATGGATGTAATCCGGCGCGCCGGTCTGCGCAGCCAGCGCATCGAGACCGCCCATGCGGATGCGGCCAGGCGCCCAAGCGGCCGATGATTCGGCGTGGCCCGCTGGCGCCGCACCACCGATGCCGGCGACGACATGCCCCTGTTGAGACAGCAGGTTCAGCAGCGCGCTGCCGATGAACCCTGCGCCGCCGGTAACCCAGACAACCGCCATGTCAGCGACGACGCGCGACGAACGAATAAAGTCGGCCTGGACGGTGATCGAAACGCCCCGCCAGACCGATCATCGCCCGGCCTAGGCCCGGCATGGCCAGCGCGGCGCCAACTGCCAGTGGCGCCCCCGGCAATTTGCGGAAGCGCGCGGCGATTTCGTGCCGCAGCGTTGCGGCCGTGTGCGGCCAATAGTTGATGGGGCTTTCCAGCGGCGCCAAGGGCGGATCAAGCGCCAATCCCGCTGCGCGGATCGCCCCAACATATTGATCCAGGCGGAAGGCGTTCTCGCCGCCATAAAGGTGATGCATCGGATGCGAAGCCAGAAATGCCGGCAAATCCTCATCGCGCGAAATCACATGCTCGCGCACCGCAACCAGCATGCCACCGGGCCTGAGGACACGTGCCATTTCCGCGATCGCGCCCGCAAGATCGCGGGTATGGTGCAGCACTGCCCTGGCGAAGACAACGTCAAAGCTCGCGTCCTCAAAGGGCAGGGTCTCGGAATACTCCTCGACCACCTTGATCGACACGCCGGTTTGCGTCGCCAGGTCACGGATCGCAGCAGCCCCGGCAATAGCGCTGGGATCAGGCTCCAAGGCGGTTACCTGAAAGCCTTCCCGCGCAAGGGCGTAGCTGGCGATCCCGCGGCCGGCGCCGATCTCAAGCGCGGTGCGGCCTTCACCCTTGCCGATGATCACGCGGATCGCCTGCCATTCGGTGCTGGCATGATAGCGCTGGGCAGCCTCGGTCAACGGATCGTCATAATAGGCGTCGCGCGCGAGGTCGGCCTTGGCGGGATCATCGCGGATCAACTGAACGGCCTGTTCCCAGGTCATAGGTGATGATGCCATGTCAATTACCCCAGGTTCAGGTCACGCATTGCAAGCGTCGCGCCCGTCACCGTGTTGACCAGCGGCATATCGGCAATGACGCGCGCACGCTCGCGCTGGTTGATGAACTGCAGCTTGCCTTGCTCGTCGCGCACGTCACGGAAAATCACCGGGCGGCAGGCCTGTTCCCGAGTAGGGCTGGGAACATGGCCCTGCACCTTGTCGGTCCGCACGAAGAACGCGTTGGAGCCCGCCCGGTTGGTGCCCGCCAGGCGATAGCCGCGCGGCGCCAGCAGCGTGTCGAACGCGGCCAGGCTCGCGCCCCAATACAGGCCTGAATAATGTTTCTGGTGGCGCACAAAGGCCGGATCATAGGGCACGCTCACCGGCGCCTCCGGCCCGAACAGGCCGTTATACTCGACAATCACGATCCACGGCTTCCAGGCGCCCAGCGCTTCCAGCACGAACCAGTCGACCCCGTCGATATCGACCGACAGGATGCCGGGCTCCGGGAAGAAGCCGCTCTTGTCGAGCAGGCTGGCGATATTGTCCTTGTCGATGAAGGCGCAGTGCGCGGTCAGATCATGCTGCCAATACCAGTGCCGGCTCTGGATATCGGCAACATGTTTTTCCGAGCCGTCAATGATGAAGCCCGACCAACCGTCCTTCATCATCAGAAAGCGGGAATTGCATTCAGTAAAGCTTTCCACGCCAAATTCGATGAACTGGCGCGGGATGCCGGGCATTGCCTCCACCAGATGCTGGATGATGCCATCCTCACCCCATTGCGAGAACACCTGAAATTCATAGTCGGACAGATCGTCGAACCGCTCACGCCGGTTCAGCGCGGCCATGATGCGCCCCTGGTTGATGAGCGATTTCTCAATCTCGCGCGGCAGTAGGGCAATGCGGCGGCCCACAATCATCGGATTGGTCATTTTCGGCATAATCAAACGATCCTGTTGCGTCAGGCAATGATGGTTTCGGGGTCGACAAGGTCGAGCGAGCGGACCGGCCGCGCGGGATTGCCGGCGACCACGGTGAAAGGGTCTACGTCGCGGGTGACGACGGCGCCCGCCCCCACCACCGCGCCGCGGCCGATGGTGACGCCTTTCAGCACCATCGCCTTGGCGGCGATCCAGGCGTCGTCTTCGATCACCACCGGCATCTCGCCCAGATCGAGTTCCTTGGGATGACCGGTAGAGGCAATGGCGAGATAGTGGCGGTGCCGCGCGGCGGCGTCGAACGGGTGGGTATCGTTGTCGAAGATGTTGACGTCGTGCGAGATCAGCACGCGGTTGCCGATACGGATCGACCCGGCCGACCAGAGCCGGCTGTTCTCGCCGATGAAGCAATGGTCGCCGACGGCAATTGCGCCGCCATGGCCGAACACCAGCAACTGGCCCAGGATGATGCTGTTCTCGCCGATGCAGATGCAGTCGGCGCGGCGCTGGATATTGTCGATGATCGCGGTCCGGCCCAGCCGCGAGCGCGGCCCGATGACATGGGCAGAGCGCCCCGTCGCCGCGCGGATCAGCCTGCCTATCATGCCGCTTGTCTTTCGGAACTCCAACACAGCCGGGCCTGCGCTTGACCCGGCTCCCCCGAGCGCCCTATCAGCGCTCGCGGCAGGCGCGTCAAGCAGGCAGTGGCGTATTTTAGTGCAGGGGGCAGCGTTGGACGTACCGGCAGCAATTACCGTCGTTATTCTGGCGGACGCGTTTGCTGAAGCGATGGGCTATGCAGGCAGTCGTATCCCAGCGAGCCTGGCCAAAAAGCCTGGTGTCTCCGTTCATCTCGTCACAGCGGGGATACCCGTCTATGCGCAGATGACCGATTTCCAGAAGACCTATGCCGGCATCCAGAAAAAGGGGTATCCTGCGGGCACAGTACGGGATGTTGACGGCTTCAAGGTCCATTATGTCGATTATATCGATGCCTATGGCGGCGTCAGAATGACGGGGCTTGGCGCCAAGCTGGCGGAACTGAAACCCGATATCGTGCAGGTCTTCTCGCACACCGGATGGCTACCCATCGACGCTGCGCGCTTTCAGCGAAAGCTTGGCTACAAGCTGTTCACCGGCAACCACACCACTGCGAGCGTCTATCCGCTGGCCACCGATCCCAAGCCGATCTTCCATCCGGCAAGGTTGAAGGAATTGGTCCGTCGTGGCTTGCCCGGCCGGTTCATCAGCAGCCGCATGGAGCTATGCTATGGTGCCACGGTCGATTGCTCCGATGTCGCCCGGCGCTTTTTCGGGGTACCGGCTCATAAGCTGAAGACGGTGCCGCTTGGTGTGGACACCGACATCTTCCACCCGGCAGCCAATGACGATGAACGTAGTGCCGCCAGCGCGCTACGCCGGTCGCTGGGTGTCGGGGACGATGAGATCATGTGCGTCTATACGGGGCGCTTCGCTGTCGACAAGAATCCGCTGTTGATGGCGCAGGCCGTGGCGGCAATGCGCGAGCGTGGTGAGCCCTATCGCGCGGTCTTCTATGGGGATGGCACCCAACGCGACGAGATCGCCGCCGTGCCCGGTACCATCGTCAACCCGTTCGTGCATTTTTCGGAACTGGGCAACGTGTTCCGTGCCGCCGATATCGGCGTGTGGCCAACGCAGGAATCAACCTCGATGATCGATTGCGCGGCGTCGGGAACGCCCATCGTCGTCAACGATCAGCTCGCAGCGGTTGAGCGTGTTCGCGGTAACGGCCTGCAATATCGGCTCAACGATATCGACGACCTGCAGGCCAAGCTGCTCGAGCTGAAAGACCCCGCCAGGCGGGCTGAGCTGGGCGCCTTTGGCGCGCGGAAAATGGAAGACCAGTTCAGCTGGAACGCGCTCGTCCAAATCCGGCTCGACGATTATCGCAAGGCACTGGGGCTGACCTGATCGAGCCAGCCCTCAACTCCACGGATATCAGCCCAGGAAATCGCGCAGCAGCGTCACGATCTTTTCGGCCGCATCGCCCGCGCCATAATCGGCGATCGGCTGGCGCGGCGTCACGTAATCAGGCCCCTGCCACAGCCGGTTCCAGCCATGATCGATGGTTTCGACCCATTCGGTCTCATCGCGCAGGGTAACGCAGGGCTTGCCGTGGAAATAGGCCTCCTTCTGCAACCCGCCGGAATCGGTGTAGATAGCAACCGCGCCTGCCAGCAGCGCGTTGAGATCGAAATAGCCGAGCGGCTCCGTCAGCACCGCAAAGTCGAAGTTCAGACCATTGCGGGCAAGCGCGCCGCGCGTGCGCGGATGAAGCGGCAGGACCAGCGGCCGCTCGGCAGCCACTGCGCGCAGATAGTCTGCCACCTTCGCCAGCTGCACCGGGTCATCGGTATTCTCGGCGCGGTGAATCGTGCAGACATTATAATTGCCGCGCGTCAGGCCGAGTTGCTGCAACACGCCGTCACGCCCGGCCGTTGCCGCAATCGCAAAGCGCGTCGCATCGAACATAACGTCGCCCGTGTGATAGACGTGCTGGACGATACCCTCGGCCCGCAAATTGTCGATCGAGGCCCGCGTCGGGCAAAACTGGATCGCCGCCAGATGGTCGGTCACTACCCGGTTCAGTTCTTCCGGCATCCGCCGGTTGAACGATCGCAGGCCCGCTTCCACATGGCCGACGGGAATGTGCAGCTTGGCCGCTGCCAGCGACCCGGCAATCGTCGAATTGGTGTCTCCATAAACCAGGCACAGATCGGGTGTTTCCTCGATCAGCACCTTCTCGATCGCCTCCATCATCCGGCCGGTCATCGCGCCATGCGTCTGCCCGGCAATCCCCAGATTATGCTTGGGGTGGGGCAGTTCCAGTTCGCGGAAGAAGATGTCCGACATCGCGTCGTCGAAATGCTGGCCGGTGTGGACCAGCACTTCGTCCAGCCCACCATCCTGAGCAATGGCGCGGCTGACCGCACCCGCCTTGATGAACTGCGGCCGTGCGCCAACGATGGTGACGATCTTGCGGGTCATCTCAACCCCGCGCCGTCTTTACGGCGTTGCCCAGCGCCTCGATCACGCGGTCCTGCGTCGCTTCATCCAGATAGGGATGCATCGGCAGGCTCAGCACCCGCTGGCTGAGGCTTTCGGATACCGCGAGCCCGGCCGGATCGCCCGGGAAATCCTTGTACGCGGTCTGCCGGTGCAGCGGCATCGGGTAATAGACGGTCGACGGCACGCCGGCGGCCTTCAGCGATTCCTGCACGGCACTACGCTCGGCCGCCGAATTGAGCTTGATGGTGTATTGCGCCCAGACCGAGCTGTAGCCGGCCGGCACCACCGGCGTATCGACGATGTTGGCCAGGCGCGCGGTGTAGCGGTCCGCCACGCGGTTGCGCGCCGCAATCTCGTCGGCATAGGCGCTGAGCTTCACCGACAGGATCGCCGCCTGCAGCGTGTCGAGCCGGCTGTTCATGCCGATGCGCACATTGTCATACTTGTCGCTGCCCTTGCCGTGCACGCGCAGCGAATCGAGCAGCTTGGCCAGTGCCGGATCGTCGGTGAACACCGCGCCGCCATCGCCATAGCAGCCGAGCGGCTTGGCCGGAAAGAAGCTGGTGGTGGAGACATCGCCGAAGCTGCCGGTCATCTGGCCGTCGATCGTGCCGCCGAAGCCTTGCGCGCTGTCGCACAGGATCTTGCAGCCATGCGCGCGCGCAATCGCGGTGATCGCGGGAATGTCTGCCGGCAGGCCGAACAGGTCGACCGGCACCACCACCGCCGGGCGCAGCCCCTGCGCCTTGGCGTGCGCAATCGCCCGTTCCAGGCTGGCCGGGTCCATGTTGAAGCTGACCTCGTCGCTGTCGACGAACACCGGCGTCGCGCCGACGAACGGCACGACTTCTGCGGTGGCGGCAAAGGTGAAGGTGGGGCAGAACACCGCATCGCCCGGCCCGATGCCCAACGCCATCAGCGCCAGCTGCAGCGCGTCCGTGCCGTTGCCGCAGCTGATCACATGCTTGGCCCCGCAAAAGGCGGCAAGTTCCGCCTCGAACGCCTTCACATGCGGCCCCATGATATAGGCGCCGTCATCCAGCACCTTGGCAATGGCCGCGTCCAGCTGCGGGCGGAGATGCCGCTGCTGCGCGGCGAGGTCGATAAAGGCGATCGTGGCAGGCGCGTTCATGGGGCTAGCTCCAGAAAAAATGTTCAGTCGGCAATCAGGACGAGCGTTTCGCCCTCTTCGCGGTAGCGCTCGCCAGTGCGTGGGCAGATCAGATCATCGCCCAGCCGCTCACCGGTGCGGCTTACCCAGCCGATGCGGCGGGCAGGAACGCCAGCAACCAGCGCATGGGCCTGCACGTTCTTGGTCACCACAGCGCCGGCGGCCACCATGCAATAGTCCCCCAGATCGTGGCCGCACACGATGGTGGCGTTGGCCCCGATGGAAACACCGCGACCAACGCGGGTGGGCAGAAACTCTTCCTTGCGCTCGACTTCGGCGCGCGGCGTCAGCACATTGGTGAACACGCAGGACGGGCCACAGAACACACCATCCGCCAGCTCAACGCCCTTATAGAGCGCAACATTGTTCTGGATCTTGCAATTGTCGCCCACGGTCACGTCGGGGCCGACCATCACATTCTGGCCCAGCGAGCAATTCTTGCCGATGCGGGTGCCGGGCAGAATATGGGCGAAATGCCAGATTTTGGTGCCGGCGCCGATTTCGCTGGGCGCATCGACATAGGCGGATTCATGCTTGAAATAATCGGTCACGCTTTACTCTTTCCCGTTCAGTTCTTCATCGCCTCGGTCGCGCGCTGCAGCACGCGCAGCACCGCGCGGCCTTCCTGGCCATCGGTCAACGGCGCAGCGCCGCCCAGGCATTCCAGAAAATGCGCGCATTCGGCCTTCAGCGGCTCGGCCTGCGGCACCTCGACATAGTGCATCTCGCCGCGCTTGGGCACCGGCAACCCGCCCTCGACAACCACCTCATGCGGATGGACGGCAAGCTTGCGGCCCCATTCCTTCTCGCTGTCCTCGAACACGATGGTCGCACGGTCGCAGATCGCGACGCATTGCTGCACCTTCTTGTAGCTCAGCCAGGTGGTGCGGATATCGGCCTTCAGCCCGTCTGCAAAGCTCAGCTGCGCGGTCGCGTAATCGCAGATCGACGGGTCCACCCAGCCCTTGCCCTGCGCGGTGACGGCGACCGGCTCAGCGCCCGCAATCGCCAGCACCATGGAGATGTCGTGCGGCGCGAACGACCACAGCACATCTTCCTCGGTGCGGATCTTGCCCAGGCTCATCCGGTCCGAATAGACATAGCGCAGGGCGCCATGCTCGCCCGAACGGATGATCTCCAGCATCCGCCGGAACAGCGGGTGATAGCGCAGCAAATGCCCCACCATCAGCACGCGCCCCGCCGCTTCCGCCTGGGCGATCAGCCGGTCGGCCTCGCCCTCGTCGAGCACCAGCGGCTTTTCGACGAACACATGCTTGCCGGCGGCCAGTGCCCGGCTGGCAATCGCATAATGGGTTTCGGCGCGCGTCGCGATGGCAATGCCGGCAATCGCCGGGTCGGCCAGAACGGCATCGAAATCACGGATCGGCGCGCCGGTCTGCGCAGCGACCGGTTCGGCGACCGCCGCATTGGTATCGACAATCGCGCCCAGCGCACCCAGCTCGGCAAAGCTGCGCGCGATATTCTTGCCCCAATAGCCGACGCCGACAACGGCAACCTGCTGCCCCGACATCAGGCCTTCACCAGATTGGGCATCGGCGTGCGATATTTGCCGCGGCTGTCCACGATCAGCCGGGCATGCTCGGCGATCAGGCCATAATCGAAGGCATCGTGATCGGTGAGCACGACGACCGCGTCATAGCCGGCGAGCGTTTCCGGCGTCAGCGGCACCGATGCCAGATCGAAACGATGCTCGCGCATCTTGGGGAAGACCGGCACATGCGGATCGCTGTAGTCCAGCAGCGCGCCGGCATCGCGCAGCCGCTCCATCACATGGACGGCGGGCGATTCGCGCATGTCGTCGACATTCTTCTTGTAGGCGATGCCGAGCGCGAGCACCCGCGCGCCCTTGACCGAGCGTTCACGCGCGTTGAGCGCCTGAGTGATCTTGCCGAACACCCAGTCGGGCATGGCCTGGTTGATCTCGCCGGCCAGTTCGATGAAGCGGGTCGACACGCCATATTCGCGCGCCTTCCACGTCAGGTAGAAGGGGTCGATGGGGATGCAGTGCCCGCCCAGCCCCGGCCCCGGATAATAGGCCGTGAAGCCGAAAGGCTTGGTGGCGGCGGCTTCCACCACTTCGTGGATGTCGATCCCCATCTTGTCGGCGATGATCTTCATCTCGTTGACCAGGCCGATATTCACTGAGCGCTGGATATTCTCCAGCAGCTTGGCCAGTTCGGCCACCTTGGTCGAGGAAACCGGCACCAGCCGGTCGATCGCCGCTTCATAGGCGGCGATGCCCACTTCTGTGCAGGCCGGCGTCACCCCGCCGATCAGCTTGGGGATGGTGCGCGTGCCGAAATGCTTGTTGCCCGGGTCCTCGCGCTCGGGCGAATAGGTGACGAACACCGTTTCGCCCGGCACCAGCCCGGCCGCCAGCACCACCGGCAGCACTTCGTCGTCGATCGTGCCGGGAAAGGTCGTGCTTTCCAGCGAGATCAGGTGCCCCGCGCGCAGATGCGGCGCCAGCGACGCCATGGTCGCGTGGATATAGGACATATCGGGTTCGCGGTTGCGGTTGAGCGGGGTCGGCACGCAGATGATGAGCGTATCGGCCTCTGCCGCGCGGGCATAATCGGTGGTCGC
>NZ_JAIESM010000007.1 GCF_019746015.1 Sphingomonas sp. | reverse complement strand
CTGCGCTTTGCCAACTCGGCGCGCACCGCCGCGACATCGGCGCCCTGGTCGATCAGCGCGATCAGTTTCGTCGCCAGATTGTCGCCGCCGCCATGCGGATCGGCCGAAACCGGCAGCAGCGCCACACGCATAGCCGCCAGGTCGCCGCTGCGCAGCCGTTCGAACGCCAGCATCATGCGCAGCGCGTCGACCTGCGGCGCCAGTTCCACCGCGCGTTCCAGCCCGGCAATGGCGCTGGCATTGGGCGTTTCGCCCGCACCGGCAAAACTGCCGTAGAACAGCGTGAAGGGATAGGCATAATCGGGGTCGGCGCGGTTCGCCTTCATGAACCAGCGCCGCGCCGCCTTCCAGTAATCCGGATTGCTGGGCTTGGCGGCGGCGGCGCGCCGCTGTTCGAGCAGCCCCTTGTAGATCAGCGCCATCACATTGCTGGGCTCCACCGCCAGCGCGCGGTCGGCGGCGGCGCCGGCTTCGGTATCGTTGCCGGCATCGAATTCGATTTCGGCCAGCACCCGCTGCACCCAGGCATGGTTGGGATAGCTGGCGGCAATCTTGCGCGCAGGTGCGACCAGTGCCTTGGCGCCCTTTTCATCAACGCCGGCGGTCGAGCGCAGCCGCAGCGGCATCATCTGCGCCTCGGCGGCGTCGAGCGGCCGGATGGCGACCGGCACCGGCTTCAGATCGGCGGCGCGGATGGTGACCGACTTCAGCGGCTTCATGCGATAGTCGTTCAGCTCGCGGTCGAGCGTGGACAGCTTGCCAAAGGCTTGGGTGGCCGCTTCGAGCGGCGCCTTGCGGGCGTTGATCAGCTCCATGTAACGGGTGAACTGGCCATCCCGCTTGCCGCCCAGCAACAGGTAATGGATCAGCAGCCAGCCGCGCGCATAAAGCTGGTCTCCGTCCACCCCGCGCCCGCGATTGGCGTCTGCATTGAGCAGATCGTTGATCGACACCACGCTTTCGCTGAAAATCGAATAGCCGCGCGCATTGTTGGGCAGACCGGTGGTGACATCGCCATTGGCCTCCATCCGGGCGACGGCGAAGAATTCCGCCATCCCTTCGGTCACCCAGCCCGGATAATAGGCATTGCTGTTGTTCAGCATCAGATGGTGGACATATTCGTGGAACAGCACGAGTTCGGGGTTGAAATATTTGTCGTCGCTGTCCGTCTTGCGGGGGGTGAAGGCAACCGGGCCTTCGACGCGCGCCATATAGAAGCCGGCGACCGAACTGCTGCGGCCCAGCTCCTGGATCACGCCCTGGTTGCGCACCACATAAACGACCACCCGGTTGGACGGCACGGTGATCGCGTCTTTCAGGTTCAGCCCCACGCGCAGCGCCGCGTCGAACCGCTCCAGCCGGTCGGCAAAGCGCTGCATCTCCTCGCGCTTCAGGTCGCCATAGATCACGAAATGGCTGTTGCTCGCCTCCAGCCATTCCGCGCGCGCCGGCGCGGCCGCGAACACCCCCGTCACCAGCGCCAGCACCAGCGCGCACAAGCGGATCATCCATGCCCCCATCATCGATGCTGCCGAAGAATAATTGAAGATTTACAACATTAAAAGCGGGTTGCGGCGGTGGCCCGCAGAAATACCTGTCAAAGAAACGCGGCGGCCACCGTCATGCCGCCCAGCCCCAGCGACAGCGGCACCCTGAGGCTCAGCCACCAGGGCGGGGCGATGCCGGCGCGCTGCAGCAGGACATCGACGCCGAGTGCTGCAATCAGCGCCGCGCCCAGCAGGACGAGCGAAGGGCCGGGCCAGGGCTGGCCCTGTGCCCAGGGCAGCGCGCTTCCCAGCGCGACGAGCGAGGGGATGACGGCCGCCACCCAAAGCCAGGCGGGCGGCTGTTCCGTGCGCGCCGCCAGCCCCCACCACAGCCCGCCCAGAAAGCTCAGGATCAGCGCCGCATAGGCAAAGCCCAGCGCCAGCGCGGCAAAGCGCGTGGCCGGATCATGCTGTAAAAGCGTAAGGATTACAGCGATTTGCGGGGCAAGGCCGGCCAGCCCCAGCGATCGCGCCAGCGCCGGCGGGCTCATGCCGAAAGACGCCCTGTCCACGCGTAACCGCGATAAATGGGTGTAAACGAGACTGTCAACTTATGCGCCCCGCCGATCCGCGCCAGCGCCGCGCCCAGCGTTGCCCGCGGCGTCACGTCAAACTGGCGCAGCCAGGCGAACAGCAGCGCTCTGAACGGCGCCGGCAGCCCTTCCTGCTGGCCGAAATCGACAATGTCGAGCCGCCCGCCCGGCGCCAGCAGCTGCGCGCCCTGGTTCAGCGCGCCTTCCCAGTCGGGAATCATCGACAGTGTATAGCTCTGGAAGATGCGGTCGAACCGGGCGGTGCCGAACAGCGCCACCGGATCGAAATCGGTCGCATCGCCCTGCGCAAAGGCGATGCGGTCGGCGAGCCCCGCCTTCGCCGCATTGGCGCGCGCCGTCTCCAGCATCGCCTCCGAAATGTCGATCCCGAAATAGCGCGCCTGGGGAAAGCGCTTCGCCGCCGCGATCAGGTTGCGCCCGGTGCCGCAGCCGATTTCGAGCACCGTGCCGCCCGGCGGCGGCGCCAGCCCCGCGATCAGCCGGTCGCGGCCGAGCAGATAATATTTGCGGGTCAGATCATAGAAATGGCGCTGGGTGCGATAGATCGCATCCATGTGCCCGGCATGGTCGGTGCTCAGTGCCTCACCCTTTCAGCACATAGAGGTGGACGCCGCCATAGATCGAGCTGCGGTCGCGCCGGGTATAGTCGAGCGAGTCCTCGGCGCGATACTCCCAGCGGCCCAGAATCTCGTCGGGCACCCGGCCGGGCAGAATGGTCGGCGCGCCGGCGGTGCGGAACAGAACCCGCGCCCCGGGCTTGGCGGTGCGGGTGATTTCGGTCCACAGGCTGGTCAGGATTTCGTCGGTCATCCAGTCCTGCGCGTCGAGCAGGACATAGCGGTCGCGCGACGCATCGGGGCAGGTCTTCAGATAATCGATGAAATTGGCGTGGCGCACCTCGACCCGCTCGGCCCGGTCGCGCACGGCCTCGTAATGGCCGCGCTGCAGATAGGGCGGCAGCGAGGCATCGGGCGTATCCTGATAGCCGCGGCCGAACGCCTGCCAGGCGAAATAATTCTCGCGCAGGTCGAAATCGCAGGCGAGCTTTTCCAGCCGCTCGCGCAGCACCACCGCCATCTTCGAATCGCCCGCCAGCGCTTCATACTGGGCCGGCGGAATGCCGAGACCAAACAGCGAGGCTGGCTGGTCGGTCAGCCAGCGGACGAACGCCTTGTCGAAGATCGGCGCGAAGTCGCGGTCGAAAATCTCGCGCTGCTCCTCGATCGACCCGGCGCGCAGGATCTTGCGCGGGTTGAGCCCGTTCAGCCGGGCGAGCAGGTGCGCGGCACCGATGAAATTGCCCAGCAGCCCGCGCTTGTAGACGCCGCGCGCAAAGCCCGAGATGCGCCGCCGCCCGATCAGGTCGCGCCCTTCCCAATAGCGGCGCGTGGTATCGTCGAGATAGGGCCGCACGAAGCGGCGATAGGCGGCGATGTTTTCCTTGGTGTTGGCGCGCGCGAAAAAGCGGTGGAAGGCGGCATAATCGGGCAGCTTGCGCGCCGCGACCAGCTTCAGCTTGTTGAGCGCGATATGCGCGGTGTTGAGGTCGACCGCGGTAATCGCCTTGGGATTCGCGGTCAGATAGCTCAGCACATTGCACCCGCCAGAGGCGATCTGCACGATGTGGCAGTCGGGCGTTACCGCCAGCGCCTCAAGGTCGACGGCGGGGTCTTCCCAGATCTGCGCATAGACAAGGCCGCGAAACGCGAAAGTGAAGGTGCGCTCCAGCAGGCCCTGCTTGCTCAAATGATCATGGCGGTGGACCGCGCTGCGGACGGCGCGGTTTCGCGGGGGTTTCATCGACAATCTCCTAGAGCGGCGATTTCCGCTACGCGAGCGTGCCGGGCGAAAGCAATGATAAATTTGCAGGCGCACCCCGGCCGGGGGCTTGCCCCAAAGCATCCGCCCCCGCCGGGTGGGGTCCGCCGGGGCTAGACGACGGACCCCGAGCGCCGCAAGCGGGGGAGGATTGCGGCAGCTCTTGTGCGCCCGGCCCGTCATTTCCGGGGTTTTGGGCCGGGCGCGTCTTCAGCTACGATGTGTGTTAGCGGCCAGATGCTGCCGCCACGAAAAAAAGCAACGTCAAGCGGTTAGGGCAGCAATACGCGATCGATCACGTGGATGACGCCGTTCGACTGGTTGACATTGGCGATGGTGATGTTGGCCTTGCCGCCCTTGGCATCGGTCACGGTATAGCCCTTCATCCCCTTGGCGAAGGTCAGCGTACCGCCCTGCACCGTGGCATAGGTCGCCTTGCCCGACGCCTTTACCTTGGCGGCGATATCGGCGGCCGAAACCTTGCCCGGCAGCACGTGATAGGTCAGCACCGCCGTCAGCGTGCCCTTGTTCTCAGGCTTCAGCAGATTGTCGACCGTGCCGGCGGGTAGCTTGGCGAAAGCGGCGTTGGTCGGCGCGAACACGGTGAACGGCCCCGGGCCGGACAGCGTCTCGACCAGACCGGCGGCCTTGACGGCCGCGACCAGCGTGGTGTGGTCCTTGGAATTCACGGCATTTTCGATGATGTTCTTGGTGGGATACATCGCGGCGCCGCCGACCATCGGGTTCTTCGACGCGGCCATCAGCGAGCCCGTGCCAAGCACGGCGGCGCTGGCGACCAGGGTCAAACGGATAAAATGGTTCATCACTTCCCTCCTAGGAAACACTCGTTGATTGAGTGCGGCCCCAGCTACGAGAGGGATGGCAAAGCGGATGCAGCGCCCTTGCAAATCGGGCAGGGGAGCGGGCCGGCGCCGCCTTTCCTAAATACGCGCGAGCGTGCCTGCCGCCACGATCGGCCCTTGCGGCTTGCCGGTGGGCGAGCCGCCCGGCGCTTCGGCGGTGATCGCGATCGTCGCGCCGGGGGCGAACTGCACCCGGACAGGGGCAGCGATCCCGACCCGCGTGGTGCGTGCGGCCTGCATGAGGCCCAGCGACACCGGCACCTGATCGGCGCCGATCACCCACAGCTCGGCGCTGTGCGCGGCATCGACCAGCGCGGCGGGCGCCACGCGCAACGCGCCGCTGTCCGGATCATAGATGGCCGCGATCGGCGCGCCCTTGCCGCTGGGGACAATCGCCGCGACCAGCACCGGCACCGGCTTGGCCGCGACGATCACCGGCGCGGGGACAGGCGGCGCCGGGCGCAGCAGCACGACCCCCAGCATCAGCGCGGCGGCGAGCGACGAGATGCCGGCCAGCGCCTGCCACCGGCGCACCGGCGCGGTATCATTGGCTGCAATGGGGGCGGGGGGCGCCGCCGCAGCCGGCGGGGCGAGGGCAGCTTCCAGTCGTGCCAGCCCGTCGGCGGGCGGCGCTGCTTCGGCATAGCCGTCGATCATCTGCGCGAAATGCGCGCGCCACGTCTCCACCTCTGCCGCGAAATCGGGCTCGGCAAGCAGCCGGCGCAGCGCCGCCGCCCGCTCCTCCCCGTCGAGCAGGCCCAGCGCCAGTTCGGCGGCCTGCATGTCGGGGTCCGGCATCATCGGGTCATGGGGTGTGGTCATTGCTCGACACACTCCCGCAAACGCATCAGCCCGCGCCGCACCCAGCTCTTCATCGTGCCCAGCGGCACCCCTTGTCGTTCAGCAAGCTCGACATAGGTGACGCCGTCGAAAAAGGCGGTGCGGATCGCGGCGCGGGCGCGTTCCTCGATCTGGTCCAGGCAGAAGTGCAGCCGCCGGCCGGCTTCGTCGGCCAGCATCACCTGCTCGGCGCCGGGCCGGTCGTCGGCAACCGGTGCGGCGTCATCGATCGGGGCAGTCGGGCGGGTGCCCTGCGCGCGGCGCCAGTCGATCGCGCGGTTGCGCGCAATCGTTGCGAGCCACGTGATCGGGCTCGCCCGGCCCGGCTCATAGCCGGCGGCACGTTTCCACACCGTCAGATAAACTTCCTGCAACACATCTTCCGCCGCTTGTCGCTCACCGCAGATACGCAGGCAAATGCCAAAAAGTTTAGCACTGGTGCGCCGGTAAACGTCGCTGAGCGCAGCGCGATCGCCATCGCCCACCCGGATGAGCAGGGCGGCGAGCTGGGCACGGGCATCGGCGGGGGCGATGTTGGTCGTCACGGCCCGGCTGAACTAGCGCGCCCGTCGCCCGACGCCAATGGATTTTTCCCGGTTTTTTGCGCGTTTCGGCGCTTGCACGCCCCGGGCTGGCAATCGCGCGGCGGCTCGGCTAGAGCGGCGCCATTCTTCAACCCTTGTGCGGAGCCAGTTCAGCCAATGCGTGTTGCGATCGCATCTGACCATGCGGCCTATGCGCTGAAGGCGGCGCTCATCCCGTGGCTGGTCGCCGGCGGGCACGCAGTGGACGATCTGGGCACCCACGGCCCCGACAGCGTCGATTACCCCGATTTCGGCGCCGCACTGGCAGCCGCGATTGCCGAGGGCAGCGCCGAGCGCGGGATTGCCCTGTGCGGCTCGGGCATCGGGATTTCGATTGCGGTCAATCGCCACCCGGCCGCGCGCTGTGCCCGGGTGGACGATCCGCTGTCGGCGGCGCTTGCCCGCCAGCACAACGATGCCAATGTCATCGCGCTCGGCGCCCGCCTGATCGGCGAGGAAATGGCGCGCGCCTGCATCACCGCCTTTCTTGCCACGCCTTTCGAGGGTGGCCGACATCAGCACCGGGTCGACAAGCTCGGCAAACAGGGGATTATCGCATGAGCACCAATCCGCAGACGCTGGGCGATGTGCAGCCCGACGGTTTCTTCACCCGCGGCCTGGAAGCGGCCGACCCCGCCGTCTTTGCCGGCGTCGCCCATGAACTGGCGCGCGAGCAGGGCCAGATCGAGCTGATCGCCAGCGAGAATATCGTCAGCCGCGCGGTGCTGGAGGCGCAGGGCTCGGTCTTCACCAACAAATATGCCGAAGGCTATCCGGGCAAGCGCTATTATCAGGGCTGCCACCCCTCGGACGAAGTCGAGCAGCTGGCGATCGACCGCGCCCGCGCGCTGTTCGACTGCGCCTATGCCAATGTGCAGCCGCATTCGGGCGCGCAGGCCAATGGCGCGGTGATGCTGGCTCTGGCGCAGCCCGGCGACACGATCATGGGGCTCAGCCTCGATGCCGGCGGCCATCTGACGCATGGCGCCAAGGCGGCGCAATCGGGCAAATGGTTCAACGCGGTGCATTATGGCGTGCGCCGCGACACGCATCTGATCGATTTCGACGAAGTGCGCAGCCTGGCGCGCGAACACAAGCCGCGCATCATCATCGCCGGCGGCTCCGCCTATCCGCGCACGATCGACTTTGCCGCGTTCCGCGCGATTGCCGATGAAGTGGGCGCGACCTTCTGGGTCGACATGGCGCATTTCGCCGGGCTGGTGGCGGCGGGCGCCCACCCCTCGCCGCTTGCGCATGCGCATGTGGTGACGACGACCACCCACAAGACGCTGCGCGGGCCGCGTGGCGGCCTCATCCTCTCGAATGACGAGGCGCTGGGCAAGAAGCTCAACTCGGCGGTGTTCCCGGGCCTGCAGGGCGGGCCGCTGATGCATGTCATCGCTGCCAAGGCAGTGGCGTTCGGCGAGGCGCTGCAGCCCGGCTACAAGAGCTATATCGCCGCCGTCGTCGAAAATGCGAAGGTGCTGGCGGCAACGCTGAAGGAGCGCGGCGCCGATCTGGTTGCCGGCGGCACCGACACGCATCTGGCGCTGGTCGACCTGACCCCGCTCGGCGTGACCGGCAAGGATGCCGACGAGGCGCTCGAGCGTGCCGGCATCACCTGCAACAAGAATGCGGTGCCGTTCGACCCGCTGCCGCCGACCAAGACCAGCGGCATCCGCGTCGGCTCGCCCGCGGGCACCACGCGCGGCTTCGGCCCGGCCGAATTCCGCGAGATCGGCCATATGATCGCCGATGTGCTCGACGGCTTGCGCGCCAGGGGCGAAGGCGGCGACGCAGCGGTCGAGGCGGCGGTCCGTGCGCGCGTCGGGGCGCTGACCGCGCGCTTCCCGATCTATCCGCTCGGAGTGTGAGTTGCGCTGTCCCTTTTGCAGTCACGAAGACAGCCAGGTAAAGGACAGTCGCTCGACCGAGGACGGCGCGGCAATCCGCCGCCGCCGCCAGTGCGAGGGGTGCGGCGCCCGCTTCACCACCTTCGAGCGGATCCAGCTGCGTGAACTGGTGGTGGTGAAGAGCGGCGGTGCCGATGGCGGGGTGCGGCGCGAGCCGTTCGACCGCGACAAGCTGATGCGCTCAGTCGCCATTGCCTGCCGCAAGCGGCCGATCGACGCGGTGCGGCTGGAACGGCTGGTGAGCGGCATCCAGCGCCAGCTGGAAACCCAGGGCGACGGCGAAGTGCCCGCCAAGCGCATCGGCGAAATGGTGATGGAAGGGCTGAAGGGCCTCGATTCGGTGGCCTATATCCGTTTCGCCAGCGTCTATAAGGACTTTCGCGAGGCCCGCGATTTCGAGGAATTCGCCGGCAGCGTGAGCGCGGTGGCAAAGCAATGACGCCGCCCGCCATCATTCTTGTCCGCCCGCAGCTGGGGGAGAATATCGGCAAGGCGGCGCGCGCCATGCTGAACTTCGCGCTTGATGACCTGCGCCTTGTCGCCCCGCGCGATGGCTGGCCCAACCCGGCCGCCGGCCCCGCTGCCTCGGGCGCCGACATCGTGCTCGCCAAGGCGCAGGTGTTCGACACGGTTGCCGAGGCGGTGGCTGACTGCCAGCATGTCTATGCAACCACGGTGCGCAAGCGCGGCGTCACCAAGCCGGTGCTGACGCCGGAGGCCGCCGCGCGCGAAATGTGGGCGCTGGCGGGCAAGGCCGCCGTGCTGTTCGGCGCCGAACGTGCCGGGCTGGAAACCGACGATGTGGCGCTGGCCCGCACCATCATCACCGCGCCGATCAACCCCGAATTCGGTTCGCTCAACCTGGCACAGGCGGTCATTCTGGTTGCCTATGAATGGTCGAAGGGCGCGTCGCTCGCCATACCCACGATCACCGACATCGCGCCGCCCGCGCCGCACGAGGAGCTGGAGGGGATGATCGGCCAGCTCGACGCGATGCTGGAAGGTGCTGGCTTCTACTACCCGCCAGACCGGGTGGCGACGACCCGGCGCACCTTGCGCACCTTGCTCACCAAGCCCGGCTGGTCGAGCCAGGAAGTGCGCACGCTGCGCGGTGTGCTGTCGGCGCTCGACAAGCCCCGGCCGCGCTAGCGTTGTTCTCGGCGTCGCGCTGGGGAAGTCTTTACCCGCGCAGCCGGTCGAACATGTCGAACTCATAGGCGATCGAGGCTTCGACCAGTTGCTCCCAAAGCTCGGCTGCAACCTGCTCGGGCACGCCGGCCCTGCCGGCTTCGGCCACGACATTGGCGATGACCTGGGCCTTGCGCGCTTCGTCGCGCACCGCGTCGCGGCTCGGCTTGATCCGCGCGGCGGCTGCCATATAGGCAAAGCGCCTGGCCAGCAGCGCGATCAGCGCGCGGTCGACCGCGTCGACGCCCGCGCGCACCTCTGCCATCGTCGTGCAATCGGGGCCGGGCACAATATCGTCCATCGCGCGCCTCATAATCGTGCGCGCCTGCTTGTCCACCCTTGTCGCAGCTGGTGCCGCGCCCTTGACTCATGGCTGTGCTTCTGACATCGCCCGCGCCTTCGCAACTGGCCCCGCACCCCGGTGAAGCGGTGGCCCTGCTCGATCACCATGATCTGCAGCGCGGAAGACCGGGTAGCGCCCATCATGGTGGCGGGCGCGTTACAGCAGTTGAAGGACGTCTTATGTCGAAGCGCCAGAGCGCCAAGTACAAACTCGATCGCCGCATGGGCGAGAATATCTGGGGTCGC
Organism: Sphingomonas sp.; assembly: GCF_019746015.1. Lineage (GTDB taxonomy): Bacteria > Pseudomonadota > Alphaproteobacteria > Sphingomonadales > Sphingomonadaceae > Sphingomonas. The sequence goes on along the minus strand of NZ_JAIESM010000007.1, from coordinate 5,884 downwards.
CCCAAGAGCCCGGTCAACAAGCGCGAATATGGCCCCGGCCAGCACGGCCAGCGCCGTAAGGGCAAGATGAGCGATTTCGGCCTGCAGCTGCGCGCGAAGCAGAAGCTGAAGGGCTATTATGGCGACGTGACCGAAAAGCAGTTCAAGCGCGCCTATGAAGAAGCGTCGCGGATGAAGGGCGACACCAGCCAGAACCTGATCGGCCTGCTCGAACAGCGGCTGGACATCATCGTCTATCGCGCCAAGTTCGCACCGACCGTGTTCGCCGCGCGCCAGCTGGTCAGCCATGGCCATGTCCATGTGAACGGCACCAAGTGCAACATCGCGTCGCGCCGCATCTTTCCGGGCGACGAAGTGACGCTGGGCAGCAAGGCGCAGGAAATGGCGCTGGTGATGGAAGCGCAGAGCCTGGCCGAGCGCGACATCCCCGATTATGTCGCGCCAGACGGCGCGTCGAAGGTTACCTTCACGCGCGTGCCGACGCTCGACGAAGTGCCCTATCCGGTGAAGATGGAACCCAATCTGGTCGTGGAATTCTATTCGCGCTGATTGACGCTCACTGGATTGAATCTTTGCAAGGGGCGGGGCCTGACCAGGCTTTCCGCCCCTTCGCATTATTGCGCGCCGCCGCCGCCAATGCCAGAAGATGCGCGCCCGGCCCACCGGTTTCCGGGTGAAAGACAAGGCCCGTCAAAAGGATCGCCGATGCGCTCTACCCTTATCCCGCTGGCCCTGCTGCTCACGACGGCCGCCAGCCCCGCGCCGCAGATTTCAACCGAGACGCTGAAGGAGGTGACCAGCACGCTCGCCTCCGATGCGTTCGAGGGGCGCAAGCCGACCACGCCGGCTGAGGACAAGACCGTTGCCTATCTGATCGAGCGGTTCAAGGCGGCTGGGCTGCAGCCGGGCAACAAGGGCAGCTGGACGCAGGATGTGCCGCTGGTGGAGCTGAAGGCCACCAATGTCTCCACCATCCGCTTCTCGGGCGGCAAGGCGCCGGTGACCGCCGCCTATGCCACCGACATGGTGGTCGGCACGCACCGGGTGACGCCGCGCATCGCGCTGAAGGACAGCCCGGTCGTCTTCGTCGGCTATGGCATCACCGCGCCTGAACGCGGGTGGGACGATTATGCCGGCGTCGATGTGCGCGGCAAGACGGTCATCATCCTCATCAACGATCCCGACTGGCAGGCAAAAGGCCTGACCGGGCGTTTCGGCGGGCGGGCGATGACCTATTATGGCCGCTGGATCTACAAGTTCGAGGAAGCGGCCCGGCACGGTGCGGCGGGCGCGATCATCGTCCACGATACCGAGCCTGCCGCCTATGGCTGGGGCGTCGTCCAGTCGAGCTGGACCGGGCCGCAGCTGGAGCTCGATACGCCGGATGGCCATATGACCGACAGTGCGGTGATCGGCTGGATGCAGCTGGCCAAGGCGAAGCAGCTGTTCACGGCCGCCGGGCAGAATTTCGCCGCGCTCTCGGCGGCCGCGAAACAGCGCGGCTTCAAGGCGGTACCGCTCAAGACACGCATGTCGGTGTCGTTCGACAATGGCATCCGCCGCCAGGCTTCGAAGAACGTCATCGGCATATTGCCCGGCACGGGGGCACCCGATGAATGGGTGCTCTATTCGGCGCATTGGGACCATCTGGGCCGCTGCGCGCCGGTGAAGGGCGACGATATCTGTAACGGCGCGCTCGACAATGCGAGCGGCAGCGCCGGGCTGGTCGCCCTTGCCGAGGCGCAGGCCAAGGCCGGGCCGGCGCGCCGGTCGATGGCGTTTCTGGCGGTAACGGCCGAGGAATCGGGCCTGCTCGGCTCGCAATATTATGCCGAGCACCCGGTCTATCCGCTGGCGCAAACGGTGGGCGGCGTGAACATGGACGGGCTGAACGTGCTGGGCCGCACGCGCGATTTCGTGCTGCTGGGGGCCGGCAAGTCGGAACTTGAGGATCTGGTGAAGCCGCTGGTCGCGGCGCAGGGCCGCGTGATCGCGCCCGAGCCGGAGCCGCAGCGCGGCTATTATTACCGCTCTGACCATTTCAGCTTTGCCAAGCTCGGCGTACCGATGCTGTACGGCAAGAGCGGCGAGGATCTGGCGACGGGGGGCAGCGCTGCCGGCCATGCCGCCGCGCTCGACTACATCGCCAACCGCTATCACAAGCCGCAGGATGAATATGATGCGCGCTGGGACTGGTCGGGCGCGGTCGATGACCTCGCCATCTACTACCAGCTCGGCCGTCAGCTGGCTGAGGGCAGTGCCTGGCCCAACTGGTACAAGTCGGCCGAGTTCAGAGCGATCCGCGATGCCTCGCGGCAAAAGGCACGATAAGGGCAGGCGGACATGAGCAAGCTGTGTCAGCCGGCCGAATGGGCGCGCCACAAGGCGGTGTGGATCGGTTTTCCGAGCCATGAGGATCTGTGGGGCGACGATCTGCTGCCCGCGCGCGAGGAAGTGGCCGCCTTTGCCCGCGCGGTCCATGCCGATGGCGCGGGCGAAAAGGTGCTGCTGGTCGCCGCCGATGCCGAAGCCGCCGCCGCTGCCGGTGAAGCGTGCCCCTTTGCCGAGGTGATCCCGGAATTGTTCGGCGATATCTGGCTGCGCGATACCGGGCCGATCATGCGCTCCCGCAACGAGGCGCGGCTGTTCGCCTTCAACGGCTGGGGCGGCAAATATGATCTGCCCGGCGACAATGACGTGGGCGAGCGGCTGGCGCGGCTGCGCGGGGCAGAGGTGATCCGCGCCGACTGGACGCTGGAAGGCGGCGCGATCGATGGCGACGGCACCGGCCTCGTCGTCACCACCGAGCAGTGCCTGCTCAACCGCAACCGCAATCCCGGCGCCAGCAAGATGGCGATCGAGCAGCGCCTGCATGACGATCTGGGCTTTACCCGGGTGATCTGGCTGGGTGACGGGCTGATCAACGATCACACTGACGGCCATGTCGACAATCTGGCGCGCTTCGTGGCGCCGGGCCGGCTGGCGATTCCGGAAGGGACCGACAACGACCCCAATTGGCGGGTCTATCAGCACGCTGCCGAGCGGGTGCATTTTTCCGGCGCCGAGGTTGAACTGGTGCGGGTGCCGTCGCCCGGGCGCTATCTGCACGATGAGGAGATCGTGCCGGCCAGCTACATGAATTTCTACATCGGCAACGCCGCCGTCATCGTGCCGCAATATGGCGTTGCCAACGATGCCGCCGCGGTCGACGCATTTGCGGCATTGTTTCCGGAGCGGCGGGTTGTCGGCCTGCGCGCCGATCATATCTTGACCGGGGGCGGCAGCTTTCACTGCATCAGCCAGCAGATCCCCGCCTGAAAGGCCGATTGATGACCGAGATCACCGTTGCCGCGATCCAGTGCGCGCTGCCTGGGCCGACGGACGCCAATATCGACGCGGTCGAGGCGCATGTGCGCGAGGCGGCGCAGCATGGCGCGCGCGTCATCCTGCCGCCTGAACTGTTCGAAGGGCCCTATTTCTGCCAGCGTCAGGAGCTGGACTGGTTCGCCACCGCCCACCCGACGCTCGATCATCCCAGCGTCATCGCCATGCAGAAGCTGGCGAAGGAACTGCAGGTCTATATCCCGACCAGCTTTTTCGAGAAGGACGGGCCGCATTATTACAACTCGCTGGCGATGGTAGATGATCGCGGCGAGGTGATGGGCGTCTATCGCAAGAGCCACATCCCTGATGGCCCCGGCTATAGCGAGAAATTCTATTTCCGCCCCGGCAATAGCGGGTTCAAGGTGTGGCCGACGCGCTATGGCACGCTGGGCGTCGGCATCTGCTGGGACCAATGGTACCCCGAAACCGCGCGCGCGCTGATGCTGATGGGGGCGGACATCCTGATGTTCCCGACCGCGATCGGCGACGAGCCCGAGGCGGAAGATCTCGACACGTCGCGCCTGTGGCGGCGCGCGATGATCGGCCATGCCGTGTCGAACGTGGTGCCGGTGGTGGCGTCGAACCGCATCGGCGCGGAACCGAACAGCGCGGGCGGCACGCAAAGCTATTACGGCCACAGCTTCATCGCCAATGAGCGCGGCGATCTGGTCGCGGACTATGGCGCGGGCGAGAGCGGCGTGCTGGTGGCGACGCTCGACCTCGACGAGGCCGCGAAGAACCGGGCGGCGTTCGGCTTCTTCCGCGACCGCCGGCCCCAGCTTTACGGCCGGCTGGTCGAGGATGTTTGAAACATGAGCTCGTGTGTCTGCCCGTCGAGCGCGCGCGCCTGAAAGCCGCCGGCTTCGTACATCAAGGCGGCCACCGGGTTATTCGTGAGTAGCCTCAGCCGCGAAAAATGCGCGCGACCATGGGTGACCAGCTCGCGCAAGATCGCTCGCCCGACCCCCTGTCGGCGTACCGCAGTCATCACGTAGAAGTGGCGGATGCGGCCCAGTTCCGGCGAAGGCGCATAGGGGTCGTAAGTGATGCTGCCCACGCCCACCAGCGCCGTATCGATAAACGCACCGATCAGCACTTCGCCGACCCTGTCGAACCGCTTTGTCCCGTCCAGCCAGCCGCTCTGCAAGCGCTGCATGAATTGCCCGTCATGGGCGGCGGCATCAGCCAGCAGCGCGCCGAACAGGTCAGCATCGTAGGCGGTTTTTGCCGTCAATATCATCGCAGCGCCGCCGCTCGCTCAAACACCGCCTGGAACATCTCGCGTGTCAGTCTCGCCGTATTCTGATTGTACCGGCTGCAGTGATAGCTGTCGATCAGCACCACGCCGCTCGGCATCCGGTGTTCGGCGCCGTGCGCGAAGCGTGCCTTGGGCAGCTTGCCCCCCAGCGCCTTGACGGCCGACTGATGAGCGATCTGGCCCAGCGCGACCACCACCTTCAACCCCGTCAGCGCCGTCAGCTCCGCCGCCAGGAAGGGGCGGCAGGCGTGGATTTCGGCCGGATCGGGCCGGTTGCCCGGCGGCAGGCATTTGACGGCGTTGAAAATGATCGCGCTGGTCAGTGTCAGCCCGTCCTCGGCATGCCCTTGATAGTTGCCTTGCGCCACGCCGATCGTCGCCAGCGCGCCGAACAGCCAGTCGCCGGCGCCGTCACCCGTGAAGGCGCGGCCGGTGCGGTTGGCGCCGTGCTTGCCGGGTGCAAGGCCGACCACCGCCAGCCACGCGTGAGGATCGCCGAACGCCGGCACCGGCGCGTTCCACCACTCCGGCTGCTCGGCACGGCACGCGGTGCGCAGCGCGGCAAGGCGCGGGCACCGGTCGCAGTCGCGCGGTGGCGCCATGGCCGGGGCGGCGGCGATTTGCGGCATCATCCAAAGCGCGATAGGCGGCCGCCATGGCAATGCCAAGCCGGGGCGGACGCCCCTTCCTCTATGCGGTGGCGCTGGGCTCCAACCGGCGCGGCCGGGCGGGCGATCCGCCCCGCGTGCTGCGCGCGGCACTGGGCGCGATTGGTGGGGTGAAGGCCGCCTCGGCGATCATCACCACGGCGCCGCTCGGGCCATCGACGCGGCGCTATGCCAATATGGTCGCGCTGGTCGAAACGGCAGAGACGCCGCCCGAACTGCTCGCGCGGCTGAAGGCGGTCGAGCACAGCTTCGGCCGCCGGCCCGGTCAGCGCTGGGGCGCGCGGGTGCTCGACCTCGATATCATCTTGTGGTCGGGCGGGGCCTGGGCCGGGCCGGGGCTGGTGGTGCCGCACGCCGCTTTCCGCAAGCGCCATTTCGTGCTGGCGCCGCTGGCCGGCATTGCGCCCGGCTGGCGCGATCCGCTCAGCGGCCGCACCATGCGCCAGCTTGCATCTTTGCTTGCGCTTAAGCGGCAACCCACTATGTGGCGCCGAGGGATGGGTCCGTAGCTCAGTCGGTAGAGCAAGCGACTTTTAATCGAGAGGTCCCGGGTTCGAATCCCGGCGGACCCACC
>NZ_JAIESM010000016.1 GCF_019746015.1 Sphingomonas sp. | reverse complement strand
GAGGCGAACACGCTCGACACCGCTTATGATGGCGACCAGTGGAGCCGGCAGCTGGATGCCGCCGCCAGCGCGCTGTTCGAAACGCCGGTGCGCGCGCTGTGGATCGGCTCCGGCACGGCGGCCAATGCGCTGGCGCTGGCGGCGCTGTGCCCGCCGCATGGCGCCATCATCTGCCACCGCGACGCGCATATCCAGAATGACGAGTGCGGCGCGCCCGAATTCTATACCCATGGCGCCAAGCTGCTGCTGGCGGACGGGCCGGGCGCCAAGCTGACGCCGGCCAGCGTGACCGCGCTGCTGGAGGCGACCCGCCGCGACGTGCACCAGGCGCAGCCGCACGCCATCTCGATCACCCAGGCGACCGAGGACGGGCTGGTCTATTCGGTGGCGGAAGTCGCGGCGCTCGGCGCGCTGGCCCGCGCGCGCGGGCTGGGCCTGCACATGGATGGCGCGCGCTTTGCCAATGCGGTGGCGCATCTGGGCTGCGCGCCGGCGGACATCACCTGGCGCGCCGGGGTGGATGCGCTGTCGTTCGGCTTCATCAAGAATGGCGGCATGACGGCGGAGCTGCTGATCTTCTTCCGCCCCGAGCTGGCCGAGGCGACGCTCTATCGCCGCAAGCGCGCCGGGCATCTGTTTTCCAAGGGGCGCTATCTGGCCGCGCAGCTGCTGGCGATGCTGAAGGACGATGTGTGGCTGCGCAATGCGCGCGCGGCCAATGCCGGCGCGGCGCTGCTGGCGGCGGCGGCGGGGGCGCGGCTGCTCCACCCGGTCGAGGCGAACGAAGTGTTCCTGCGGGTGACGGCGGCGGAGGCTGCGGCGCTGCGCGCACAGGGCTTCGACTTTTACGACTGGGGGCCGGGGGCGGCGCGGCTGGTGGTGTCGTGGCACCAGCGCGAGGCCGATATCCGCCCGCTCGCCGACGCGATCGCCGCGCTGTGAGCGCGGACGGCGGCGGCACGGGCGCGGCACCGCGCTCGGCCCGCCCGGAAATCCTCATCCCCTTTGCGATCATCACGCTGATCTGGGGATCGACCTGGATCGTCATCCGCGACCAGCTGGGCACGGTGCCGCCCAGCTGGTCGGTCTGTTACCGCTTCCTCATCGCGGGCGGCGTGATGCTGGGCTATGCGCTGTGGCGCGGCGAGCGGGTGGTGTTCGACCGGCGCGGCTGGGCGTTTGCGGCGGCACTGGCGGTGCTGCAATTCTGCCTGAACTTCAACCTGGTCTACCGGGCGGAGGGGCATATCGCCTCCGGCCTGGTGGCGGTGGTGTTCGCGCTGCTGCTGGTGCCCAATGCGCTGCTGGCGCGGCTGTTCCTGGGCCAGCGGCTGGGCCGGCAGCTGCTGATCGGCTCGGCCGTGGCGATGGCGGGTGTCACCCTGCTGTTCGTGCACGAAGCGCGGATCGATCCGCACGGGGCGGGCGAAGCGCTGACCGGGGTGGCGCTCACCCTGTGCGCGGTGATGGCGGCGTCGGGCGCCAATGTGCTGCAGGCGACGCAGACCGCGCGGGCCTATCCGATGGCGGCGATGCTGGGGGTGGCCATGCTGATGGGTGCCGCGCTCGACGCGGCGATTGCCTGGCAGCTGTCCGGCCCGCCGGTGGTGGAATGGCGCTGGGGCTATGTGCTGGGCATGCTGTATCTGGGGGTGGTGGCCTCGGCGGTGGCATTCACGCTCTATTTCGGCATTTTGCGGGTGATCGGCCCGGCCAAGGCGGCCTATTCCAGCGTCATCATCCCCGTCATCGCAATGCTGCTGTCGACTTTGTTCGAGGGCTATCGCTGGTCGGCACTGGCGGTGGCGGGCGCGCTGCTGGCGCTGGCGGGGCTGGTGATCGCGCTCACCGCGCGCAGGCCCAACCGGTAATCGGGGTAAAGCGGCCGCCAGCCCAGCACGCGCTTGGCCTTGCCATTGGCGACGCGCCGGTTCTCCGCATAGAATGCGCGCGCCATGGGGGACAGGCCGGCCGCCTCCATCGACTGGAGCGGCGGCGGCGGCACGCCGATCAGGCGGCAGGCGAACTCCACCACCTCATTCTGGCTACAGGGCATATCGTCGGCCAGGTTATAGGCCCCCGGCGGCGCGGCGAACCCGGCAATCACGCCGCGCGCGATATCGTCGACATGAACCCGGCTGAACACCTGGCCGGGCAGGTCGATGCGGTGCGCCCGCCGCTGCGCCACCCGGTCGAGCGCGGAACGGCCGGGGCCATAGATGCCGGGCAGGCGGAACACCCGCGCACCGCGCGCCAGCCAGTCCTGATCAGCCTGATTGCGCGCGCCCCGCCGCCCGGCGATGACGGCGCTTTCATCGACCCAGGCGCCGCCGCTGTCGCCATAGACGCCGGTGGAGGAGAGATAGCCCAGCCATGTGCCGGTGGCGGCCAGCGCGTCGCCATAGCGCGCCAGCACCGGGTCGCCCGCCGCGTCCGGCGGCACGGAGACGAGCACATGGCTGGCGCGGGCGAGTGCGGCATGGACGGCCGGATCATCGTCAAAGGCGATGGTGCCCGCGCGCCCGCTGCGGCTGGTGCCGGCGACCTGCCAGCCGCCCGCCGCCGCCATTTGCGCGACCACGCCCGCGCTATAGCCCAGCCCGAAGATGAATAGGTCCACGCGACGCCCTTTCCCGCGCGATTTCATTAGCGCCCAGCCTAAACCAAGCGTATCTGCGCGGCCATGCTCGATCTTCACGCGCCCGCCCAGCCCCATGTCATCCGGCGCGCAGATTATGCCCCGCCCGAGTGGCTGGTGCCGGAAATCCGGCTGGACCTGGATCTGGACGCCGCCGCCACCCGCGTGAAGGCGCGGCTGGAGGTGGTGCGCAGCACCGGCCATGGCCCGCTGGTGCTCGATGGCGGCGGGCAGGTGCCGGTGTCGGTGCAGGTCGACGGGGTTGCCGTCAACAACTGGCGGCTTGATGAGGGCGCGCTCGTCATCCCCCTCGATGGCGGCCACCATGTCGTTGAAACCGAATGCGAAATCACGCCGGATCGCAACACCCAGCTGATGGGGCTTTATGCCTCTGGCGGGCTGCTGTGCACCCAGTGCGAGGCCGAAGGGTTCCGCCGCATCACCTTCTTCCCCGACCGGCCCGATGTGCTGAGCCGCTATACGGTGCGCATGGTGGCGGACCGGGCGCGCTACCCCGTGCTGCTGGCGAATGGCGACCCGGTCGCCGCCGGCACGCTGGACGATGGCCGGCACTGGGCCGAATGGCATGATCCCTTCCCCAAGCCCTGTTACCTGTTCGCGATGGTGGCGGGCGATCTGGCCGCCAACCGCGCCACCTTCATCACCCGTTCCGGGCGGCATGTGGCGCTGGCCATCTGGGTGCGCGCGGCGGACCTGCCCAAGACCGCCCATGCGCTCGACGCGCTGCAGACGGCAATGGCGTGGGACGAGCGCGTCTATGGCCGCGAATATGATCTGGACGTGTTCAACATCGTCGCGGTCGATGATTTCAACTTCGGCGCGATGGAGAACAAGGGCCTCAACATCTTCAACACGCGCTACATTCTGGCCGATGCCGAAACCGCGACCGATTATGATTATGACGCGATTTCGGCGGTGGTGGCGCATGAATATTTCCACAACTGGTCGGGCAATCGCGTCACCTGCCGCGACTGGTTCCAGCTGAGCCTGAAGGAAGGCTTCACCGTCTTTCGCGACCAGTGCTTTTCGGCCGATCAGGGCTCGCCCGCGGTCAAGCGGATCGAGGATGTCCGCGCTCTACGCGCCGCCCAGTTTCCTGAGGATGCAAGCCCCCTTGCCCACCCGATCCGGCCCGAAAGCTATATCGAAATCTCGAACTTCTACACCGCCACCGTCTATAACAAGGGCGCCGAAGTCATCCGCATGATGGCGACGATCCTGGGGTGGGAGAAGTTCCGCGCCGGTTGCGACCATTATTTCAGCCAGTTCGACGGCATGGCGGCAACCTGCGAGGATTTCGTCGCCAGCATGGAGGCGGCCTCCGGCGCGGACCTGACCCAGTTCCGCCGCTGGTACAGCCAGGCCGGCACGCCGCGCGTGACCGCGCATCTGCACCATGATGCCGCCACCCACCGCGCGACGCTGCATCTGGCGCAGGCGGTGCCGCCCACCCCGTCGCAGCCGGTGAAGGCGCCGATGGTGCTGCCGATCAAGGTGAAGCTGTTCGGGCGCGAAAGCGGCCGCGCGCTGACCGACGAGCAGGTGGTGCTGCTGACCGATGCCAGCGCCGACATCAGGTTCGACGGCATTGCCGAGTTGCCCCTGCTCTCGGTCAACCGAAGTTTTTCGGCGCCGATCATCGTCGAGACCAACCGCAGCGCGGCCGATCTGGCCAAATTGTCGGCGCATGATGACGACCCCTTCGCCCGTTATGAGGCGATGCAGCAGCTGATGCTCGACACGCTGGTGACGGCGATCGAGCAGGGCCGGGCCGACCATGGCGCGGTGGTGGCGGCGATTGCCGAAACGCTGCGCAGCCCGGCGCTCGACCCGGCCTTTGTCGCCGAAGCGGTGCTGCTGCCGTCCGAAGCCTTTGTCGGCGATCAGCTGGCGGTGGTCGATCCCGATGCGGTGTTCCGCGCGCGTGAGGCGCTGCGCCGCGACATCGGCCGCACGCTGGAGGCGGACTGGCGCCGCGCCTATGCCAGCGCGCGCGCCGCCGGCCCCTTTGCCTATACCCCCGCCGCCAAGGGCTTGCGCCGGCTGAAGACGGTCGCGCTCAACTATATCGGCGCGGCCGGCGCCGCCGATGCCGCGCAGCTGGCGTTCGACCAGTTCCAGGCCGCCGACAACATGACCGACCGGCAGGGCGCGCTGACGATGCTGGCCAATGGCCTGTCGGACCTGCGCATTGCCGCGCTCGACATTTTCTACAACCGCTATTCGGACAATGCGCTGGTACTCGACAAATGGTTCTCGACCCAGGCGCTCAGCGCGCGCGACGATACGCCGGAGGCCGTGACCGAACTGGCGCGGCACCGCGACTTCACGCTCGCCAACCCCAACCGCGCGCGCGCGCTGGTGGGCGCGTTCGGGGTCAATCAGCGCGCCTTCCATGTCGCCGACGGGCGCGGCTATCGCTTCGTTGCCGACCAGCTGATCGCGCTGGACGCAATCAACCCGCAGACGGCGGCAAAGCTGTTGGCGCCGCTGTGCCGCTGGCAGCGCTTCACCCCGGCCCGCGCCACGCTGATGCGCGACGAACTGGCGCGCATCCTGGCGGTGCAGGGCCTGTCGCGCGACGTGTATGAACAGGCGTCGCGCAGCCTGGCGCGCTAGCGGCTAGTTGGCGCCAACCTGGCGCAACCCTGATCCCACCGCGCCGTCACCCCGGGCTTGACCCGGGGTCCAGCTTTTCTGTCGTCGCAAAGGCAGCGGGGCCCCGGCTCGGGGGCCGGGGCGACGTGGGGCTTTGTGATGAGGACAAATCCTAAAACAACCGCCCGCCATCGGGCACCGGGCGGGTGGGGCGCACCAGCACGACATTGCCCGCTTCGTCCGGAAAGCCCAGCACCAGCACCTGTGACAGGAACGGGCCGATCTGGCGCGGGGGGAAGTTGACGATGGCCGCCACCTGCGTGCCGACCAGCTCTTCGGCCCGGTAATGCACGGTGATCTGCGCCGAGCTTTTCAGCACCCCCAGCACCGGGCCGAAATCGATTTCCAGCTTGTAGGCGGCCTTGCGCGCTTGCGGAAACGGCGCCGCCGACACCACCGTGCCGACGCGGATGTCGAGCTTCAGCCAGTCGTCAAACGCCACCTCGGCCGCGCGCGGCGCCGCCGGATCAGGCGGCAGGTGCATCAGAAATCGACATCGTCATAATGGCTGGGCGGGGCCAGCCCCTCCATCCGTTCGGACAGCAGCGGGCGAAAGCTCGGCCGGCTCTTCAGCCCGCGATACCAGCGCGCGGTCTGCTCATGGTTCTTCCAGTCGATGCCGCCCAGATAATCGACCACCGAAATCTGCGCCGCCGCCGCCAGATCGGCCAGCCCCATCGTCGAGCCGCCAATCCATTTGCGATGGTCGAGCAGATAATCGACATAATCGAGATGCGCGACGGCGGCCTTCATCGCCTCGCGCAGCACCCGCGCGTCGGGCGCGCCGACATGCACCAGCCGCTTCATCATGCGTTCCTGCAGCAACGGCCCGGTGATGTCGCGGTAGAAGATCTGGTCGAAATAGGCGACCAGCCGGCGCGTTTCGGCGCGGTTGGCGGCGGTGCCGTTGATCATCGCCGCCTTGTCGACCGTTTCTTCCAGAAATTCGCAGATCGCCACCGAATCGATCAGCCGCAGCCCGCGCTCCTCATCGACCAGCACCGGCGTCTGCGCGGCCGGGTTCATGTCGACAAACTGGTCGCGCCGCGCCCAGGGCGCCTCGGGCTCCAGATCATAGCCGACGCCCTTTTCACCCAGCAGCAGGCGCACCTTGCGCGAGAAGGGGCACAGGGGGAATTGATAGAGCTGCCACATGGCCACAGCGTCTAGGGCATTGCAGCGGCGCTGGCCAAGCCTATTCGGCGGCAACCAGGCCGATATCGTCGGTGAGCGGGTGCGGCAGCCGCGCCAGCATCTCCTTGGGCACCACTTGCCAGAAATGCGGCAGCATCCGGTCCCATTCGTTGAGCAGGGCGGCTGCCCATTTGCTGTCGGTCGCGGCGGCGTGCGCTGCCACCAGCGCGCGCAGCACCCCCTCCCAATGGGCGGAGGCGACGCGGTTCCACATGATGCTGTCCGGGTTGGCGCGGCGGGCGAAGCGGCCGGCCCGGTCGAACACGAACGCCATCCCGCCCGACATGCCGGCGCCGAAATTCGGCCCCACCTCGCCCAGCACCACGGCGACGCCGCCGGTCATATATTCGCAGCCATTGGCGCCGCAGCCTTCGACGACCACTTCCGCGCCCGAATTGCGCACGGCAAAGCGCTCCCCCGCCTGCCCGGCCGCGAACAGTCGCCCGGCGGTCGCGCCATAGAGCACGGTGTTGCCGATGATGCTGTTGTCCTGGCTGGCGAGCGTTGAACTCACCATCTGCCGGACGATGACGATGCCGCCCGACAGACCCTTGCCGACATAGTCATTGGCGTCGCCGAACACTTCCAGCGTCACCCCCTTGCACAGGAACGCGCCCAGCGACTGGCCGGCCGAACCGCGCAGCCGGACATGGACATGGCCGTCCGCCAGCCGCGCCATGCCGAAGGTGCGGGTGATCTCGCTCGACAGCCGCGTGCCGACCGCGCGGTGGGTGTTGCGCACCGAATAGGTGAGCTGCATCTTCTCGCCCCGGCTGAACACGGCGGCGGCATCGCGGATCATCTGCGCGTCCAGACTGTCGGGCACTTCGTTGCGGTGCGTCGTCAGGTTGAAGCGGCGCTGGGCGTCGGGCGCATCGACCTTGGCCAATATGGGGTTGAGGTCGAGATCGTCGAGATGCTCGGCCCCCCGGCTCACCTGGCGCAGCAATTCGGTGCGGCCGATCACCTCGTCCAGGCTACGGCAGCCCAGCCGCGCGAGGATGTCGCGCACTTCCTCGGCAATGAAGCTCATCAGGTTCACCACCTTTTCGGGCGTGCCAGTGAACTTGTCGCGCAGCCGCTGGTCCTGCGTGCACACGCCGACGGGGCAGGTGTTCGAATGGCACTGGCGCACCATGATGCAGCCCATCGCGACCAGACTCAATGTGCCGATGCCGAACTCCTCGGCGCCCAGGATGGCCGCGATCACGATGTCGCGGCCGGTGCGCAGGCCGCCATCGGCGCGTAGCTTCACCCGGTGCCGAAGGCCATTCAGCGTCAGCACCTGATTGACCTCGCTCAGCCCCATTTCCCACGGCGTGCCGGCATATTTGATGCTCGATTGCGGCGAGGCGCCGGTGCCGCCGACATGGCCGGAGACGAGGATGATGTCGGCATGCGCCTTGGCCACGCCGGCGGCGACGGTGCCGATCCCCGCCGACGACACCAGCTTCACGCACACGCGGGCGCGCGGGTTAATCTGCTTCAGGTCATAGATCAGCTGCGCCAGATCCTCGACCGAATAGATGTCGTGGTGCGGCGGCGGCGAGATGAGCGTCACGCCGGGGGTGGCGTGGCGCAGCCGGGCGATCAGGTCGGTCACCTTGTAGCCGGGCAACTGCCCGCCCTCGCCGGGCTTGGCGCCCTGGGCCACCTTGATCTCGATCTCCTCGCAGGCGTTCAGATATTCCGCGGTCACGCCGAAGCGGCCGCTCGCCACCTGCTTGATCACCGAATTGGCGTTGTCGCCATTGGCATAAGGGGTGTAGCGCGCGCTGTCCTCGCCCCCCTCGCCCGACACGGCCTTCGCGCCGATGCGGTTCATGGCGATGGCCAGCACCTCATGCGCTTCCGGGCTGAGCGCGCCGAGCGACATGCCCGGCGTGACAAAGCGCTTGCGGATTTCGGTGATTGCCTCGACCTGCTCGACCGGCACCGCATCTGCCGGATAGTTGAACTGCAGCAGATCGCGCAGATAAACGGGCGGCAGATCGGCCACGCCGCGCGAGAATTGCAGATAGGTGGAATAGCTGTCGCGCGCGACGGCGTTCTGCAACAGGTGCATCAGCTGCGCGGAATAGGCATGCGCCTCCCCGCCCGCGCGCTGGCGATAATAGCCGCCGATGGGCAGTGTCGCGGCGGGCGCACGATAGGCGGCGTCATGCCGCAGCCGCGCCGACAGGTGCAGGCTGACATAGCCCTCCCCCGAAATCTTGGCGGGCATGCCGGGGAACAGATCGTTCACCAGCGACCGGCTCAACCCCACCGCCTCGAAATTATAGCCGCCGCGATAGCTGGAGATCACCGCGATGCCCATTTTGGACATGATCTTCAGCAAGCCCTCGTCGATGGCGCTGCGATAGCGGGCGAGCGCCCCGGCCAGCGTCTGCCCCGGCACCAGGCCGCGCGCGTGCCGGTCGGCAATTGCGGCCTCGGCCAGATAGGGGTTCACCGTGGTTGCGCCGACGCCGATCAGCACCGCGTGATAATGGGTGTCGAGGCATTCGGCGGTGCGGATGTTGACGCTGGCATAGGCGCGAAGCCCCGTGCGGACCAGATGGGTGTGCACCGCCGCCGCCGCCAGCACGCCGGCCACCGCCACCCGGCCCGGCCCGGTCGCCTCATCGGTCAGGAACAGCTCGCCGCGCCCCTCGCGCACGGCCTGTTCGGCCTCGTGGCGGATGCGCTGGATCGCCGCCCGCAGCGCCTCCGGCCCCGCGCCTGCTTCGAACGTGCAGTCGATGGTCGCCGCCGACGGGCCGAAATAGGCCTGCAGCCGCGCCCAGGTCGCGCTGTCGATGACGGGGGAGTCGAGCACCAGCACCGGCGCCGGCGCGCCTTCGGGATCGAGCACATTGGCCAGATTGCCGAAGCGCGTTTTCAGCGTCATCACCCGCCGTTCGCGCAACGGGTCGATCGGCGGATTGGTCACCTGGCTGAAATTCTGCCGGAAAAACTGGCTGATGGGCCGCGAATTGGCCGAAATCACAGCGAGCGGCGTGTCGTCGCCCATCGATCCGACGGCTTCCTTGCCCGCCTCCACCATCGGGGCCAGGATCAGCTCCATATCCTCGATGCTGTGGCCGGCGGCGATCTGGCGGCGGAGCAGCTCGTCGCGGGCATAGCCGGGCGCGGCGTCCGGCGCGGGCGGCAGCGCGTCGATTGTCAGGAAGCCCGCGATCATCGCCGGGTAGTCGACCTCGGCCGAAATCCGGTCCTTGATGGCGCGGTCGGTGTAGAGCGCGCCCTGCTCCAGATCGACCGCAATCATCTGCCCGGGGCCAAGCCGGCCCTTCTCGACAATGTCGGCCTCCGGCACCACCACCATGCCGCTTTCGGAGCCGACGATCAGCAGCCCGTCGCGGGTGCGGGTGTAGCGCAGGGGGCGCAGCGCGTTGCGGTCCATGCCGGCCACCACCCAGCGGCCATCGGTCATGGCGAGCGCGGCGGGGCCGTCCCATGGCTCCATCACGCTCGCCAGATATTCGTACATCGCCCGGTGCGCGGGCGGCATTTCCACCGCTTCCTGCCACGCTTCGGGGATCAGCATCAGCTTGGCGGTGGGCGCGTCGCGGCCCGAGCGGCAGATCGCCTCGAACACCGCGTCGAGCGCGGCGGTATCGCTGGCGCCGGCTGGGATGATCGGCTTGATGTCGGCCGCATTCTCGCCAAAGCCATTGGCCGCCATCTTGATTTCGTGGCTCAGCATCCAGTTCTTGTTGCCGCGAATGGTGTTGATCTCGCCATTATGCGCCAGGCACCGGAACGGCTGTGCCAGCCACCATTGCGGGAAGGTGTTGGTGGAATAACGCTGGTGGAAAATGGCGACGCGGCTCTCGAACCGCGCGTCGCACAGATCGGGGTAGAAGACCGACAGGCTCTGGGCCAGGAACAGCCCCTTGTAGATGATCGACCGGCACGATAGCGAGCAGATGTAGAAGCCCTGAATTTGCGCTGCGATGATGCGCTTTTCGATCCGCCGGCGGATGACGTAGAGCTGCTTTTCGAAGTCGGTCGCGCTTTCATCGCCCGGCAGCGGCCCGGCGATCATGATCTGCTCGATCTCGGGCCGGGTCGCCTGCGCCTTCTGCCCGATCACCGACACGTCGACCGGCACCTGGCGCCAGCCATAGATGGTATGGCCCGCCTCGATGATCGCGCTTTCCACGATCGTGCGGCACGCCTCCTGCGCGGCAAGATCGGTGCGGGGCAGGAACACCATGCCCACCGCCAGCCGGTTGGGCAGCGGCCGGTGGCCCGACAGCAGGATCGCTTCCTCGAAAAACGCGGTCGGCAGGTCGATGTGGAGCCCCGCGCCGTCGCCGGTCATGCCGTCCGCATCCACGGCGCCGCGATGCCACACCGCTTTCAGCGCATCGATGGCGGAGGCAACCACCCGGCGCGACGGCTTGCCATCGGTTGCGGCGACCAGGCCAACGCCGCACGCGTCGCTTTCGAACTCGGGGCGGTACATGCCCTCGGCCGCCAGCCGCGCGCGCTGGTCGCGGGAGTCTGTCATTGGCGCGCCTTGGGACTACGGCCAAATAGTTGGCGCAACCGGGCGCGCTCGGCGGGCGTTAAGTCCTTATACTCTCGCATTTTGGGCAGATCGGCGGTCGCCTTCGCAACGCCCTTCATCAGGTCGGGCATGGCCTCCATCAGTAGGGGCATCGCAGCTTGGATCTTGCCCATCACAGCAGGGTCCATGAACAGCATCCACAGTTGCCCGCCGAAATTGGTGCCGGTCGGCGTCGCGAAAAAGGCTTTTAACTCGTCCAGTTGCGCCGATGTGAAGCGCCGGTCGAGCGAGACGGCAAGGCCAGCGCGCAGGTCAGGCTCCAGCTTCTCGAAGATCGGGACCATGCCATCGAACATCGCCTGGACGGTGCGGCGCGTGCGTTCCTGATAGGCAGGATCGATGATCGCCATCACCTCGCCGAGCGTGGCCTTGTCGAGCGTGCTCACCTTGTCCTCAGGCAGACCGGCCGCCTTCAGCAGCGGTCCGAGCGGCATGCTGGCCATGCCGTCGGTCATGCCGGCCAGCATCTGCGTCATCTGCGGGCCGAGCATTTTTCGATAAGTACCGTCAGGGAACAGCGTGCCGGCCACG
Source organism: Sphingomonas sp. (assembly GCF_019746015.1). Classification (GTDB taxonomy): domain Bacteria; phylum Pseudomonadota; class Alphaproteobacteria; order Sphingomonadales; family Sphingomonadaceae; genus Sphingomonas. The sequence goes on along the minus strand of NZ_JAIESM010000016.1, from coordinate 3,704 downwards.
TCGCGGGCAAGTGGTGTCGGCGCTTGCGTCTCGGCGCTGGGCGGTGGCGTCTGCGCAGCGGCAGGCGTGACAAGCATGAGGGACAGGGCAAACGCAAACATCGTCTTCATGCAGCAATCCTTTCGGCCTGACTCTTGGCGCTCAAATAGTCCATCATCTTCGCCGCCACCTCGCGCCCGTCGCGAATGGCCCAGACGACCAGGCTGGCGCCGCGTACAATGTCGCCGGCGGCGAACACGCCGTCGAGCGTGGTCATCATCGTGGGGGCGCCCGCGATCAGCGTGCCCCAGCGGGTGGTGGCCAGTTCCGGCGCGCCGAACAGCACGGGCAGGTCTTCGGCATCGAAGCCCAGCGCCTCGATCACCAGATCGGCGTCGATCGACAGCTCGCTGCCCGGCTCCACCTCCGGCACGCGGCGGCCGCCGGCGTCGGGCGCGCCCAGCCGCATCGCCTGCACCCGCACCGCGCGCACCGGATCGCCGGTGAAGCTGACCGGCGCGGACAGCCAGCGAAAGCGCACGCCTTCCTCCTCGGCATGCGCCACTTCGCGCTGGCTGCCGGGCATGTTGGCGCGGTCGCGGCGATAGAGGCAGTCGACGCTCGCCGCGCCCTGGCGCACGGCGGTACGCACGCAGTCCATCGCGGTGTCGCCGCCGCCGATCACCACCACGCGCTTGCCCGCCGCATCGAACCCGGCCGGGAGCGCGGCGCCGAAATCGGCGCGGTTCGCCGCGGTCAGATAGTCAAGCGCGGCAACCACGCCCGCCGCCGCGCTGCCCGGCACATCCGTGGCCCGCGCGCGATAAACGCCGGTGGCGATCAGCAGTGCGTCGTGGCGTGCGCGGAGTTCAGCCAGCGTCACGCTCTCACCCACGCTGACCCCCAGATGGAAGCGGATGCCGCCCGCCGCCAGCCGCTCGACCCGGCGGGTCACCACCGGCTTTTCCAGCTTGAAGCCGGGGATGCCATAGGTCAGCAGCCCGCCCGCGCGGTCATAACGGTCATAGACATGCACTTCATGGCCCGCCGCGCGCAGATATTCGGCCGCCGTCAGCCCCGCCGGCCCCGCGCCGATAATGCCGACCGACTGGCCGGTCGCCGCCCCGGCCACCAGCGGCGCGACCCAGCCTTCTTCCCAGGCGGTGTCGGTGATGTATTTTTCAACCGCGCCGATGGTGACTGCGCCGTGCCCGGCAAATTCGATCACGCAATTGCCCTCGCACAGCCGGTCCTGCGGACAGATGCGGCCGCAAATCTCCGGCATGGTCGAGGTGGCGTTGGACAGTTCATACGCCTCGCGCAGCCGCCCCTCGGCAGTGAGCTTCAGCCAGTCGGGGATGTGGTTCTGCAACGGACAGTGCACCGTGCAATAGGGCACACCGCATTGCGAGCAGCGCGCGGCCTGTTCGGCGCCCTGTTCCGGTGCATAACGGTCGGCAATCTCGCGGAAGTCGTGCGCGCGCTCGCCGGCGTCGCGCTTGGGCGGATAGGCCTGCGCCCGGTCGGGGAATTGCAGCATTGTCTCCGGCATTGCCCCGCCTTTCGCCATTGCAAGAACGGCAACGAAACTAACCCGGCGCCGCGGCCGAGTCACGCGGGAACTGCGATTTAAGGCAGTATGACTGTCCTTTATCCGGCCGATCCGATGGTTGTGCGCGACGAAATTCGCGAGCCTCGCTCTATTAAGTCCGTAGCGGCCCTATTTCGCCAGCAGCCACACCAGCGCCACGCCGCCGATGACGATTCGATACCAGGCGAACGGCGCAAAGCCGTGGCGGCTGACGATGCCGACAAACCAGCGCACCACCAGCAGCGCGACGATGAACGCCACGACAAAGCCCAGCGCGATCATCCCCGGCCCGACCGCGTTCGCCGCCGCCAGCGTGTCGTGGTGCGCGGCCAGTTCCACCGTGCTCGCGCCCAGCATGGTCGGGATGGCGAGGAAGAAGCTGAACTCGGCCGCCGTGCGCCGCTCCACCCCCAGCGTCAGCGCGCCCAGGATCGTCGCGCCCGAACGGCTGACCCCCGGGATCATCGCCAGGCACTGCAGCACGCCGATGCCCAGCGCGGTGGTGACGGGCAGCGCGGCAATGCCCACCGCCGCCCCCGGCTTCACCAGCCGCTCGATCACCAGAATCGCCACGCCGCCCAGGATCAGCGCAATCGCCACCACCATCGGCTGCAGCAGCAGCGCCTCGATCTGCTTGCGGAACAGGAGGCCGATCACCACCGCCGGCACGAACGCGATCAGCAGGTTGGCCACGAAGCGGATCGCCCCCGCGTCGCGCGCCAGCAGGCCCTGCAGCACGCCCCAAAAGGTGCGCCAATAGAGCACCACCACCGCCAATATCGCCCCCAGCTGGATGACGATGTCGAACAGCGCCCATTTATCGTCCTTGAACCCCAGCAGCGCGCCGGCGAGAATCAGATGCCCGGTCGACGAAACCGGCAGAAATTCGGTCACCCCTTCGACAATGCCGAGCAGAATGCTGGTGATGATGTCGTTCAACGGTCCTCCTCGCGCGGCGGGCGCGCGGCGTTAGCGCGGCAAGCGCGGGGCGATCAGGCGGTTGCCTGGGTGAAGCGGCCATGCTTGCGGAAGCGCACCAGCCAGTCCGGCGCGACGGCGGCCATCGGCGTGGGCGTGATGCCAAGGTCGGCGAACGTGCCGACGCCGCCGCCCACCACATTGTCCTGCTGCAGCATCAGCCACTGGTCCCAGGTGATCGGCGCGCCGGGCAGGAAGCCGAAGCGCGCGATGACGGACGACACCAGATCGGGCAGGTCGATGATCATCCGGTCGGCGCCGATTGCACCCGCAATCCAGTCGATCAGGCCGCGCATCGAGATGACGTCCGGCCCGCCCAGTTCAAAGGTGCGGCACTGGTGCGCGCTCGGCGCCGCAAGCAGCTGCGCGACCGCCTCTGCCACATCGGCCACATAGACCGGTTGGAAGCGCGTGACGCCGCGCACCACCGGCACTACCGGCGCCGACACGATCAGCCCGGCAAAGCGGTTGATGAAGCCGTCCTCGCGCCCGAACACGATCGACGGGCGCAGCACGATGGCCTGCGGGAAAGCGGCATGGACCGCCGCCTCGCCCAGCCCCTTGGTGCGGCCATAGGCGGAGGGCGACGCGGGATCGGCGCCGATCGCCGACATATGCAGCAGCTGCGGCACACCGGCGGCAGCGGCGGCTTCCGCGACATGGCGCGCGCCATCGGCCTGTACCGCCTGGAAATCGCCGGAAAGGATGCCGACCAGATTGACCACCGCATCGCTGCCGGCAATCGCGCGGGCGATGGTGTCGGGCCGGCGGATATCGGCGGCGACGAACTGCGTCTGCCCCAGCCCGCCCAGCGGCTTCAGGAACAGCGCGCGCTTGGGGTCGCGCTGGGCAATGCGCACGCGTGCGCCACGCGCCAGCAGGCTCTGCGCGACATAGCGGCCCAGAAACCCGCCGCCCCCGATCACCGTGATCAGCCTGTCCTGCATCGTCGCCTTGCCTGTCCCTGCTGGTTGCTCAACGCCTTGTCGGTCGCCCGCGCTCCATGCCGTTCGCGCGCGCCAAGGGCAAGCGCGTAAAAAGCGTGGCAAACCGCTGTTGACAAGCCGGCCACGCCTCCACTAGAGCGCGCGGCCTACCCCGTGCCCAGATGGCGGAATTGGTAGACGCACCAGCTTCAGGTGCTGGCGCTCGCAAG
>NZ_JAIESM010000015.1 GCF_019746015.1 Sphingomonas sp. | reverse complement strand
AGCTTGCCCTCGGCATTAATGCCATAGGCAATGGCGCCCGCATCCTGCGGCGGCACGGGGGCCTCGGTTCCGGCGGGCGGATCGGGTGCCGCATTCGCCGCCGCCCTTGCGCGCGCCTCGTCGAGCCAGGCTTTTAGCGTTGCGTTGACATATTCATGGCCCTTGCCCCAGAAATCCTCATTGGTCGCCTCGGCCAGGCGGCGCAGGATGGCTTTGTCTTCTTGGCGGTATTTGTCGCCGGGAATGTCAAAAGCAGCGCGCTCGCCCCGGATGCGACGCTCGAACCAGTCGATCCAGACGCTGTAATTCGGATCGATATTAAGCAGCTTGGCCTTCAATCTTCTACTCAAACTGTCTGTTAGAGCTTTCGAAAATGGGTCCCACAGTCGATTTACGAAAAGAAATTCAAGCGGATCTTTGATATCAATTTCGTCAATAATTTTACAGTCTGTATAGATATTATCCCAAAATATAGTGTCGGCACCGGTCGACATACCCAATGCAAAATTGATTGTTCTTTCATTATATCGAAGTGCGTTAGCAGCTGATATTACGGCTTCGATGCAATCTGATATGGCAAGCATGGATCTAGATTGAGCATCTGCAGAGTGATAACTCGCCTGTGCCGCAAATAATGCGATGGATTCAGATTTATAATGGTCGAATTGAAAGGATATACCCCCAAATCTGGCATTCGATCGCGTCTCGTCCGTGAGAACGAAGATTTCGGGTTCAGTTATTTGAATCCAGCTGGAAACAAGAGCGCCAAAAGGTAGAAGGGCAAAGCTTCTCAACCAAGATTGTTGCGCTTCAGCGATTGACGGTAGCGCCCTTAATGCAGCTCTCAGTGCAATGGCCTGTGCCCAAGCGGTCGGCTTGGTGGCCAACCACATGCGCAGCGTATCTGCGTGCCTTTTTTCCCCCACATCCATCCCCCAACTCTGCCACCCCCGCCCAGCCCGCGCAATCGGAACGCCTCCGTTCCCCCTCGCTGGACAGGCGCCGCCGCCGGGCGTAAAGCCTGTCCCCATCCCCGGGGAGGCGCGCGTTCAGGCGCCTGAGAGGGGGGCGCACGCCCCTGACCCGATGAACCTGATCCGGCTAGCACCGGCGGAGGGAGGGAACGGCTTTCGCGCCCGAAATCCGCCCCCGCTCCGGCATTTGAGGAGCGTTTTGACGATGGCTGACCTTCCCGCCCGCACCGAAATTGGCGTAACCACCGGCCCCATTCGCGGCAGCCGCAAGGTTCATGTCGGCCCGCTCCGCGTCGCCATGCGCGAGATCATGCTGGAGCCGTCCTCGGGCGAGCCGCCGTTGCGGGTCTACGACACCAGCGGCCCCTATACCGATCCGCAGGCGGTGATCGACATTTCGGCCGGCCTCGCCCCGCTGCGCCGCGACTGGATCTGCGCGCGCGGCGATGTGGAGGATTATCCAGCCCGCGACATTCGGCCCGAGGATAATGGCCAGCTGGGGCCGGACCGGTCGGGCGGCGTCCCCCGCTTCCCCCATGCCGTGAAGCGACCGCTACGTGCCCGCGCCGGCGCCAATGTGACCCAGATGCATTACGCCCGGCGCGGCATCATCACGCCCGAAATGGAATATGTCGCCATCCGCGAAAATCTGGGTCGCGAGCAGCTGCGCGAGGCGGCCGCGCGCGACGGGCAGGACTGGGGCGCCGAAATCCCCGATTACGTGACCCCCGAATTCGTGCGCGACGAGGTGGCGCGCGGCCGCGCGATCATTCCCGTCAACATCAACCACCCCGAAAGCGAGCCGATGGCGATCGGCCGCAATTTCCTGGTCAAGATCAACGCCAATATCGGCAATTCGGCGGTCGCCAGCGACGTGGCGAGCGAAGTGGACAAGATGGTGTGGGCCATCCGCTGGGGTGCGGACACGGTGATGGACCTGTCGACCGGCCGCAACATTCACGACACGCGCGAATGGATCTTGCGCAACTCCCCCGTCCCCATCGGCACCGTGCCCATCTATCAGGCGCTGGAAAAGGTGGGCGGCATTGCCGAGGAGCTGAGCTGGGAAATCTATCGCGACACGCTCATCGAACAGGCCGAGCAGGGGGTGGATTATTTCACCATCCATGCGGGCGTCCGCCTGCCCTATATCCCGATGACGGCCAAGCGCGTGACCGGCATCGTCAGCCGCGGCGGCAGCATCATGGCGAAATGGTGCCTGGCGCATCATCAGGAAAATTTCCTCTACACGCGGTTCGAGGAAATCTGCGAGATCATGAAGGCGTATGACATTGCCTTCTCGCTGGGCGACGGCCTGCGCCCCGGATCGATTGCCGACGCCAATGACGAGGCGCAATTTGCCGAGCTCTACACGCTGGGCGAGCTGACCAAGATCGCCTGGCAGCACGACGTGCAGGTGATGATCGAGGGACCGGGCCATGTGCCGATGCACAAGATCAAGGCCAATATGGACAAGCAGCTCGCCGCCTGTGGCGAGGCGCCCTTCTACACCTTGGGGCCGCTGACGACGGACATTGCGCCGGGCTATGACCATATCACCAGCGGCATTGGCGCGGCGATGATCGGCTGGTTCGGCACGGCGATGCTCTGCTACGTCACGCCCAAGGAACATCTGGGCCTGCCCGACCGCGACGATGTGAAGGTGGGGGTGGTGACCTACAAGCTCGCCGCCCACGCCGCCGACCTGGCCAAGGGCCACCCCGCCGCCAAGCTGCGCGACGATGCGCTGTCGCGCGCGCGCTTCGAGTTCCGCTGGCGCGACCAGTTCAACCTGTCGCTAGACCCGGACACGGCCGAGCAATATCACGACCAGACTTTGCCGGCGGAAGGCGCGAAGACGGCGCATTTCTGCTCGATGTGCGGGCCGAAATTCTGCTCGATGAAGATCACGGCAGAGGTACGCGAATTTGCCGCGAAGCAGAATGCCGGGGCGGAGACGTTCGTAGCGGCCGAGGAAGCGGCGGCGGGAATGGCGGAGATGAGCCGGCTTTATAACGAGAGCGGGCGGGAGCTGTATGTGGGCGCCGGGGGACGGGAGCGGGATTGAGGCTAGGCAGTGGGGCAGCATTTCCACCACACCCTGTCCGCGCGGCGCGGCATGCTGACTATGTAGGAAAGAGGTTGAACAGCTCCACCTTCGCCTCTTCTGGGAATCCGTCTGGGTAGCGCACCCATTTGCATAGATCACGGATGGATCCTAGCTTTGACTTAGATCGTGGTCCGAACACCTCGCAGTGATTCGGGTTTCCCTCTGCAAAAGTAAACATGACCCCTAAGCCGAAGGATCGCAATTCGGCAACGGTCACGGCGACGACCCCTACATTCGGCCGACCAGCAGTGACAATTTCAAGATCGTGTTCTGATCTCCATAAAGTGACAGACGTCCCGATGCCGCCGGGGTCATTCTTGAAGATTGATCGGTCTGGCTTACCCCTGCGCGCTAGATCGATATGAACTCGGCGCAGGACATATTCTGCGCCGTCGATTGCGTCGTCGTCAGCTGGCTCTTCGGGAGCAACGCTGGCCATGTGGCCGGCCGGTTAGTTACGACAAAACTTATCAACGAACGCGCGGGCCCTTTCCAAGTCGATCGGAACTTCGGGTTCGTCCTCGATCCCCTTAGCGTCAATTAGGTAAGCTGAAAACACCACCCCGTCTGGAGAGACCTCAATTTCCAGCTCTTTTGCTCCCTCTTCCCACATTAGGATAATGCCACCTTCATTGCTGGCTGTCATGCGTGGATCACGGCACCGTTGGACGGCGTAGAGCGCAATGTCCAAGGCAGGCCTAATCGCTGAATCGGTTACTGGTCGAGCGGCGTACGTATCCCAGCCTTCTGGCAACGTCGTAAGGTATGAGATTCGATCGATGATCGCCTGAACCTCCGTTCTCAACGTTGGCGCGTCAGTTTTAATCCGTAGATTACCCGGCAGGGAAATTGAATGTATATAGCATCTCTCTCCGCGAACGCGGTTAAGAACTGCATCTGACATAAGGGTCGCCTGCGATCCACATTCTGTCGGGTCAGGGTACAGGTCCTTAAACGCGGTTGCCATCGATGTATCCCCACGTCCTTTGAGCCGCCTCGGTCGTAGCCGCCAAGAATGCTCCGTTTATTGCTGTCCGCGCGAGCTCAAAAAATGACTTTACGCCAGCGGAACCCTCGCCTTGAGGCGCGCCACGAGCTGTCAGTTCGAGACGATACGCTCGTTCATTGGTGTCAGTGAGAACGGCGGGCGAGAAAATTTGGTATAATCGACCCACCGGCCGCCCGTCCTCCGACATAATTTGGTGCTGAGTACTGTAACTAATTGTCTCCGGGCTAAGAAACGAGTGCGTGCTGAGTTCTGGTAAATGGGCAAAGGTTTCTCGTGCACGATCAACTTCGCCAGCGTTAGCTACAGGCACGATATTTACATTTGTGATTTCGCATTGACGCACGGCCGGGGTTGCAAAACCACGCTCGGAACAGAAAGCATCGAACTTGTCATAAAGATCGAAAAACCGACTCACGGTGAGCTCAAAATGAGGGTACTTTCTCTCCGCTCGCTTCAGCCAATTGAAGCCAAACCGATCAGCCTGTAACTGGACTAGTTCGCTCTTATCCTTGTGGCGATAGAAACAGCGTGGGAGGCTTTCTGCCGGCACCAGACGCATCTCGAAGCCGAGATGGGGTGGTTGATCAAAGGCTTCAAAACGCGGATCGACAATCGGTCGGGCCTCGCAAGTGTCAAACTCATCGTCAATGCGCGACCAAAACTTGCCGAAGTCTCCTAGCGAGAATGTTGGGATTGCGTCGAACACGACAGCGATCGCCTGTTCGAAAAGCGGCGGATTGCCAAACTTGGGGTGGATGGGTTTCATTTGCAGGTCAGGATAGCGTTGAAATGCTTCACCCGAACTCCCGGAGCGATCCAAGTAGGGTCAGAATCAAGCGACGCGCAGAGCCTCCTCTACGCGCCATTGTGAATCTCTGAATCGGAATTTCCTACATGTCAACGGGGTTCCTCGTTGAGCATCAATAATGATACCGGCACTGCGCCACCTGCAGCATCTGACCCTCGCCGCTGCCGGCCACGCGGTATACCAGCCGATGCTCGTGGCTAATCCGGCGGGACCACCAGCCGGACAGGTTACCGCCCAGCGGTTCGGGCTTCCCCCGCCCTCACCCCCACCTCTTGCCGTCCGCGCCTGGCTTGGGCAGGGTTTGGCCATGCTCCCCTCGCTGCTCGTCATCGACGATTTCCTGCCCGATCCGCATGCCGTGCGCGCCGCAGCCCTGGGGCTGAACTATGATCCGGCGCTGAAGCAGGGCAATTATCCCGGCCTGCTGTCTGACCGGGCGCTGGCGCTGCAGGGGCTGGAGGCGGCGGCCTCCGGCATTGTCGGCGTGCCGCTCGTCCCCATGCCGGGCACCAGCCATGGCCATTGCCGGCTGACGCTCGCCGGCGACAAGGGGCTGTCGGGCGTGCATATCGACCCGTGCTTCTATTCGGGCATCCTCTATCTCAGCCTGCCCGAGCATGCCCGCGGCGGCACCGATTTTTTCCGCCACCGCCCGACCGGGCTGGAACGCGTGCCCGCGACCGACATGGCGCTGGCGGCGAGCGGCTATGGCGATGTCAACGCGCTCATCGAGGATGTCGTCAACCGCGACACGCGCCACCCCGCGCGCTGGGAAAAGGTGATGAGCGTGCCGATGCGCTTCAACCGGCTGCTGCTGTTCAGCCCGTGGCTGTTCCACGATGCGGCGCCCGGTTTCGGCCGGTCGGGCGCGGATGGCCGGCTGGTGATGCTGATGTTCTTCCAGCGGGGCTGAGCGTGCGCGCGTTCGCGGCGTTGCTGGACGCGCTGATCTACACCCGCTCGCGCCATGCCAAGCTCGCTTTGCTCGGCGCCTTTCTGCGCGAGCAGCCGGACCCCGATCGCGGCTGGGCGCTGGCCGCGCTCACCGGCACGCTCGATCTGCCGGCGGTGAAGCCCGCCACCGTGCGCCGCGCGGTGGAAGCGCGGGTGGACCCGGTGCTGTTCCGCCTGAGCCGCGATTATGTGGGCGACACGGCGGAGACGGTGGCGCTGATCTGGCCCGATCCGCCGGTGCCGCCGGCCGGGCCGCCGGGCCTGGCCGAATGCGTCGGCATGCTCGCCGCCGCGCCCCGCGCCGATGCGGCCGACCTGCTCGCCGCGCTGCTCGACCGGATGAGCGCGGAGGAGCGCTTTGCCCTGCTCAAGCTGGCGACGGGTGCGTTGCGCGTCGGCGTGTCGGCGCGGCTGGCCAAGGCCGGCTTTGCCGAGGCGTTCGGTGTCGATCTCGCCGAGGTGGAGGAGCTTTGGCACGGCCTTGCCCCCCCCTATGCCGCGCTGTTCGCCTGGGGCGAGGGGGGCGCGAAGCCCGCGCTCGACGAGCAGCCGCTGTTCCGCGCCTTCATGCTCGCCCAGCCGTTTGACGGCGCGGCCGTGGACCTGGCGGACTATGCCGCTGAGTGGAAGTGGGATGGTATCCGCATCCAGCTGGTGCGCAGCGGCGGCGCGACGCGGCTCTACAGCCGGGGCGGCGACGATATCACCGCGAGCTTTCCCGAAATCGCCGCCGCCTTCACGCTGGCGGGCGTCGCCGATGGCGAGCTGATGGTGCGCGGCGCCGCACAAGGTGTGGGGCTGGACGGCGCGGATCAGGCCGCCGCGAGCTTCAACGCGCTGCAGCAGCGGCTGGGGCGCAAGGCGGCCGACGCGCGGCTGCAGGCGCGCTATCCGGCCTTTGTCCGCCTGTACGACCTGCTGTTCGAGGGCGGCGTGGATCTGCGCGACGAGCCCTGGAGCGCGCGGCGGGCGGCGCTCGAACGGGTGATGCCGCAGTTGCCGGCCGACCGCTTCGACCTGTCCGCGCTGATTGCGGCCGAGGATTTCGCCGCGCTCGAGCGGCTGCGCGACGGCGCGCGCGACGCCGCGATCGAAGGGGTGATGCTCAAGCGGCGCGATGCCCCCTATGTCGCCGGGCGCCGCGCCGGGCTGTGGTACAAATGGAAGCGCGCGCCGCTGACCGCCGATTGCGTGGTGATGTATGCGCAGCGCGGCGCCGGGCGGCGATCCTCTTATTATTCCGATTTCACCTTTGGCTGCTGGGCGGCGGATGGCGCGCTGCTGCCGGTGGGCAAGGCCTATTCGGGGATCAGCGATGCCGAGCTGAAACAGCTCGACGCGTTCGTGCGCGCGAACAGCATCGCCCGTTTCGGCCCGGTGCGCGAAGTGGCGAAAACGCTGGTGCTGGAGATCGCGTTCGATTCGATCCACGCCTCCACCCGGCACAAATCGGGCGTGGCGATGCGCTTTCCCCGCATCGCGCGCATCCGCACCGACAAGCCGGCGGCGGAGGCCGACACGCTCGAAACGCTCAAACAGCTGGTGACGTGAGCGGCTTTGCCAGCACGACGAAATCCAGATCGTCGCGCCGCGGATCGCCGAACCGCGCATCGCCATAGGGGAAGGGTCGCGTCTCGCCGGTGAGGGCATAGCCGCGCCGGGCATAATAAGCGATCAGCTCGGTGCGCTGGCGGATGACGGTCATCTCGACCGTACGGGCGTGGAAATGCTGTGCGGCAACGCGTTCGGCCGCCGCGATCAGCGCCTTGCCCAGCCCGCCGGCCTGGCGACCGGGCGCGATGCTCAGCATGCCGAGATAGGCCAGGCCGCCGCCCCGGTCGGCGATATCGGCGCAGCCGACCAGTGCGGCGCCATCGCCCATCAGCATCAGATAATGGGCGGGATCGGCGATGAGGGCGGCGATTTCCTGCGCATCGGTGCGCTGGCCGCCGAGCAGATCGGCCTCATGCGTCCAGCCGCGGCGGGCCGAGTCACCACGATAGGCCGATTCGACGAGGGCATGGACGGCCGCGATGTCGCGTGGTGTTGCGCGGCGGAAATCGGGCATTGCGGTTGGGAAATGCCCGGCCGGTGCTGGCCAGCCGGGCAGAAGCGCTTACTGTGCCGGTGCCAGATTGACGGCGGCATATTTGCCGCGCCGGTCAACCTCCAGCTCGAATTCGAGCCGGTCGCCTTCGTTGAGCGTCGGCATGCCGGCCCGCTCCACCGCCGAGATATGGACAAAGGCATCAGGCTGGCCGTCATCGCGCTGAATGAAGCCGAAGCCCTTCATCGCGTTGAAGAACTTGACCGTGCCGGTCGCCTTTTCCCCGGTCAGCTGGCGCTGTGGGGCACCGGCCGCCGGGGCGCGCGGGGCGCGATCGGTCACCGGCATCGGCTCGCCGTCGATCTTGAGGTCGGTCGCCGAGATGCGGCCCCCGCGATCAACCAGCGTGAAGCCGAGCGGCTGGCCTTCCGCCAGACCGGCAAGGCCCGCTGCCTCGACCGCCGAGATGTGCACGAACACATCCTCGCCGCCATCGTCGCGCACGACGAAGCCGAAGCCCTTTTGCGCGTTGAAGAATTTTACGACGCCGGTGCCTTCGCCAACGACCTGGGGCGGCATGCCGCGACCACCGCCACCGCCGCCGCCACGGAAACCACCGCCGCCGCCGCCAAAGCCGCCGCCACCGCCAAATCGGTCACCACCGCCGCCACCGAAGCGATCGCCACCACCACCGAAACGGTCACCGCCAAAACGATCCCCGCCGAAGCGATCGCCGCCAAAGCCGCGATCAAATCCGCCGAAATCATCCCCGAAACCATCACGCTTGTCTCTGCCGCGGCCACCGCGCCGCCCTTTATCGAAACTCATGCCCTGTTCGTCTTCCCGGATCGCCCACCTACACACGCAAGAACCCAAGCGTCGGACGACGAACGCAGGTCTTCGTCGCGCTCATAACTCTTTGCGCGATAAAAGCCATATCGCAAAAGCGATAGCCGGGCGAATAAATTCGTCATGGGCAATGTTGCTGAACCATGGTTTCGCCCAATTCTTGTCTGAATCCCGGTTTTCTGCGCGCTCCGTCGTGCGAATCGGGCGGCTGGCCGATGGCGGTGCCCGGCCGCGCCCTCCCCCCGCAGCAGCCCGATCGGCCATCATACGCGCGACTCGCATAACCCGCACAGCGGCCGCGCGATGCTCCCCCATTGAGCGCATGCGCGCGAGGCGCTAGGCGACAAGGATGAGCGTGCATTTCCATGAAGAAGACATTCCCGCCGGGCTGTTTGCCGCATCCAGTGCGATTGCGGTCGATACCGAGACGATGGGCCTTGTCACCCAGCGCGACCGGCTGTGCGTGGTGCAGCTGGCCGACGGCACCGGCGACGAGCATCTGGTCCGCTTTGGCCCGGGCAGCAATTATGCCGCACCCAATCTGCGCGGCGTTCTGGCCGACCCGGCCAAGCTGAAACTCTATCATTTCGCCCGGTTCGATCTGGCGGCGATCAAATATTATCTGCAGGTGATGGCGGCGCCCGTCTATTGCACCAAGACGGCGTCGCGGCTGGTGCGCACCTATACCGACCGGCACGGCCTGAAGGAGCTGACCCGTGAATTGCTGGGGCAGGATCTGTCCAAGGCGCAGCAATCGTCGGACTGGGGCGGGCCCGACCTGTCCGACGCGCAACGCGATTATGCCGCGTCCGACGTGCGCTATCTTCACGCGATCAAGGCCGAGCTCGACCGGCGGCTGGCGCGCGAGGGGCGCACCGCGCTCGCCCAGGCCTGTTTCGATTTCCTGCCCTGGCGCGCCGAGCTCGACCTGGCCGGCTGGCCCGAAATCGATCTGTTCGCGCATGTCTGAGCCGCACCATGTCTGAGCCGCACCATGTCTGACCAGGCGCTCAGAGACCGCTCGGCGCGGCGGCTCTGGGCGCGGCCGGGCAGCCGGCACGACATGGTGGTGGCCGGCTCGCGCGCCGGCCTGCCGGTGTCGATCGGCGTGCTGGCGGCGTTTCTGGTGTTCATGCCGCTGCGCGGCGGCGGCGATGTGTCGTTCCTGCTCGACAAGAACAAGGTCGAGGTGGCGCGCGAACGGCTGCGGCTGCGCGCGGCCACCTATCGCGGCGAGGATCAGCAAGGCCGCCCCTTCGTGCTGACCGCCGACAGCGCCACGCAGAAATCGTCGAGCGACCCGGTGGTCCAGCTGAAAGCGCTGCACGGCGAGATCAACCTGGCCGACGGCCCCGCCGACCTGCGCGCCGACCATGGCGAATATGACCTGAAGCGCGACAGCGTCGCGATTGACGGCGGCGTCCGCTTCGAATCGGCGCGCGGCTATCAGGTGCGCACCGAGGGCGCGGTGATCGACCTGAAAGCGCAGCGGCTGACCAGCAGCGCCCCGGTGACCGGCACGCTGCCGCGCGGCAGCTTTTCAGCCGACCGGATGAGCGCCGACATTACCGGCCGAGTCGTGCAGCTGGATGGCCGTGCCCACTTGCGGTTGCGGCCCGGAAAGGGGAAATAGCCGGCAATGACCCGCGCCGCCTTCCTTGCCGCAATCGGCCTTGTCGCCATGGCTGGCCCCGCCGCGCTGGTCGGCGCGCAGTCTGCCCGCCATGATTCGACCGCGCCGATCGACTTTGGCGCCGACCATATCGAGCTGCAGGACCAGGCCAATCGCGTCATCCTGACCGGCAATGTCAATGTTCGCCAGGCGGAAATGACGGTGACCGCCGGGCGGATGACGGTGGCCTATACCGGCAAGGTGGTCGATGGTTCGCCCGAAGTCTCGCGGCTGGACGCGGCCGGCAATGTCGTCGTCACCCGGCCCGATCAGGTCGGGCGCAGCCAATATGCGATCTATGACCTCAACCGCCGCGTGGTGACGATGATCGGCGCGGTGTCGCTGGCCCAGAACGGCAATAATGTGAACGGCGCGCGGCTGACCATCAATCTGGATACCGGCCATGCGGTGATCGATGGCGCCGCCGTCGGCAATCCGGCCCCCGGCACGGCGGCGCCCGGCACCACCGGCCGCGTGACCGGGCGCTTCTCCGTCCCCAAGCGCGACAAGCCCGCCGATCCGCCGACCCCCTGATACCCCCTCGACGGCACCCGATATTTGCTGCAAGAATCCTGCCAAAGGGGCCGGGACGACGCGACGGATACTGCCATGGATGACATGACCCGCACGGCCCCACCCCAATCGCCCGGCGCGCGTTCGGCGAGCGACGGTCTCGCCGTCGTCTCGATCGCCAAGGCCTATGACAAGCGGCCGGTGCTCTATGACGTGTCGGTCGGCGTCGGCCATGGCGAGGTGGTCGGCCTGCTCGGCCCCAATGGCGCGGGCAAGACCACCTGCTTCTATTCAGTGATGGGGCTGGTGAAGCCCGATTCGGGCCGCATCATGCTCGATGGCGTCGATATCACCGGGCTGCCCATGTATCGGCGCGCGATTCTGGGGCTGGGCTATCTGCCGCAGGAAACATCGATCTTTCGCGGGCTGTCGGTGGAAAAGAACATCCTTGCCGTGCTCGAACTGGTCGAGCCCGACCGCGCGGCGCGGATGGCGCGGCTCGACGAACTGCTGGGCGAATTCGGGCTGACCCGGCTGCGCGACGCGCCGGCAATGGCGCTGTCGGGCGGCGAGCGGCGCCGCGCGGAGATTGCCCGCGCGCTGGCGGCGGACCCGTCGATCATCCTGCTCGACGAGCCCTTTGCCGGCATCGACCCGATCTCCATCGCCGATATCCGCGAACTGGTTGCACAGCTGAAGGATCGCGGCATCGGCGTGCTGATCACCGACCATAATGTGCGCGAGACGCTCGAAATCGTCGACCGCGCCTATATCATCTATGATGGCCGGGTGCTGTTTGCCGGCTCGCCCGACGAGCTGGTGGCCGACGCGAATGTCCGCCGGCTTTACTTGGGCGAGACCTTCTCGCTCTAGCATGGCAGCGATGGCGGCATCGCGAAACCTTCCGCCAGCGGCCCGGGCCGCCGCGCACCGGCGGGCGCCGCGATGAGCCTCGCCCCGCGCCTGGACCTGCGCCAGGCACAGACGCTGGTGATGACGCCCCAGCTGCAGCAGGCGATCCGCCTGCTGGCGCTGTCGAATGTCGAGATCGAGGCAGTGATTGCCGAGGAAGTGGAGCGCAACCCGCTGCTGGAGGCGGGCAGCGAGAGTGGCCCCGATGACGACGGCCCTGCCGACTTTGCCGATACGGGCGATGCCGGCGACGATCAGGGCGACGATTTCGGCACCGGCGCGGGCGAGCCGGCCAGCGCCGACGCGCTGCTCGAAGCGCCCGAGGCCAGCGGCGAGGCCGCGCTCGACGTGGACATGATGGCCGAGACCTTCCACCATGACTGCGCGGCCGACAGCGTGCTCGACGGTGCGCTGAGCCTGACCGGCGCCGAACGCGGCGGCGACGCGCCCGAGCTGGAAGGGCTGGCCGAAAGCGCGATCAGCCTGGCCGACCATCTGCTCGCCCAGGCCGGCCATGCACTGTCGGGCACCGACCTGATCATCGCGGCGCACCTGATCGACCAGATCGACGCCGCCGGCTATCTGCTGGTGCCGCTGCTGGAGATCGCCAACCGGCTGGCGGTGCCGCTCGCGCGCGTCGAAGCGGTGCTGGCGGTGATCCACGGCTTCGACCCGACCGGCGTCGGCGCGCGCGACCTGGCCGAATGCCTGGCGCTGCAGGCGCGCGAGGCCGACCGCTATGACCCGGCGATGGCGCGGCTGATCGCCAATCTCGACCTGCTGGCGCGCGGCGAGCTGGCACGGCTGAAGCGGCTGTGCGGCGTCGATGACGAGGACATGGCCGACATGATCCGTGAACTGCGCGGCTATGACCCCAAGCCCGGCGCGCGCTATGGCGGCGAGCCGGCGCAGCCGGTCGTGCCCGACATTTTCGTCGCCCGCCGGGGCGATGGCTGGGCGATCGAGATGAATGCGGCCACGCTGCCGCGCCTCTTGGTCAATCGCCGCTATTATGCCGAGCTGTCGGCCGGGCCGCAGGACAAGGCGGCGCGCGCCTGGCTGGGCGACATGCTGGCCAGCGCCAACTGGCTGGTGAAAGCGCTCGACCAGCGCCAGCGCACCATCATCCGCGTCGCCACCGAAATCGTGAAGCAGCAGGAGGCGTTTTTCCTGCACGGCGTCGCGCATCTGAAGCCGATGACGCTGAAGCAGATCGCCGACCTGATCGAGATGCACGAATCGACCGTGAGCCGCGTGACCAGCAACAAATATCTGTCGTGCGAGCGCGGGCTGTTCGAGCTCAAATATTTCTTCACCAGCGCGATCCAGGCGGCCGATGGCGGCGATGCGGTGTCGGCCGAGGCGGTGAAGGCGGCGCTCAAGGCCCTGATCTCGGCCGAGGGGCGCGACATCCTGTCCGACGACAGCCTGGTCGAAATGCTGAAGGAGAAGGGCTTCGACATCGCCCGGCGCACCGTCGCCAAATATCGCGAGGCGATGGGCATCGGCAGCAGCGTGCAGCGCCGCCGGGCGAAGGCATTGGAAGGATAGGATTTTACCCTTTGGCAAGGTGCCCCCCATAAATAGCGGCACATGGACGCAAATTTCTCCTTTTCGGTCGATGTACCGCGCAATCTCGTCGTCATCACGCTGGGCGGTTTCTTCTCGCGCGATGACATTGGTGCCTTTCGTGCCGAGCAAGCGCGCGCCTATGCAAAGCTGCAGTGCGGCCCCAATGAGCATCTGACGCTGGCGGACATCCGCGCGATGAAAATCCAGGCGCAGGATATCGTCGCCGCCTGGGGCGATGTGCTCGCCGATCCGCGCTTCCGTTCACGCAAACTGGCCTTTGTGCAGGCGTCCAGCCTGGCGCGGATGCAGCTGAAGCGCGCCGCCGGCAACCGCTTCGTGCGCTATTTCAATTCGATGGACGAAGCCGAAGCCTGGCTTTTCGCCGCCGACGACGACGCGGTCGCGGCCTGATGGTTTGAGGCGGTTTCAGTTGAGCTGACCCGCGACGGCACCGGCCCGCTCCGCCTCAAAAACCCACCAACCCTATTCCCCCTCATCCTCATAACCGGCCAGCGCCAGCGCCCGCGCGCTGATCTGGCGGGTGGCGCACCAGTGGACCAGCGCATCGTCGCGGCCATGGGTGACCCAGATCTGCCCGGCGCCGACTTCCTGCACCGTCTGCGTCAGCTCGTCCCAGTCGGCATGGTCGGACAGGATCAGCGGCAGCTCGACCCCGCGCTGCACCGCGCGCTGGCGCACCCGCATCCAGCCCGAGGCCATCGCGGTGAGCGGATCGGGCAGCCGCCGCGCCCAGCGATCGGCAAGCGCCGAGGGCGGGGCGATCACGATATGGCCGGCCAGCGCCGCCCGGGGCAGATCGCCGACCGGCAGCAGCGGCCCCAGCGCCACGCCCTGCGCCTCATAGAGCGCGCACAGCTTCACCATCGCCCCGTGCAGATAGATGGGGGCATCATGCCCGGCGCGGCGCAGCTCCGCGATCAGCCGCTGCGCCTTGCCCAGCGCATAGGCACCGACCAGCACCGCGCGGCGCGGATCGGCGGCAAGCGCGACGAGCAGGCGGGCGACCACCTCAGCGGTCGGCGGATGGCGGAAGACGGGCAGGCCAAAGGTCGCCTCGGTAATGAATACGTCGCAGCTGACCGGCTCGAACGCGGCGCAGGTCGGGTCGGCGCGGCGCTTGTAATCGCCCGAGACGACGACGCGTTCGCCGCGCTGCTCCAGCACGATCTGCGCGGAGCCCAGCACATGCCCCGCCGGCACGAACCGCACGCCCACCTCGCCCAGCCGCACCGCCTCGCCATAGCGCACCGGCTGGCCCGGCTGCGGGCCATAGCGCGCGGCCATGATGGCGAGCGTCTCGGCCGTTGCCAGCACCGCGCCATGGCCGGCGCGGGCATGGTCGGCATGGCCATGGGTGATGAGCGCGCGCGGCTTGGGCGTGGCGGGGTCGATCCAGGCATCGGCGGCGGGCAGGTAAATCCCGTCGCGCCGCACATCGATCCAGTCGCCGAGCCTTGCCATCGCCGCTATATGGCCACCATGAAGCGGCC
>NZ_JAIESM010000043.1 GCF_019746015.1 Sphingomonas sp. | reverse complement strand
CCGGTTTAGCTCAGCTGGTAGAGCAGCGGTTTTGTAAACCGAAGGTCGCGGGTTCGATCCCTGCAACCGGCACCACCCTTTCCACCGTATAAGCAACAGGCTACGCTCCCCCAAAAGCGCAGCAAGGGAGAGGCATGAACCGCGAACAGGAACTGCGCCTCGCGCTCATCTGTTACGGCGGCATCAGCCTGGCCGTGTATATGCACGGCATCACCAAGGAGATCTGGCGGCTGGCGCGGGCCAGCTGCGCCTTTCACGAAGGCCGCACGCCCGCCGGCGGCAGCCAGGGCGTGTATCGCGCGCTGCTGCAGGAAATTCAGGACGAGCATCGCATCCGGCTGCGCGTGCTGGTGGACATCATTGCCGGCGCCAGCGCGGGCGGCATCAACGGCATCTTCCTGGCGCAGGCGATCAGCACCGGTCAGTCGCTGGAGCCGCTGACCGATCTGTGGTTCGACTCGGCCGATATCGAGCATCTGCTGGACCCTGCACAGGCGCCGCAGAACCGGCTGTCGAAATTCTGGGCGGTGCCGATCGCCTGGGCCGCCGAGCGCCGCTCGGGCGATGCGGTCGACCGGCTGGTCGAGCCCGCAACGCGCGACGAGGTGCGCGAGAAACTCTCCAAATTCGTCCGCTCACGCTGGTTCGAGCCGCCCTTTGGCGGCCCCCGCTTCCTGAACCTGGTGCTCGATGCGTTCGAGGCGATGGCAGCGGCACCCAAGGGGCGACGGTTGCTCCCCGATCGCCAGCCGCTCGACCTGTTCGTTACCGTCACCGATTTTGGCGGCCATCCGGAGCGGCTGGTGCTCCATTCGCCGCCCGAAGTGATCGAGACCGAGCACCGGCTGATCTTTCCGTTCCGCGATCTCGGCTCGTCGAGCGGCGCGCTTGCCAGCATTGGCGAACTGGCGTTCGCGGCGCGTGCCACCTCCAGCTTTCCCGGCGCCTTTCCGCCCGCCACCATCGGCGAGCTGGACGGCGTGCTGGCCGAGCGCAACATGGAATGGCCCAGCCGCGACGCCTTTCTGAAGCAGATGCTGCCGCGCCATTATGCGGCCGGCACCGCTGAAAACGCGGTGCTGATCGACGGGTCGGTGCTGGCCAATGCCCCGTTCCGCCCGGCGATCGACGCGCTGCGCGAGCGCCCGGCCCGGCGCCAGGTCGACCGGCGCTTCGTCTATATCGATCCGTTTCCCGGCGGAAAGCCCGAGAGCGTCGAACCGCGCAAGGCGGCGACGCCCGGCTTTTTCCAGACGATCATCGGCGCCGCATCCGAACTGCCGCGCCAGCAGCCGATTCGCGACAATCTGGATGCCATTGCCGACCATAGCCGCCGGGTGGAGCGGATGGCGGAGATCATCGCCCATATCCGCCCCGAGGTGGAGCGCGAGGTGGAGGCGCTGTTCGGCAACACCTTCTTCCTCGATCACCCCACGATTCCCCGCCTCGCCACCTGGCGGCGCCGCGCGCAACAGGCCGCTGCCGCCAAGGCGGGCTATGGCTATGCCGCTTATGGCCATCTGAAGCTGGCCGGAGTCATCGAATTCACCAGCCAGACCCTGTTCGCCATCGGTGGCGAGCCCGGCATGCGGCGGCTGCGCACCATCCGCCGCGCGGTGGAGCGTGCGGTGATGGCGTTCGGCATGGCGGAGACGCGGCCCACCTTTGCCGGCGGCACCAGCGCGGAGATGATCGCGTTCCTGCGCGATTATGACCTGGGCTTTCGCATCCGCCGGCTGCGCCTGCTCGCGCGGCGGCTGACCGAGCTCGAACCGCTGCACGACGAAGCCGCGCTGACCGGCCTGCGCGAGGCGATCTATGCCTCGCTCGCCACCTATCTGGATGCCAAGCGCACCGAGCCGCACCTGCACCTGCGCCGAGAGGTACTGGCGCTGCGCGAGGATGCCCGCGCCCTGCTCGCGCAGTTCGCCGCCTCGCTCAACCTGAAACCGCTTGATGACGAGACCGAGGTGCGCCTGTCCGCCGCGCTGACGGCGGCCTCGCGTGAGGTGCGCCGGCCGATGCTGCTGGCCTATCTGGGTTTTCCCTATTTCGACGTGGCGACGCTCCCCATGCTGCAGGGAGAGGGGCTCGACGAGTTCGACCCGATCAAGGTCGACCGGATCGCCCCCGACGACGCCGTCGCGATCCGCAGCGGCGGCGCCGAGGCCACGCTGAAAGGCATCCAGTTTGCCAGCTTCGGCGCGTTCTTCAGCCGCGCCTATCGCGAGAATGATTATCTGTGGGGGCGCCTGCATGGTGCCGACCGGCTGGTCGACATCGTCGTCTCCACCCTGCCCGCCAATGCGCGGATGAAGCCGGACCGGATCGCCGCGATCAAGCGCGCGGCATTCATCGCCGTGCTGGACGAGGAGGAACCGCGCCTGAAACAGGTGCAGCCGCTGATCGCGCAGCTGCGCCGCGAAATCGGCTGAGGCTGGAAAATGCAGGGACAACCGCCTAAGCTGCTGGCGGAAAGGGGTATCCGATGCGGTTTCTGAAAACTCTGTTCCTCTTTCTGGTCGCGGTGATCGCCGCGCTGTTCATCCAGGCCAACTGGACCTGGGTTCAGCTGCACCTGTTCGCGGTGCAGGTGGAGGTGAACCTGCCGCTGCTGCTGGGCATTGCCTTTCTGCTCGGCTGGCTGCCGATGATGCTGTGGCACCACGCCGTGCGCTGGCGGTTGCGCCAGCGGCTGGGCGCGGCCGAGCGGGCGATTGCCGATCTGCGCGGTGCCGCCAATGCTGCTGCTGCCGCCATTGCCGAAGAATCCCCCCTGCCCCCGGCCGCCATCCCCAGCGCCGTGCCGCCGGGGGTTGCGTGAACAAGATTTTCGTCGCCATTGACACGCCCGATCTTGCCCGGGCCAGCGCCATCGCGGCCAAGGTGCGGCGCCATGTCGGCGGCATCAAGCTGGGGCTGGAATTCTTCTGCGCGCACGGGCCGCACGGCGTGCACCAGATGGCGGAACTTGGCCTGCCGATCTTTCTGGACCTGAAGCTGCACGACATTCCCAATACGGTGGCAAAGGCGGTGCAGGCGCTGCGTCCGCTCGCGCCGGCAGTGCTGACGGTGCACGCCGCCGGCGGCCGGGCGATGCTGGAAGATGCTAAAGCCGCCGCCCCGACCGGCACCAAGGTGGTGGCGGTCACCACGCTGACCAGCCTTGATGCGAGCGACCTGTCCTCGATCGGCGTGGCGCACAGCCCGCATGA
Source organism: Sphingomonas sp. (assembly GCF_019746015.1). Lineage (GTDB taxonomy): Bacteria > Pseudomonadota > Alphaproteobacteria > Sphingomonadales > Sphingomonadaceae > Sphingomonas. The sequence goes on along the minus strand of NZ_JAIESM010000043.1, from coordinate 10,637 downwards.
TCAGGTGCTGCGGCTGGCGGAGCTGGCCCGCTCGGCCGGTGTCGATGGCGTCGTCTGTTCGGGGGAGGAAGTCGCCGCCGTCCACCGCGCCTGGCCCAAGGGGTTTCTGGTGGTGCCGGGGCTGCGCCTGCCCGATGGCGCTGCGGGCGATCAGAAGCGCGTCGTCACCCCGCGCCAGGCGGCCGATGCTGGTGCCTCCATCCTGGTGATCGGCCGGCCGATCACCCAGGCCGCCGACCCGGATCAAGCCGCCCGCGCGATCGAAGCGACGCTATAGCCCGTTCGCGCCCCGCCTCGTCGCGGCGTTAGCAAAGCGGCAACCAAGATGTGCCTATCCCAACGGGTGCAACTTCCCCAAGGATGGCGCGTGTCCCAGTCTTCCCCGCTATCATCGTCATGGCCGAACCGGATCGCTCGCGCGCTTGCCGGCCGCACCCCGGGCCAGATCGCGGTGGCCGCGTTCAAGACGGCGCGCAAGCATCTGGCCGCGCTCCACCCCGCCGCCCGTGCGGCAGCGCGTGCCGAACAGGCGTTTGACCGGCAATGGGGCACCGACACGAGCCGCGAAGTGATGATGAGCGCGCTCGACTTTCCCGACGACATCCGCCGCTCCAGCCATCATTATCAGGCCAGCGGCGGCCATGTGCTCGACCAGACGATTGCCTGTGCGGGGATCGACCCGGCCGACTATAGCTTCATCGATTATGGCTGCGGCAAGGGGCGGATCGTGCTGCTCGCCGCGGCCAAGACCTTCCGGCGCGCGATTGGTGTCGAATATTCGCCGATCCTGACCGAGATCGCCCGCCGCAACAGCGCGATCTTCCTGACGCGCGGCGGCGCCCGGCAGACGCCCGAATTCTGGCAGGGCAATGCCGCCGACTATGTGCCGCCCGCCGGCAATCTTTTCTGCTATCTCTACAACAGCTTCGAGGCAGATATTCTGTCCGGCTGTCTGGAGCAGCTCGAAGCGGCCAAGCGCGCCGATCCTGCGGCGGATATCGTGCTTGCCTATGTCAATCCGCAATATGGTGATGTCGTCGCCGCGCGCACCGCTTGGCGCGAACAGGCGGGTGCGGACGATCTGCGCGTCTTCGTCTGCATCGCCGCCTGACCGGGCGCGGCTAAACCGCCTCGCGCCGCATCGACCAGAAGCGCGGGCCGTCGCGCCCCACGCGCCAGTCGGCAATCACGCGAAAGCCCAGGCTCTGATAGAAGCCCAGGTTCCGCTCGGTCGCGGTTTCCAGATAAGCGGGCAGGCGCGTGCCGGTGAACCGGTCAAGCCCGGCCGAAACCGCCGCCCGGCCCAGCCCCCTCCCCTGATGCACCGGATCGCAGCCGGCAATGTGCAGATACCAGAAGGGTTCGCGCGGCATGTGCAGGTCGATCGCCTCGCTCAGCGCCAGCGCGCGCGGCAGCGCCAGGCCGAAGGTCGACAGCAGCGGCAAGGCCTGGCGCAGCATTTCGCCCAGCCCGGTTTCGGCCGCCCCGGGGCCACGCCACAGTGTCGCCGCTTCCAGCTCTCCGGTCGCCAGCCGCACGCCGCGCGGACCGTCGCTGTTATAGAGGATGTGGAACAGCCCCGGCAGCCGGCGCGCCCGCGCTGCGGGTTCCGGAAACAGCCAGCACATCGCCGGATCGTCGGCAAAGGCGCGCGCCAGCATCGCGCACACCGCGCGGCGCTCGGCCGTGCCGATCAGGCGGATCATTCCTTCCGCCACGATCATTTCAGTGCTTTCGGCAAAGGGTCGGCCGCGATCACCCGGTCGTGTGCGGCCATTCCCTACTCCTTGTTACACAAAGTCAGGCCGCGTCGCCGGCCTTTTCCTTCTTGGCATAGACCCGAACCGGCTCTTTGCGGCCGTCGACCACGTCCTTGTCGATCATCACCTGGTCGACCCCGTCCATGCTGGGCAGGTCGAACATGGTGTCTAGCAAAATGCCTTCCAGGATCGAGCGCAGCCCGCGCGCGCCGGTCTTGCGGTCGATCGCCCGCTTGGCGACCGTGGTCAGCGCATCCTCGGTAAAGCCCAGATCGACATTCTCCATGTCGAACAGCTTCTGATACTGCTTGACCAGCGCGTTCTTGGGCTCGGTCAGAATCTTCACCAGCGTGGCGACGTCGAGGTCCTCCAGCGTCGCGATCACCGGCAAGCGGCCGACAAATTCGGGGATCAGGCCGAACTTCAGCAGATCTTCCGGCTCCACGCTCTTCAGCACCTCGCCGGTGCGGCGCTCCTCGGGCGCGGCGACATGCGCGCCGAAGCCGATCGACTTGCCCTGCAGCCGGTCGCCGATGATCTTTTCCAGCCCCGAAAAGGCGCCGCCGCAGATGAACAGGATATTGGTGGTGTCCACCTGCAGGAATTCCTGCTGCGGATGCTTGCGCCCGCCCTGCGGCGGCACGCTGGCGGTGGTGCCTTCCATCAGCTTCAACAGCGCCTGCTGCACGCCCTCGCCCGATACATCGCGGGTGATGGAGGGGTTTTCGGCCTTGCGGCTGATCTTGTCGATCTCGTCGATATAAACGATGCCGCGCTGGGCACGCTCGACATTATAGTCGCTCGCCTGCAGCAGCTTCAGGATGATGTTCTCCACATCCTCGCCGACATAGCCCGCCTCGGTCAGCGTCGTCGCATCGGCCATGGTGAAGGGCACGTCGAGAATGCGCGCCAGCGTCTGCGCCAAGAGCGTCTTGCCGCAGCCGGTGGGGCCGACGAGCAGGATGTTCGACTTGGCCAGTTCGACGTCGGCGCCCTTCTGGCCGTAATTCAGGCGCTTGTAATGGTTGTGGACAGCGACCGAAAGCACCCGCTTGGCGCGGCTCTGGCCGATCACATAATCGTCGAGCACGTCGCAGATTTCCTGCGGGCTCGGCACGCCGCCATCCTTCTTGGAAACCAGCGCCGATTTCGTCTCTTCACGGATGATGTCGTTGCACAGCTCGACGCATTCGTCGCAGATGAACACGGTGGGGCCCGCGATCAGCTTGCGCACCTCGTGCTGCGACTTGCCGCAGAACGAGCAATAGAGCGTGCTCTTCGAGTCACCGCCAGTGAGCTTTGTCATTCAAACCATCCTTCGCGCCCGACGACGCGCGCGCCCATGGGGCGATCAGTGTAGACCGCCCACCATCAATCCCACAATCACCAAAATCACGTTATGCTTGTGGGTAAAAAATTCATGCCGCCGCGCTGCTGTCTTCATTTGGCTGCGGGCGCTTGTCGAAAACCTCGTCGATCAGGCCAAAACCCTTGGCTTCGTCCGCCGACATGAATTTGTCGCGCTCCATCGCCGACTCGATCACGTCGAGCGGCTGGCCGGTATATTTGGCGTAGAGCTCGTTCATCCGCTGGCGGATGCGCAGGATTTCCTTGGCCTGGATCTCGATGTCGCTGGCCTGGCCCTGGGCGCCGCCAGACGGCTGGTGGATCATGATCCGCGCATTGGTGAGCGCCACCCGCATGCCCGGCTCGCCCGAGGCGAGCAGGAAGCTGCCCATCGACGCCGCCTGGCCGATGCACACCGTGCCGACGCGCGGGCGGATATATTGCATCGTGTCGTGGATCGCCATGCCGGCCGTCACCACCCCGCCCGGCGAGTTGATGTACATGAAGATGTCCTTCTTCGGATTTTCCGATTCCAGGAACAGCAGCTGGGCGGTGATCAGCGAGGCCATATGGTCTTCCACCGTGCCGGTGACGAACACGATCCGCTCGCGCAGCAGCCGCGAATAAATGTCGAAACTGCGCTCGCCACGGTTCGACTGCTCGATCACGATGGGCACAAGCGAATTATGAAGGGGGTGCATCAGGCGTCCTTGCTCAAAAAGTTCTCGTCTATATCTGGTGCTGGCGCGGCCCGCGCAAGCCCCCCATGATGCCACCGTTGGGGCGGCGGCGAGCCGGTCCCTTGCGCCGGCAGCCCCGCACCGCTACCTCGCAGACACATCTTGCCAAAGGGTTGCACATGCTCGATCGCGATTTCCGCCTGCCCCGTCTCGACGAAGAAGATGAAGACCGCCCCGCCGCCTCCGGCTTGCTGATGAGCAAGTTTCTGGAAGCGCGCACAGTGATGGTCTTCGGCGGAATCGACCAGAAGCTGGCGCAGACCGTGTCGGCCCAGCTGCTCTATCTCGACCATGTCAGCCACGATCCGATCAAGATTTTCGTCAACTCGCCAGGCGGCCATGTCGAATCGGGTGATACGATCCACGACCTCATCACCTTCATCAAATCGCCGGTCGCGGTGGTCGGCACCGGCTGGGTGGCGAGCGCCGGCACCCACATCTTCCTGGGCGCGCCCAAGGAACGCCGCTTCTGCCTGCCCAATACGCGCTTCCTGATCCACCAGCCTTCGGGCGGGGCGGGCGGCCGTGCGACCGACATCGCCATCCAGGCCAAGGAAATCATCAAGATGCGCGAGCGCCTGGCCCGCGTGATTTCCGAAAAGACCGGCCAGCCGGTGGAGCGCGTGCGCGAAGATATCGAACGCGATTACTGGATGACGACTGAGGAGGCCAAGGAGTATGGCATTCTCGGCACCGTCATCACCAGCATGGATCAGATCAGCTTCTGATCGCCGGCGGCGCCCGTTCGATCAGGTCCCAGCGATTGCCGTAAAGGTCTTCAAACACCGCTACGGTGCCATAGGCTTCGTGCCGGGGCGCCTCGCGGAAGTTTACGCCATTTGCGAGGAGCTGCTTGTAATCAGCTGCAAAATCCTCGGTTTCCAGGAACAGGAACACCCGCCCGCCCGCCTGATTGCCGATGCCGGCCGCCTGCCCTGCATCGGCCGCGCGGGCGAGCAGCAGCGCGGTGCCGCCCCCGGGCGGCGCCACCACCACCCAGCGTTTGTCCGCCGACAACGCGCTGTCCTCCAACAGCGTGAAGCCCAGCACGCGCGTGAACCAGGCAATCGCCCGGTCATAATCATCGACCAGATAGGTGATGAGCGCGAGCCGCTGGCTCATGCCCCCGGCGCCGGCAGCGCGAGATAGGCCAGCCGGCGCACTTCCTGCCGGCCGCGCACGACCGTGTCGAGGATCAGCCCGGCAAAGAAGCTGAGCGCGGCCAGCAGCATCATCCCCGTTATCAGCACGGCGGTCGGCAGGCGCGGCACCAGCCCGGTGTCCATGAACGTGAGCGCCAGATCGACGCTGAGCAGCAGGCCCGCGCCCGCCAGCACCGCCCCGATCACACCGAAGAACAGCATCGGCCGCTCGATGCGATAGAGCCGCAGGATGGTGTTCAGGATGCGCCAGCCGTCGCGATAGGTGTTGAGCTTCGACGCGGAGCCATCCGGCCGCGCGAAATAGGGCGTTTCAACCTCCGCCACCGGCATCTTCAGCTCCAGCGCATGGACGCTGATTTCAGTCTCGATCTCGAACCCGGCGGACAGCACCGGGAAACTCTTCACAAAGCGACGCGAGAAAACCCGGTAACCCGATAGAATGTCGGTAAAGCTCCGTCCGAACAGGCGCGCCAGCATGCCGGTGAGCAGCCGGTTGCCGAAGCGGTGGCCACGGCGATAGGCGCCCTCATCCTGCATCACCCGCGCGCCGACCACCATGTCGAGCTGTTCGTCGATCAGCCGGGTGATCATCGCCGGGGCGCTGGCCGCGTCATAGGTCGCGTCGCCATCGGCCATCACATAGATGTCGGCATCGACATCGGCGAACATGCGGCGCACCACATTGCCCTTGCCCTGCATCCGCTCGCTGCGGACGATCGCGCCTGCCCCGGCGGCGGCCGCCACCGTGCCGTCGCGCGAGTTATTGTCATAGACATAGACCAGCGCATCGGGGAGCGCGGCGCGGAAGGCGGCGACCGTCTGCGCGATCGCCGCCTCCTCATTATAGCATGGCAGGATGACGGCGATGCGCGGCGACGTCATTCAATGCCCCCCTTTCGCGGTACGGCGTGCTCAGGCCTCGGCGTCCGCCTTCTTCTTGCGCGCAGGCTTCTTGGCGGGTGCCGCGTCCTCGGCCGGGGCGGCTTCCTCGGCCGGCTTTGCCGCCTTGGGCTTGGCGGCCTTCTTGGCCTTGGGCGCGGGCGCCTCGCCGGCGTCCGCCTCGGCCGGGGCCTCGGTCACCGCCGGTTCGGCGTCGGCCTTCTTGGCCGCCTTCTTCTTCTTGGGCGCGTGATCATGGTCATGGTCGTGATCATGATTGTGAACATGCGTGCCGGTGGCAAAACCGTCCTCGCTCTCGATCGCGGCTTCCAGCTCGGCGCGGGTCACGCTGCGCTCGGTGATCTCGGCGCGCTCGAACAGCCAGTCGACGACCTTGTCCTCATAGAGCGGGGCGCGCAGCTGGGCGGCGGCCATCGGCTCCTGCTGGATATACTGGATGAAGCGCTGGCGATCTTCCGGCCCATATTGCTGGGCGGCCTGCGCGATCAACCGGTTCATTTCCTGCGCGGTCACTTCCACGCCATTGGCCTGGCCAATTTCGGACAGCAACAGGCCCAGCCGCACGCGGCGCTCGGCGATCTTGCGGTAATCGTCGCGCTCCTTTTCCATGTCGGCAAGCGCGGCGGCCGGATCGGCTTCGTGGGTCGCCTCATGCTCCAGCTGCGCCCAGATCTGCTCGAACTCGGCATCGACCATCGACGGCGGCACCGCGAAATCATGGCCGGCGGCGAGCTGGTCGAGCAGCTTGCGCTTCATGTGCGTGCGAGTGAGGCCGTTATGCTCCTGCTCGATCTGGCCGCGCAGCAGCCCGCGCAGCTGTTCCAGGCTTTCCAGGCCCAGCGACGTCGCCAGCTCCTCATCCACCTGCGGCGCGCGGGCGATGCTGACCTGCTTGATGGTCAGGTCGAACGTCGCCGGCTTTCCCTTCAGCTGTTCGGCATTGTAATCCTCGGGGAAGGTGACGGCGATCTGCCGCTCCTCGCCCACCGTCGCGCCGACCAGCTGCTCCTCGAAGCCGGGGATCAGCCGGCCCGAGCCGATCTCGATCGCCATGTCGGTGCCGGTGCCGCCGTCAAACGCGACGCCATCCACCTTGCCGACAAAATCCATCACCACCTGGTCGCCGGTCGCTGCCTTATGGCCTTCGGGCGCCGGGTCGAAGCGCTTCTGCTGCTCGGCAAAGGTCATCAGCTGGGCATCGACCACGGCGTCGTCCACCGGCACGCTCAGCCGTTCCAGCTTCAGCCCGTCAATCGCCGGCGGCGGTACATCGGGCAGCACTTCCAGCTCGACGGTGATCTCGGCATCCTTGCCTGCTTCATAGGCCGGGTCGAGCGCGACCGACGGCTGCATCGCCGGGCGCAGCGCCTTTTCGGCGACCAGCTTCTGGATGCCGTCCTGCACGCTGCTGTTCAGCGCGTCCTGCATCAGCGCGGGCCCATGCATCTTGCGGACGAGATTGGCCGGCACCTTGCCCGGGCGGAAGCCCGGCATGCGGATCTGCGGCGCCACGCGCTTAATCTCTGCGGCAACGCGCGTTTCGATGTCCTGGGCAGTGATTTTCAGCGAATAGGCGCGCTTCAGGCCCTCATTCAACGTCTCGACAATCTGCATCTTCTGGCTTTCGTCAGCTAAAACGGAATAAAATCGGCCGGCCCGCGCCGGGGCAGCGACTGGTGCGGGCGAAGGGACTCGAACCCCCACATCTTGCGATACCGGAACCTAAATCCGGCGCGTCTACCAGTTCCGCCACGCCCGCGCCCAAACCGCCGGTCGGTGGGCCCGTATAACAGCCAAAGCGCGCGGGGCAAGCGCAACTGCGCCGCGCCGCCCATCGGCCGCAGGCGGCGCGACAAGCGGCCCCGGCGCCCCGGTCAGCCGGTGATCTGCGCCGTGCCGACCAGCGCGCGGAAATCGGCCACGTCGCGGTCGAAATAATGGATCACCGGTGCCTCGAACGTGACCAGATACAGCCGGTCGCCGGCAATCGCGCCATAAGCCTCGCCATTGCGCCGCACCTCTTCGTTGATCAGTGCATAGCTGTAAGTGAATTTGAAGCCCGGGCGGCCGGCAAAGGTGGTCGGCTCCACCGTGCCGATGGTGAACTGCGAGGTGCGCAAAGCGATGCGATAGGTGCCCTCGAACAGCTGGGCCACGTCGGTCGGCAGCATCGTCTTGCTGAAGCGCGGCAGCGGTGTTTCCTTCTTCGCGCGATCCTTGATCAGCGTGGTGTCGTGCGCGATGCCGCCATAGAAGGTCAGGTCATTGAGCGTCAGACCGTCCAGCGTCCAGCTTTCCGCATTCTTGCCCTGCGCAAAGCCGATCCGCGTCCATTCGCGCGACGGCGTGACCGTAATCGCCTTGGCGGCGACCACCGGCTGCCCCTGCGCGATCAGCTTATAGGCCAGCACCGGCGTCGCCACAAAAAGCGCCGCCGCCGCCGCCACCGAAATCAACAAACGCATCGTCAACATCCCCCCGTAATTCAGCCCTTCGCCAATGCGGTCAGCATCGGCGCGTCGCCCGCCTGCGGGCGCAGTTCCAGATAGCGGCGCAGTGCCTGGCGCCCGTCCTCGCCCTGGCCGGCGCGCAGCTGCGCCAGCCCCAGCCCGCGATAGGCCTCTGCCCGGCCGGCATCGGCGGCCAACGCCTGCCGGTAAAAGCCGATCGCCGCCGTCAGGTCTTCGGGGCGGCCGCGCGTGCGATACAGCTCGCCGCGCGCATAGAGAAGGTCGGCCGTCCAGTTGCCCTGCGCCAGATTGGTCAGCAGAAATTCGGTGCCGCCGAAATCGTTGCGCTTGATCTCGTCGTCGATCAGCTGCGGCCAGAGCGGCCTGATCGTCGCGCGATAGCGGTCGGCGGCGGTGTCCTTGCCGCCGGGAATGCGCGTGGCGAGCGCCGCGAGCGCCGCCAGCCGCTCCGCGCTCGGCGGGTGGCTGGCCCAGATGCTGCGATCCTTGTCCTTGCGGCTCTTGGTGCCGCGCGCGGCGGCGGTCGCATCCTGCTCGTCGCGGATCTGCTGCCAGATCGCGCCGGCACGGCTGGTGTCGTAACCGGCATTGGCCAGCATCGGCACCGATTCGGCGTCTGCCTGCGCTTCCATTTCGCGGCTGAACCTGAACAGGTCGCCCGCAATGCCGAAATTGGCGATCAGGCCGATGCCCGCCATTGCTAGCCACGCCATGGCGGACGTCTTGCTGCGCGCATCGCGGAAGCCCAGCAGCACGTGGCGATAGCGATAATGGGCAACCTCATGCCCCAGTACGGCGGCCAGCTGTGCCTCGTCGCGCATCCGCATCAACAGGCCCGAATGGACGATCATCATGCCGTTGGGCGCCATGCTGGCGTTGAACGTCGCCTCGCGCACCAGATAGGTGCGGATGTCGGCGCAGCCGCTTTCGATGCGGCAGAGCACGTCGCGCAAATAGGCATTGATCGCGGCGTCGCGCATCACGAAGGTGGAGCGCTTAAGCTCGCGCTCGGCCTCCTCCGCCTGCATCCACATGCCGCGTTCGTCGCGGTCCTGCGGCTGATAGCCAGCACCCACCGGCGCCACCGCGCGGCCGGCCAGCCTGCCCGGCTCGGCGGGCGCCGGCACGCTCTGCGCCACCGCTTGGCTGGCGAGCGCGGCGAGAGCCAGCGCCGCCGCGATCCGACCGCGCTTCACTGCGCGCCCGGCGATTCGAGCGCCTTGCTCCCCGGGAATTTGGTCAGCATCTGCCGCACGCGCTTGGTCGCGCCATCGTCTTCGCGCGGATCGCCGCCGGATTCGGGATCGACATTGATCCACACCACATCGCCCGACTTCAGATCGACGAGTGCCGCATAGGAGACGTGAATGCCCGGCGCCACATAGACGCCGAACAGCCCGGCGGCGAGCAGCTGCACGGCCTTGCGACCGGCCGTGCCATAGCTGTCATGCGTGAACATCATCAGCGCGTAATTGGCGCCGGTAATCTCGGCCAGCTTGGCCGCGCCCGGCCCCAGCGTCCAATCGAACTTGCCATGCTTGGACGGCAGCGTCTGCGACAGCAGGCCGACGCCGCCATGATTGGCAATCGCGATCGTCACCGCGCGGAACAGCGCCTGATATTCGGCGATCGCAGGGTTCGCGTCTTCCATCGGCTGCTCGATCATCACGACCTCGCGGCCAAGCGCGGACTGGGCACGGGCCAGTTCCGCCGCAAGCTTGGCGCGCGCCGTCGCCGTCCATTCGGCATTGGGCTCCTCGACCCCGCCCGTCGTCATCTTGCCGACCATCACGTCGGGGCGGAACACGGCGATTTTCACCGGTTCGTTGGCGGGAAAAGCGAATTCCTTCGCCGCCTTCACCTTGGCGAGCGCAGGCGCTGCACACAACAGGCCGATGGCCGCAACGGCCGCCGTGAATCTTGAAAACATCATTGCCCCCGTTCGACTTGTCAGTCGCGATCAAGGTTGCAAATCGTCAATCGAAACTCAAGGCGATTTGTGTTTTGCATCCGAACTGAAGCGAATATTCGCTGAACTTCAGGCCAGCGCCCCGTGGCAATGCTTGTATTTCTTGCCCGAACCGCACGGGCAGGCGGCGTTGCGGCTGATCTTGCCTTCCCATTCGGCCGGATCGCTGCCCAGCGCATCGGCCACGCCCAGCGGCGCGGGCATCGGCGCCAGCCGCGTCGTCACCAGCCCCAGATCGTTGCTGCCAAAGTCCAGCGGCGCATCCAGATCGCCCAGATTGGTGAGGA
>NZ_JAIESM010000101.1 GCF_019746015.1 Sphingomonas sp. | reverse complement strand
CAGGCGCTGCTCGATTATCTGCGCGCCGACATGGCCTATCTGGATATCGAGCGGGTCCGCGTGCTCCATCTCAACACCCGCAACGTGCTGATCCGCGACGACCTGATGAGCGAAGGCTCGATCGATGAGGCTGCCGTGCACGTCCGCGAAGTGGTGAAGCGCGCGATGCAACTGGGATCGGCGGCGATCATCATCGTCCATAACCATCCCGGCGGCGACCCCTCGCCCAGCCGCGCCGATATCGACCTGACCCGGCAAATCGCCGAGGCGGCCAAGCGGCTGGGTATTACCGTGCACGACCATATCATCATCGGGCGGCAGGGGCATGTCAGCCTGCGTGCGCAGGGCTTGATCTAGCGCCGCTGCGCGCGCAATCAGCGCGCTCACCCGGCCCTCTGCCCATAAGGAACGTCCATGGTCCCCCGCTATGCCCGCCCCGCGATGACCGCGCTCTGGACGCCGGAGGCGCGCTATCGCATCTGGTTCGAGATCGAAGCGCACGCGACCGATGCGCTCGCCGAGCTGGGCGTGGTGCCCAGGGCCGCCGCCGAGGCGCTGTGGCGCTGGTGGGCGACCAATCCTGCAATCGACGTCGACGCGATCGACGCGATCGAGGCCGTCACCAAGCACGACGTCATCGCGTTCCTCACCTGGGTTGCCGAACAGGTGGGCGAGGAAGCACGCTTCATGCATCAGGGGATGACGAGTTCGGATGTGCTCGACACCTGCCTTGCCGTGCAGCTGGCGCGCGCGGCCGACATCTTGCTGGACGATCTCGATGCGCTGCTCGCGGTCCTCAAACGTCGCGCGATCGAGCATAAATTCACCCCCACCATCGGCCGCAGCCATGGCATCCATGCCGAACCCGTCACCTTCGGGCTGAAGCTTGCCCAGGCCTATGCCGAATTTGCCCGCCACCGCGTGCGGCTGAGCGCGGCGCGGGCCGATATCGCGACCTGCGCGATTTCGGGCGCGGTCGGCACCTTCGCCAATATCGACCCCGGCGTCGAAGCGCATGTCGCGGCGAAGATGGGCCTTACGGTCGAGCCGGTCTCTACCCAGGTGATCCCGCGCGACCGGCACGCCATGTTCTTTGCGACGCTGGGCGTGATCGCCAGTTCGATCGAACGGCTGGCAACCGAAATCCGCCACCTGCAGCGCACCGAAGTGCTGGAGGCGGAGGAGTATTTCGCGCCCGGGCAAAAGGGCTCATCGGCGATGCCGCACAAGCGCAACCCGGTGCTGACCGAAAATCTGACCGGCCTTGCCCGCATGGTGCGCGGCTATGTGACGCCGGCGCTGGAGAATGTGGCGCTGTGGCATGAGCGCGACATCAGCCATTCGTCGGTCGAGCGTTATATCGGCCCCGACGCGACCATCACGCTCGACTTTGCGCTGGCACGCCTGACCGGGGTGGTCGACAAGCTGCTGGTCTATCCGGAGCGGATGCAGAAGAATCTGGACCGGATGGGCGGCCTCATCCATTCGCAGCGCGTGCTGCTTGCGCTCACCCAGGCGGGTGCCAGCCGCGAGCATGCCTATGCGCTCGTTCAGCGCAACGCGATGAAAGTGTGGGAGTCGGATGGCGCGCTGTCGCTCAATGCATTGCTGAAACAAGATACCGAGGTGACCGCGCTGCTGACGCCGGCAGAGATCGACGCGAAGTTCGACCTTGATTATCATTACAAGAATGTCGAAGCGATTTTTGCGCGGACCTTTGGTGATTGAACAGGCAAGACCTGTACAGCTTAACCGATGGCGCATGTCGATCGGTGGGGACGCCGCGCAACTGACCGTCTATTTCGGCTAATTAACCACTGTTCTTCACGAATGCAAAAAATGCATTCGCAACGGCGCGAAATAAAATTGCGATCCCGCGCAACAATCACCAACTAGGGCGTGCCGGGATCGTCCGGCGCTTTATGGAGGTCCATCATGCGCTATGTCGTGACTGCCGCCAGCCATGCGCTGGTCGTGGCAGTGCTGGTGCTGGTGGTCGAGGTGGTTCGCCTCTAAATCACTGGCCCGCCGCCCCTTTAGCACAGGGGCGGCAAAGCCGGCATGTTCACTCCATGTCCTCCGGCTTGCCATGGGCGAAGGTCGCCAACAAGCTGTTGCGAACGTCCTGCCAGTTATTGATCTTCCAGCGCGCCGGCATCTCGATGCCGACGATCGGATCGATTTTCGAACTCGCCCAGCGCGGCGACAACGGGCATTTCGTGCGAATGCAGAAGAACGGGCTGACCGGCGGTACCATCGGGTCTGCCTCGGGGTCGTCCAGCACCACGGCCAGCCGGTCGCTCTGCAGCCGCACCAGAGAACCGGGCGGGAATATGCCGATCAGCGCCGAAAAATGGCTCAGGATTTCCGGGTCGAACTGGCCGGGGTCCGACGCCATCCATTCAATTGCCTCGGCCGGCGACCAGACGCGCTTATAAGGGCGCAGCGACGTGACCGCGTCATAGACGTCGCAGATCGTCGCCATCCGCGCAAATTGCGAAACGCCACTGCCTGCCTTGCCATCCGGATAGCCGGCGCCATCGATACGTTCGTGGTGATGGAGGCACACGTCCAGCACCAGGTCCGGCATCCGCCCGCCGCCCAGCAGCATTTCATAGCCCCAAAGGCTGTGGTTGCGGATAACGCTCATCTCCTCGGCCGTCAGTTCGCCGGGCTTGTCGAGCAGGGCGGTCGGCACGCGGGCTTTGCCGATGTCGTGCAACAGCCCGGCAAGCCCGATGTCATGGTGCAGCGTGGGGTCGATCTTCATCCGCCGCGCAAGGCCGATCATCAGGCCGCAGACCGCGATCGAATGGAGATAGGTGTATTCGTGCCGTTCCTTGATCCGCGTCACGCCCAAAATGGCAGTAGCATGCCGCTCGATCGACGCGTTGATACCGATCACCAGCGGCAGCAGCGCCTCCGGCTTGATGGCGCGGCCAAAACGGGCATTTTCGAACGTCGCGCTCACTTCCGCCTTGGCCGCCTCGACCACCTGGCGTGCGCGGTGCCTTTCCTGCACCGCATTCGCCCGTCGCGCGCCGATGTGGAGGCCGGCCGGCCCCAGGCCCGGCACCGGCGCACGCGGCGACGAGCCACGGATTTTCGCCCCGATCGACCCCGGTCCCCGCCAGTCGTCACCCAGCAGGCTGTCTGCCGAACCAGAAAATCGGTGCTCCGCGTCCAACACCCGTTCCCCCTTGTCTATGCTCTTGGCGAACTAGGGGGACGCGCCTGAAAGCGGCGTTAAGCTGCACCGTTAAACCGCGTTAGTATAATTACGATGCCATTCGGCAAATGCTTTGAAAACGAACGAATTTACAGCGTTAAGCTGGCGTTACCACCACCACGCCCGCATCCGCGAGCATGCGGATGAGCACCGCCGCTCCGCATTGCTGCGACCGGGCGGAAGGGTTCCAGCGGCCATCGGCAACGAACTTGCCGCGCTCATAATGGTTCGAAAACGCCCAGAGATAGGGTGTCGCCACCCCCATCGAGCGATAACCAAAGCCGTTATACGCCTCGAACCGGTAGAGCATGCGCGACAAGGTCCAGTCCACCTTGCCGGCAAAGCCCATCAGCGTCAGCGCGTCGCGGGCGCTTGCCTCCCAGCTTGATGGCGGCATCCATTTTTTCGGCCGGCCGGCGGGCACCTGCCGGGTGCGCTGGGTCAGCGGCGCATCGCCATTGTGCAGGTGCGCACGGAAATTGAAGCTCGCTTCCAGCCCGTGGATCGCGCCGATGAAGTACCAGGGAACGCCAGTGTCGCTGGCCACGGCTTCATAGCGCGGGCGGAACTGCTCCAGCGCCTGCAGATACCATTGACAGATCCGCGCATATTCCGGTCGCACCTCGGTTGACGAGAAATAGCTGACATATTCGTCTTTCAGCGCGGTGAAATCACGGTTGCGCGCCGGGCGTGGAACATCGCCCTTGAAGGCGTCGGGCACGACATGCTCGGTATCGTTGAGGTCGGCGAGCAAAGTCGCGGCACGGTCGGCAATATCATCGTCGGCGCCGCCCCCCGACCGGTCGATCAGCGTCACCAGCCGGGGCAGCGCCGCCGTGTAATAGCTTTCGGTCGAGGTCGGCAGCGGTTGATCGGTGTCGAAGGCCAGCGGACTTGCCGGCAGATTCTTGTCACGCGCCTCGCGCTCCAGCTGCAACAGGCTGGCGATGGCGAGCACGGTGTCAAAGGTTTTTCCCGGCACCAGCTCGCGCAGCAGGTCGGGCAGCTTGAACTGATCGAGCACCGATAACGGATCGCGCGATTTGGTCTGCGCCTGCAGGCGTGTGGCACCCAGCGCACCGGCGGCAGCCATTGCGGCAATCAGATCGCGGCGACGCCAGTCTGTCATAGCGGCCCCCTGGCAAGGACTCGACCAGATCAAACCGCATTATGCACGAATATTACGCCCCGACAATGAGTTCGTCGGCGTCGCCCCTCAGCTGAACATGTGGCGCAGCGTGTCCAGAAACCCCTTTGACTGGGGGCATTCCTGACCGGTCTCCGTGGCGCGGAACGCCTCCAGCAGCTCGCGCTGCTTGGCGGTCAGCTTGGTGGGCGTTTCCACCTCGATCCGCACGACCAGATCACCGCGCCCGCGCCCTTGCAGCACGGGCATGCCGGCACCGCGCTGGCGCAGCTCGCGGCCGGACTGGGTGCCCGGCGCAATGCGCAGCTCGTGCCGCTCGCCATCGGGCCCGGGAATGCAGATGCTGCCGCCCAGCGCCGCCGTCGTAAAGCTGATCGGCGCGCGCGCGTACAGCGTCGTCCCCTCGCGCTCGAAGATCGCATGACGTTTGATGTGGAGGAAAATGTAGAGATCGCCCGGCGGCGCGCCGCGCAACCCCGCCTCCCCCTCTCCCGACAGGCGCACACGCGTACCTTCATCCACCCCTGGCGGGATGTTGACGGTCAGCGTCTTGGTCTTGTCGACGCGCCCTTCACCGCGGCAGTTGGTGCAGGGGTCGGCAATCACCTGCCCCGCGCCGTGGCAGGTCGGGCAGGTCCGCTCGACCACAAAAAAGCCCTGCTGCGCCCGCACCTTGCCCATGCCGCCACAGGTGCCGCAGCCGCGCGCCGCAGTGCCCGGCCGGGCGCCGGTGCCCTGGCAGGTGTCGCACGCGCCGGAGACATCGACGGTGATCTCGCCGCGCTTGCCATGGAACGCCTCTTCCAGCGTGATTTCCATGTCATAGCGCAAATCGGCACCGCGCCGGGGCGACGGGCGGCCACCGCGCCCGCCCATGAACTCCCCGAAGATATTCTCGAAGATATCGCTGAACGCGCCGAAATCGTCCCCCGGATGGCCGCCGCCGGCACCACCCCGGAAAGCGGCATGGCCGAACCGGTCATAGGCGGCGCGCTTCTGCGGGTCCTTCAGGCAGTCATAGGCTTCGTTGATGGCCTTGAACCGCGCTTCGGCAGCATCGTCGCCAGGGTTGCGATCCGGGTGCCAGCGCATCGCCAGCTTGCGATAGGCGGATTTGAGCGTGGCATCGTCGGCGCCACGCTCGCACTCCAGCAGTTCATAATAATCGACTTCGGTCGTCATTCACGCGGCCCCGACGAGCAGCCGCCGCTCCGCCACCTGGCGAAGTCCCCAGCCTGAAAAACCTGTTGCGGCGGCAAGGGATGCCGGCATGCGCCGGCACGACGGCCCTGATGCATGTTGTTATGCCTTGCTGTCGTCCACTTCCGAAAATTCGGCGTCGACCACGTCTTCGGCCGGCTGTTCGCTGCCGGCATCGGCAGCGGGCGAGGCTTCGGCCTGGGCCTGCTTTTCGTAGATCATCTGGCCAAGCTTCATCGCCGCCTGCTGAAGCGCGGCAGACTTTTCCTGCATCGCTGCCGCATCGCCGGATTCGATGGCCTTCTTGGCGTCCGACACCGCATTCTCGATCTCGGACTTCAGGCCGGCATCGACCTTGTCGCCATGTTCGGCCAGCTGGCGCTCGACCTGGTGGATCAGGCTTTCGGCCGTGTTCTTTGCTTCCGCCGCTTCGCGCCGCTTCTTGTCTTCCTCGGCAAAGCGCTCGGCATCCTTCACCATCTGTTCGATGTCGGAATCGGACAGGCCGCCCGATGCCTGGATGCGGATCTGCTGTTCCTTGCCGGTGCCCTTGTCCTTGGCGCTGACGTTGACGATGCCGTTGGCGTCGATGTCGAACGTCACCTCGATCTGCGGCACGCCACGCGGCGCCGGCGGAATGCCGACCAGGTCGAACTGGCCCAGCAGCTTGTTGTCGGCCGCCATTTCACGCTCGCCCTGGAAGACGCGGATGGTGACGGCCTGCTGATTGTCGTCAGCTGTCGAGTAAATCTGCGACTTCTTGGTCGGGATCGTCGTGTTGCGGTCGATCATGCGGGTGAACACGCCGCCCAGCGTCTCGATGCCCAGCGACAGCGGCGTCACGTCGAGCAGCAGCACGTCCTTCACATCGCCCTGCAGCACGCCGGCCTGGATCGCCGCACCCATCGCCACGACTTCGTCGGGATTGACGCCCGAATGCGGTTCCTTGCCGAAGAAGTCCTTCACCACCTGGCGGACCTTGGGCATGCGGGTCATACCCCCCACCAGCACCACTTCGTCGATGGCGCTGGCCTTCACGCCCGCGTCCGCCAGCGCCTTCTTGCAGGGCTCCAGCGTGCGCTGGATCAGCTCTTCCACCAGCCGTTCCAGGTCAGCGCGGGTGATCTGCTTCACCAGATGCTTGGGGCCGTTCTGGTCGGCGGTGATGAAGGGCAGGTTGACCTCGGTCGTCTGGGCCGAGGACAGCTCGATCTTGGCCTTTTCCGCCGCTTCCTTCAGCCGCTGCAGCGCCAGCTTGTCCTTGGTCAGGTCGATGCCCTCGGCCTTTTTGAAGTCGTCAGCCAGGAACTGGAGCAGCTTGGCGTCGAAATCCTCGCCGCCCAGGAAGGTGTCGCCATTGGTCGCCTTCACCTCGAACACGCCGTCGCCGATTTCCAGGATCGAGATGTCGAAGGTGCCGCCGCCCAGGTCATAGACGGCGATGGTCTTGCCGTCCTGCTTTTCCAGACCATAGGCCAGCGCCGCCGCGGTCGGCTCGTTGATGATGCGCAGCACTTCGAGGCCCGCAATCTGGCCGGCGTCCTTGGTCGCCTGACGCTGCGCGTCGTTGAAATAGGCCGGCACGGTGATCACCGCCTGGGTCACCGTTTCGCCAAGATAAGCCTCGGCGGTTTCCTTCATCTTCTGCAGCGTGAAGGCGCTGATCTGCGACGGGCTGTAATCCTTGCCGCCAGCCTGCACCCAGGCGTCACCGTTCGAGCCGCGCACGATCTTGTACGGCACCAGCTCGGTGTCGCGCTTGGTGACGGGGTCGTCATACCGGCGGCCGATCAGACGCTTCACCGCGAACACGGTGTTGTCGGGATTGGTGACCGCCTGGCGCTTGGCCGGCTGGCCGATCAGCCGCTCGCCATCCTTTGCAAAGGCGACGATCGACGGCGTGGTGCGCGCGCCTTCCGCATTTTCGATCACCTTGGGCTTGCCGCCCTCCATCACCGACACGCACGAATTGGTGGTGCCCAGATCAATGCCAATTACCTTACCCATGGTTCCGCTTTCGGCCCCCGCAAACTGAATGACTGTACCAAAAGAACGCCATCGCCATGCGGGCTCCGGCCTTCCTGCTGGCAAGGATATAGGCGGGCTTTCGCTTGCCGCAAGATTGACGCGGCCTTACAACGCCCGCTGCCTGATCCAGTTTTGGGAATAAGCCTTGTGACACGCATGACATTGATTTTGGCCGCCGCCGCAATCGCGCTGGCAGGGTGCGGGCAGCAAAGGGAAATCGCGATCGAAAAGGCCTATGTCCGGTTGCCGGCGGTGGCGGGCAATCCGGCGGCGGCCTATTTCACGCTGAAGGGCGGGGCGAGCGATACCCGGCTGCTCAGCGTCACCTCGCCGCTCGCCGTTTCGGGCGAGCTGCACGAGACGATGACGCATGGCGGCATGACGATGATGCGCGCCGAGAAGGACATGCCGCTGCCGGCCGGGGCGACTTTGGTGTTCGCGCCGGGGGGAAAACATGTGATGCTCAACACCTTGAACCCCCGGGTGAAGGCCGGGGGCAGCATCCCGCTGCTGTTCACCTTCGCCAACAATCTGCGCCTGCAATATGATGCGCCGGTGGTGGCCGCAGGCGATCCCGCGCCCTGAATGGACACCGGCCGGCCGCTGACCGAGGGCGAGGTGGCGCTGGCCCGGCAGGTCTTTGTAGACAGTCTCGTTTACACCCAGATCAGGGTGTTCCGGCGCAAATGGTTCCCCTTTCAGCCGCGCGAAACGGTGATGGCACCCACCGGAAACATCCATTTCCACCCGCTCGGCAGCAGTTATGCAAACGATTTCAGTGCCGAAAATCTGGCGTTGCAGGGCCTTTTCATCCACGAAATGACGCATGTTTGGCAGCATCAGTGCGGCCGTTTCCTGCCGATCGAGCGCCACCCGTTCTGCCGCTATGACTATCGGCTGGAGCACGGCAAGCCGTTCGCGCGCTATGGCGTGGAGCAGCAGGCCGAGATCGTCCGCCACGCCTTCCTGCTGGCGCGCGGCCTGTGCCCCACCGGCGCCACGCCGGGCGCGACGCTCGCCGATTACCAGGCGCTGCTGCCGTTCGGGTAAGGGGGGCCAACAAAGCGCTTCCGCTGGCTGGGCTCATGCGGCTAGGCATTGATGGCGATGACGATCGATGACCTGCTGAACAAATGGCGCGGCACCGAGGGCGGGGCGGAACGCGCCAATTACCAGATGTTCCTGACCGAGCTGGCACAGGCGCTGGGCGTGCCGGCCCCCGATCCCAAGGGCGCCGGGCTGGGCGACTATCAGTTCGAGGCCCCGGTCAAGTCGCTGGCCGCGCTCGGCAAGAAGGGCACCGGGCGGATCGACCTGTACAAGCGCGACTGCTTCATTCTGGAAGCCAAGCAGAGCCGCATGAAACCCGGCGACGCGCCGGAACTGGAACTGCCCGAGCCGCCGCCCCAGCCGATTTACGACCTGTTCGGCGAAATCACCGGCTATCAGGAACCGGCCGGGCGCAAGCTGGGCCGGTACGACACGCTGATGGCCGATGCCCGCATCCAGGCGGAGCGTTACGCGCTGGCGCTGCCTGCCGATCACCGCTCGCCGCCCTTCCTGATCGTGGCCGATATCGGCCGCTCGTTCGAGCTGTATTTCGATTGGGCCGGTAACGGGCGCGGCTATGGCCCCTTCCCCAATGAGCAGAGCTACCGGGTCGCGCTGACCGATCTGGCCAAGCCGGACAGGATCGCCACGCTGGGCATCAGCGCCGCCGACATGCTGCGCGCGATCTGGACCGACCCCGCCGGCATCGACCCCCGGCTGCGCGCGGCAGAGGTGACGCGCGATGTTTCGACACGCCTGTCGCGCGTTGCCAGCCATCTGGAAAAGTCCCAAAGGCTGGAACGGCCCGATGCAACCGATGCCGTGCTGTCCCTTGGCATTGAAAGCACCAGCCTGTTCGTCATGCGGCTGTTATTCTGCATGTTTGCCGAAGATGTCGGCCTGCTGCCAAAGGGGCGGTTCGTCGCCCTGCTGCGCGACGCGCGCGACCTGGCACAGTCTGAAGACACGGCAAAGCATTTCTGGCGCGCCAGCCTGACCGAGCTGTGGGGGCTGATGGCACAGCCCGGTAGCGACCGCCCTTACTGGACGCTGGGCAAGGATTTCGTGCGTTATTTCAACGGAAACCTGTTTACGGATCGCAAGGTTTACGACCTGGACGGCGAGTTCATCAACGAACTGGTCGTCGCCGCCGAACGAGAATGGGCCAATGTCGAACCCGCCATCTTCGGCACGCTGCTGGAACAGGTGCTGACGGCCGACGACCGGGCCAAGCTGGGCGCGCATTACACGCCGCGCGCCTATGTCGAGCGGCTGGTGGACGCCACGATGATGGAGGTGCTGCGCCCCGAATGGAACGCCGCCCTGGCGGCGGCGCGCACGCTGGTGGATGGCGGTGATCGCGACGGCGGCATTGCCGTCGCGCGTGATTTCCACAGCCGGCTGACGCGCATCACCGTGCTCGATCCGGCCTGCGGCACCGGCAACTTCCTGTATGTCGCCATGGAGCAGTTGCTGCGGCTGGAGGGCGAAGTGCGCCAGTTCGCCGCCGGGCTGGATGCCGATATCGCCCCGGCCATTCACCCCAACCAGTTTTTGGGGCTGGAGCTGAACCCGCGCGCGGCGGTGATTGCCGAACTGGTGCTGTGGATCGGCTGGCTGCGCTTTCGCCTGGCCAACACGCCGGGCGCGATTGGCGATCCGGTGCTGCCCACGCTCAACAACATCAATTTCGGCACGCATGGCGGCTATGATGCGGTGCTGGCACGCACAGCCACCGGCGACCCCGATGTGGCAAGCCCGCGCCGCCCGGCATGGCCAGAGGCGGATTTCATCATCGGCAACCCGCCCTTCATCGGCGGCCAGGATATTCGGGAGCGGCTAGGCAGCGACTATGCCGAGGCCCTGTGGACGGCGAACCCGCGCGTGCCCAGATCGGCCGATTTCGTGATGCAATGGTGGGACCGGGCGGCCGATATTCTGACCCGGCCCGGCACCCGCCTGCGCCGCTTCGGCTTCGTGACGACCAACAGCATTACGCAAGTGTTCAGCCGCCGCGTGATCGAACACTGGCTGCACCCCGCCCCGGCACAGGAAGCGCCGGGCCACCGGGGCGATGCCGACCATGCCGGCGCGGCGGCGCCCGCCCCCCAACCCCCTTCCGCCCGCGACGGGGGGAAGCTGCACCTCGTCCTCGCCATTCCCGACCACCCTTGGACGCGGGTAACGAAGGATGCCGCCGCTGTGCGCATCGCGATGACGGTGGCGGCACCGGGGCCAGGCAGGGGGCAACTGATGCGCATCATGGGGGAACGCGCACTGGATACCGATGCGCCCGAGCTAGACGAAGCGACCGAGGCGGGGACGGTGAATGCCAATCTGACGCTGGGCACGAATGTCGGCCACGCGACGAAGCTCCGGGCGAACGAAGGTATCTGCCATGACGGCGTTAAGCTTCATGGAAAAGGCTTTTCCGTTAAGGCGTCGGACTTTGGCCGACTCGGCGTAGGGCGGCGTGAAGGTTTGGAGGATCATGTCCGACCCTATCGCAATGGAAAGGATCTCACCGGACGGACGGAGTCGGAAATCCGGGAGAAGATGGTGATCGACTTATTCGGCCTGACCGAGGCCGAAGTGATGGATCGGTTTCCAGAGGTGTATCAACACGTCCTAAAGGAAGTGAAACCGGATAGGAACAAAAACAACCGAGATAGCTATCGCCAAAATTGGTGGATTTTTGGTGAACCTCGTCGAGAACTTCGACCCGCTCTAGCCGATTTGCAGCGTTACATCGCCACTGTCGATACCTCAAAACATCGAATTTTTCAGTTTGTCGATAGCATGACTATCTGCGACGACGGTGTAGTTATTGTGGCCGATGATCGGTATCAGACGCTCGGCGTGCTTTCTTCGTGGCTACATGTGTGCTGGGCGCTGGAAGCGGGCGGAACCTTGGAAGATCGGCCTAGATACTTCAAATCCTTGATCTTCGACCCCTTCCCCTTCCCCGATCCTAGCCCCGCCGTGGGCGACATTGCCGAACGGCTCGACACCACCCGCCGCGCCGCGCTGGCCGAAAACCCCAAACTGACGATGACCGGGCTGTACAATCTGGTTGAGGAAGTGCGCGCCGGCACCCCGCTGACCCCGGCGCGCGAGGCCGAAGTGGTGAAGGCGCGCGCGCGCATCATTGCCAAGCTGCACGACGATCTCGATCAGGCGGTCGCCGATGCCTATGGCTGGGGCGATGAATGGCGCCGCGCGCCGCTGCCGCCGGGCGAAATCGTCGCGCGCCTCGTCGCGCTCAATGCCGAGCGCGCAGGCGAGGAAGCCGCCGGCCATGTCCGCTGGCTGCGCCCCTATTATCAGCGGCCGCGCTTCGGCGGCTAACCCCCCTTCCCCTCCCTCCCCGCCGCCGCTAATCCGCGCTCCATGCAGCCGCTTGACGCCTATGGCCTGTCTGCCCGCCACGGCTTTCTGTCGCCGGTGGAGGCCGATGCGATCGCGCTGCCGCCCGATTTCGATGCGGTGGACGATGCCGGCGCGATGCTGCCCGATTATCTGGCCAGCGGCCGGGTGCGGCACTGGCTGGCGGCGCTGCCGCTGCCGGACCTGCCGGGCTTTGTGGCGGGGGCGGCCGAGGCAGAGCTGAACGCGGCGATGCTGCGCTATGCCTTCCTTGCCCAGGCCTGGGTGTGGGGGGAGGAGACGCCGGTTGACCGGCTGCCCGCGTGCCTGGCCGTGCCGCTCGCCACGCTGGCCGACCGGCTGGGGCTGAAGCCGATCATGACCTATCAGCATTATGTGCTCGACAACTGGTTCCGGCTGGACAAGGCGGGCGAGATCGCGCTCGGCAATCTGGCGATCGACCAGCATTTTGCCGGCGGGCGCGACGAAAGCGGCTTCATTCTGGTGCATGTCGCGATCGAGGCGACGGCGGGCGCGGTGCTCGCGGCCTGTGTCGCGCTCGCCGAGGCGGCGCGCGATGACGATGCGCCGGCGGCCGAAGCCGGGCTGGCGGCGCTTCATGCCGCGCTCGTCGCGCTCAACGCCGGGCTCGCGCCGATGGCGGGGGCTTGCGACCCTTATGTCTATTTCCACCGCGTGCGCCCCTATATGTTCGGCTGGCCGGGCGCGGGGCTGATCTATGAAGGGGTGGCGGCATTCGGCGGCCGGCCCGTGCCCTTGCGGGGGCAGACGGGATCGCAGAGCAGCATCGTGCCGGCGGTGGATGCGGTGCTGGGCGTGCCGCACGGGGCAAGCGCGCTGAGCGCGTTCCTCGACGAGATCCACGCCTATCGCCCGCCGCGCCACCGCGCCTTTATCGACGATCTGCGCCGCCATGCGCTGCGCCCGCTCGCCGCGCGCGAGGGTGGGCTGCGCGAGGCCTATAATGGCTGTCTGGAGCAGCTGGCGCGGTTCCGCGACGCGCATCTGGCGCTCGCTGCCCGCTATATCGCCCTGCCGGCGGCGGCGGCGGGGAAAGAGGGCGAAACCGGCACCGGCGGCACCCCGTTCCTGACCTATCTCGCCCAGCACCGCGACGACAGCCGGGCGGG
>NZ_JAIESM010000042.1 GCF_019746015.1 Sphingomonas sp. | reverse complement strand
GCCAGCCCAAAACAATCCCGATCCAGAACCTTGGCGTTCGGCATTTTTTTACAGCATCGCGTTACGGCGGAGGCATGACCGCATCCGTCTTTCTGACGATCGATACCGAGATTGTCTGGCGGCACCATGTCGCCGGTCACGATCTGGCCGAGCTGTATCGGCGGTCGTTCGAACCGGCCAATGTCGGCGTGTCCTATCAGCTGGAAATGCTGCGCGACCATGGGCTGAAGGCGACCTTCTTCGTCGACCCCATGCCGGCGATGGTTTATGGGCTCGATCCGATCCGGCGCGTGGTCGAGACGATCCTGTCCGCCGGGCAGGATGTGCAGCTGCACCTCCACCCGATGTGGGTGGGTGCCAAGGCGCAGGACCGCAGCGCAAGCTTCGCCCGGTTCGAGCTGATCGATTACAGCCGCGACGAGCAGGAGCAGCTGATCGCCGGCGCGCGTGACCTGCTGATTGCCGCCGGGGCACCGCCACCCGTTGCCTTCCGCGCCGGCAGCTATGGCGCCAATGACGACACCATCGACGCGCTGGCCGCACTCGGCTTCCGCTATGACAGCAGCCACAACGGCTCGATGCAGCCCTGGCCCTCTGCGGTCGGCCTGCCGCGGGACCAGATCGCCCCCATCGAGCATCGCGGGCTGCTCGAAGTGCCGGTATCGCTGATCGAGGAACGGCCCGGCCGGTTGCGCACCTTCCAGATTTGCGCGCTGTCGGCCGGCGAAATGCGCGCCGCGCTCGATCATGCGATGGCGGCCGGCCATGCCTGCATCACCATTGTCAGCCATGGTTTCGAACTGGCCAACCGCGCCGGCACCGCCGCCAACGCCATCCATGTCCGCCGGTTCGAGGCGCTGTGCGAAATGCTGGCAGAGGCGGGCTCGGCATTGCCGACGGCAACCTTCGCCAATTGCCCGCCCCTGCCGCTCGGACAGCGCGACGCGCCGCTTGCACCCAGCGAGGCGCGGCTGCGCTGGCGCCAGGCCGAGCAGCTCTGGTCGAACATGGTGGCCGAGCGCGCGGCATGAGCGCGGTCTCGCTCCCCCTGAAATTCCAGGTCGGCGCGCGCACCCTGTTCGTGGTGCGCCGCCGCCTGATCCGCGTGCCGCTGGATCTGGATGCCGTGCTGGCCGGCACCCCGCCCGCACTGCCCCCGCTCGACCGGGGGGCGGACGGCTATGCGATCACGTCGCTGCCCGACGAGCAGGTGGCAGCGCTCGCGCGCGCGGCCGGTGGCCTGATGCCCTGGGTGCGGCAGCGCTACACCCGTTATCATGTCGATCTGACGATCGGCCATGCCGCCTATCTGGCCGGCCTTTCCGCCAACACCCGCTCCTCGGTGAAGCGCAAGACCAAGAAGCTGGCGGCGGAGAGCGGCGGCGCGCTCGACATCCGCTGCTATCGCACGCCCGACGAGATGGCCGAATTTCATGCCGCCGCCCGCGCGGTTTCGGCCCGCACCTATCAGGAAGTGCTGCTGGGCAGCGGCCTGCCCGGGGACGAGGCGTTCTTGCGCGCGATGCTGGCGGCGGCAGCGGCCGGGCGGGCGCGGGGCTGGCTGTTGTTCATGGCCGGGCAGCCAATTGCCTATCTCTATTGCCCGGTGGTCGGCACCACGGTGCGCTATGACTATCTGGGGCATGACCCGGCGCATGCCGATCTATCGCCGGGCACCGTGCTGCAGATGGCAGCGCTCGCCGATCTGTTCGCCGAGGGCGGGCATCGGCATTTCGACTTCACCGAGGGGGAGGGGCAGCACAAGCGCCAGTTCGCAACCGGCGGGGTGCCCTGTGCCGATCTGCTGCTGCTGCGCCCGACGCTGGCGAACCGCGCGGCTATCCTGGCGCTGTCGGCGTTTGACGGGGCGATGGCGGCGGCGAAGCGCCTGGTGCTGCGCTTTGGCTTGCAGAGCATGGCCCGCAAGCTGCGACGTTAGGTTTTTTCGTTGAGGCGGTGCCGGCCCGCTCCCCCACCTGGGGCACCCCACAAAGTACTACTTTGTGGGGACCCCGACGGCCACCCACAAGATACTGCCGCTGGGTGGCCGGGTGGGGGAGCGGGCTGGCGTCGTTACCGTTTCAGCCGAGGCTGAAACCACGGCCAACTCCGGCTGCACCGGCCCGCACCATTGGCTATAGCGGGCCGATGCAGCTGAGCGCGCCTGCCCTGATCATGTCCGTCCGCCCGCATGGCGAGCATGGCGCGGTGGTGCGGGCGCTCTGCGCCGAGGCGGGACTGCTGCCGGGCTATGTGCGCGGCGCCCGGTCGCGCGCGCTGCGTCCGGTGCTGCTGCCGGCCAATCTGGTGCAGGCCGAGTGGCGGGCGCGGACCGGGGAGCAGCTGCCGGCGCTGACCGTCGAACTGATCGAAAGCCGCGCCGCGCTCCATGGCGAGCCGCTGCCGGCCGCGGCGCTGGAGTGGCTGACCGCGCTCACCGCCGCTGCGCTGCCCGAGGGGCAACCCTATCCGGCGCTGCACGCGCTGCTGTCGGCAGTGCTGTCGGCCATCGCGGCGGCGCCGGCGGCGCGCGACTGGGCGGCGGCGATCGTGCGCTATGAACTGGCACTGCTGGCCGAGCTGGGCTTTGGGCTGGACCTGGGCGCCTGTGTGGCGACTGGCGTCACCGAGGATCTGTGCTGGGTCAGCCCGAAAAGCGGCGCGGCGGTGAGTGCGGCGGCCGGGGCTGGCTATGCCGACCGGCTGCTGCCGCTGCCCGCGTTCATTCGCGACGGCGGCGGCGCCAGCCTGGAGGCGGTGCTGGCGGGGTTGCGGCTGAGCGGGCATTTCCTGGCGCGCGACGTGCTGACCGGGCGCGCCGCCACCGTGATCGCCGCGCGCGAGCGGCTGGTGGAGCGGCTGGTGGCGGCGGCGTGAGCGCTGCCGAAACCGGCCATTAACCATTTTTCGCGCTTAGTGCCGCCATGAACATGATGACGCGGCACTGGGCAGGCACGCCGGCAGTGGCGGCGGATGCGCTGCCGCTCGACCTTGCCGTCGTCATCCCCACCTTCAACGAGGCGGCCAATGTGCCGGTGCTGATCGCGCGGCTGGAGCTGGCGCTTGCCGGCCTGTCGTGGGAGGCGATCTTCGTCGATGATGACAGCCCCGACCGGACGGCCGACGCCGCGCGCGCGATTGCCCGCCTCGACCGGCGGGTGCGCGTGATCCAGCGGATCGGCCGGCGGGGGCTTTCATCCGCCTGTATCGAGGGGATGTGCGCGACCGCCGCGCCGCTGGTCGCGGTCATCGACGGCGACCTGCAGCATGACGAAGCGCTGCTGCCGGCGATGCACCGCGCGCTGGCGGAGGACCCGGCGCTCGATCTGGTGGTCGGCTCGCGCTTTGTCGCAGGCGGCGGCACCGGCGACTGGGACCGCGACCGGGTGGCCAAATCGGCGCTGGCGACGCGGCTTGCCCGCGCGGTGCTGCGCGCCGAGCTTGCCGACCCGATGAGCGGCTTCTTCATGATCCGCACCGAAACCGTCCGCGCGCTGGCGCCGCAGCTGTCGGCGATCGGCTTCAAGATCCTGCTCGACCTGCTGACCAGCAGCCCCCGGCCGCTGCGCCTGGTGGAGCTGCCCTATAGCTTCCGCAGCCGCGCGGTGGGGGAGAGCAAGCTCGATCACGTCGTGGCCATGGAATATCTGATCGCACTTTACGACCGGCTGCTGGGGCGGATCGTGCCGGTGCGCTTTGCGATGTTCTCGTGCATCGGGCTGATCGGGGTCGGGGTGCACATGGCCGCGCTGGGGCTGATGTTCGCGCTGGGCGCGGCGTTCCTGGCGGCGCAGGTGGTGGCGGCCTGGGTGGCGATGACGGGCAATTTCTTCCTGAACAACGCGCTCACCTATCGCGACCGCCGGCTAAGGGGCGGGCGGGCGCTGTTCGATGGCTGGGTGTCGTTCTGCGGGGTCTGCTCGGTGGGGGTGCTGGCCAATATCGGCGTCGCGGGCTTTCTGCACGATGTCCATAACGGCACCTGGATCGGCTCGGCGCTGGCCGGGGTTCTGGTGAGCGCGGTGTGGAATTATGCGCTGTCGTCGCGCTTCGTCTGGGGGCGTTATTAGCGCTAAGTAGAGCGTCTCGTGGACACCGGAACGCGTTTTTCCAACAAAAAGACACCTTCTCCCCCGCCCGGCGAAAGCGCGGCTTTCGGCGCCCGCAATTTTGCTTGGCATTGACGCGCGGCCACCGCCCCCGGCACAAGGCGCTCGCGATGAAACGACAGACCGGCCAATCCGAGACCGCGCGCCACTGGCGCCCCGCAACCCAGGCGGTGCGCGGCGGCACCGCGCGCAGCGAATGGGGCGAAACGAGCGAGGCGCTGTTCCTCACCTCCGGCTACAGCTATGACTGTGCCGGCGATGCCGCCGCGCGCTTTGCCGGCGAACAGGCGGGCATGACCTATTCGCGCCTGCAGAACCCGACCGTCGAAATGCTGGAAAAGCGCATCGCCCTGCTGGAAGGGGCGGAGGCGTGCCGCACCATGGCCAGCGGCATGGCGGCGATGACGGCGGCGCTGCTGTGCCAGTTGCAGGCGGGTGACCATGTCGTGGCGGGGCGCGCGGCGTTCGGCTCGTGCCGCTGGCTGGTCGACACGCTGCTGCCCCGGTTCGGCATTGCCAGCACCGTGGTCGATGCGCGCGATCCGGACGCGTTCGAGGCGGCAATCCGCCCCAATACCCGGCTGTTCTTCTTCGAAACGCCCGCCAACCCGACCATGGACATTGTCGATCTGGCCGCCGTCTGCGCGCTGGCCCGGGCGCGCGGCATCCGCACCGTGGTCGACAATGCCTTTGCCACCCCCGCGCTGCAGCGCCCGCTGGAATGGGGGGCGGACATCATTGCCTATTCGGCGACCAAGATGATGGACGGGCAGGGGCGCGTGCTGGCCGGCGCCGTGTGCGGCCCGCGCGATTTCATCGAGGGCGAGCTGCTGGCGTTCATCCGCAACACCGGCCCCACATTGTCGCCGTTCAACGCCTGGGTGGTGCTGAAGGGGCTGGAAACGCTCGATCTGCGCATCCGCCGGCAGAGCGAGAATGCGCTGGCGGTGGGGCGTTTTCTGGAAGCACGGGTGCCGCGCATCCTGCACCCCGGCCTGCCCAGCCACCCGCAGCACAATCTGGCGATGGCGCAGATGGCGGCGTGCGGGCCGATCTTTGCCTTTTTCGTCGATGGCCGGGCCCAGGCGCATGCGCTGCTCGACGCGCTCGACCTGATCGACATTTCGAACAATATCGGCGATTCCCGCTCGTTGATGACGCATCCTGCCTCCACCACCCATTCCGGCCTCAGCGAAGAGGTGCGCACCGACATGGGCATCAGCGAGGGGATGCTGCGGCTGAACGTGGGGCTGGAGGATCCGGCCGATCTGATCGACGATCTTGATCGCGCGCTCGCGCAGGCGGGGGTATAAGGGCGGCATGAAGGCGCTGTTCCCCAACATGGCCGAAACCGGCGGCATCGTCGTGCGCGTCTCGGTCAGCTATCTGAGCGAGCAGAGCGAGCCGCGCCGGGGGCGCTGGTTCTGGGCCTATCATATCCGCATCGAGAATGACGGCGATCAGGCCGTGCAGTTGCTGACCCGCCACTGGATCATCACCGACGGGCGGGGCGCGCGCCATTCGGTGGAGGGCGAAGGGGTGGTCGGCGAACAGCCGCTGATCCAGCCCGGCGGCAGCTTTGACTATGTGTCCGGCTGCCCGCTGCCCACGCCCACCGGATCGATGCAGGGCAGCTATCACATGATCGGGGCGGACGGCGTCGGCTTTGACGTGGCGATCCCCAAATTCGCGCTGATCGCGCCGGCGGTCGACAGTTGATCGCCGCCCGGTTGCGCCGCGCGCGCCCGGCTGAGCGGCCCGGGGGCGGCGCATGAAGCGCACCCATCTGCCGCTCAATGGCCTGCGCGTGTTCGACGCGGCGGCACGCCATCTGAGCTTCACCCGCGCCGCCGACGAGCTGGCAGTGACGCCGGCCGCCGTCGGCCAGCAGATCCGCGCGCTGGAGGAAACATTGGGCGTGGTGCTGTTCCGCCGCACGACCAAGGGGCTGGAACTGACGCCGGAAGGCGAAGCGGGGCTGGGCGCGTTGCGCGACGGGCTGCTCCAGTTCGAGGAATCGGTGCGCGCGATGCAGGCCGGCCAGTCTTCCAAGGCACTGGCGATTGCCGCGCCGCGCGACGTGATCGACAAATGGCTGTTGCCGCGGCTGGCCGAAATCGGCGCGCGCGACCGCGAGTTGCGCTTTCAGCTGATGACGGCGGACGACGCGCTGGACTTTACCGAGGCCAATCTCGACCTCGCCATCCGCTGGGGCACGGGGCCGGGCGAGCATGAGGGCGAGGCGATCGAGTCGGCGGGCATGGTGCTGGTCGAGCGGGCCGGCGGCGGTGCGGATGCGTGGATCGGCTGGCGCGGTTGCCCGGTGGAGGCGGGGCCGGCGCAGCTGATGGCAGGCGATGCCGGCCTTGCGATCGAGGCGGTGGCCGCCGGCATGGGCCGCGCCTGGGTGCCCGAACTGCTCGCCGCGCGCGACATTGCTGCCGGGCGGCTGGTGGCGGCACAGGGGCCGGTGCCGCATGGCGCGGGCTACTGGCTGGTCGCGCCGCTGCCGCAATGGCGCCAGAAAAAGGTGAAGGCGCTGGTCGAGGCGCTGGTGGCGTGACACCGGTTCTGGAAAGCGCGCGGCTGCGGTTGCGGCCGGTGGACGTGGACGATGCCGAGGCGCTGTTCGAGGCTTATTCGGACGTTGCGCTGATGCGCTATTGGTCAAGCGCGCCGCATGCCAGCGTGGAGGAGACCCGCGCCTATCTGGCCGGCCGGGATGCGGCGCGGCCATGGCGCGGCTGGGCAATCACCCGCAAGGGCAGCGATCGCGCGATCGGCACGGTTTTCACCGGCGAAATCCGCGCCGGGGCGGCGGAGATCGGCTATCTGCTCGCCCGCGCGCACTGGGGCAGCGGCATCGCGCGAGAGGCGGTGACGCGGGTGCTCGACCTGCTGCTGGTCACGGAGGACTGGCGCCGGATCGAGGCCGATACCGACCCGGACAATGCCGCGTCGAACGCGCTGCTCGGCAAATTGGGCTTCACGCAGGAGGGGCGGCTGCGCGCGGCGTGGGAAACGCATATCGGCGTGCGCGACAGCTTCATCTGGGGGCTGCTGCGCGACGAGTGGCGCTCAGTGGAGCGGGCCGTTGCCGCCTCAAAGTAACTGAACACCTCCCGCCCCGCGTTCACCCGGTCTTGCGCTGCGCCTCGGCGTCGTTGGTCAGGTCGAGCACCTCGATCTGCGGCACCACGTCGCGCGTGCGGATGCGCGAGCCGGTGAGCGTGGTGTAGCGCGCGGTATAGGTATAGCGCTCCACCCGCAGCAGTTCGGTCGCATCGGTGCCGGCGGCGACGGGGGCGTAGCGCCGCTTGCTCACCGCCTCGATCACCGGCTTTTCCCAGCCCGGCGTGAACGACCGGCTCTCGCGCAGCACGCCGACATCGCTCACCGTGCCGTCGGGTCGGATGGAAAAGCCGATATCGACCCACTGGTCGGCATAGGTCGCATCGGTGGTCAGCCGCCGCACCGCGCTGTTTTCGATGAACATGCCGTTGTAATCCATAACCTGCACGCTAGTTAGCGGCAGCTCAATCGTCGGCGCGAACAGCAGCACCGGGGTGCGGGTGCCGTTGCGGCGGCGATAATCGTCCACCAGCGCGTCGAGCGGCTTGGTATCGCCCTTGGCCGCCGCCACCTGGGCACGGATGATGCGCGCGGCATCGGCATAGCGCGCCAGCCCCGGCGTCGTGCCGTCGGTCAGCGCGCGATAGGCGCGGTCGGCATCGCCCTCCAACCCGGCAAGGCCCAGCTCGTCAATCCGGGTGAACATCTGCAGCTGGCGCAGCAGCGCGAGGCCCAGCACGTCGGACTTGCCGGCGGCGCGGGCGCGGCGCTCCACCGCGCGATAGGCGTCGGCTGCGGGCCGGAAGCGGCCGAAGCGCAGGAACATGTCGCCCACCTCGATCCGCGCTTCCAGTACGCGATTGTCATCCGCCGGCAGCGCCATGCGCAGCGTGTCGAGCGCGACGATGGTGTCGAGCTGGAACACCTCGCCCTCGCCCAGATGCGCGCCGACACGGGCATTGGCGCGCAGCAGGCCGGCCACATCCTCCGGCAGGTCGCGGCCGTAGCGCAGGTTGCGCGCCCGCCCGCCCAGCAGGGTGCCGCGCGCGCCCTTGTAATCGCCGGCCACGAACTGGTTCTCGGCATGGGCGATGGTGGCCGCGATATCCTCCTTGGGCGGGCATTTGCGTTCGAGGCACGCCTTCAGCGCGGCTTCCGTCGCGCTGAGCGGCCGGGCGGTGACGATGACGGTGCCGACGGGATCGGTCTGCGACAGGTCAACCCCTTGTGCCCCGGCCGGGGCGGTAAAGGCGAACAGGGCAGTGGCGGCCAACAATATGCTGCGCATGAACCTCTCCTTCGCTTGCTATCCTATCATAGACACAGGCTAGCTATGTATTGGGAAAGATCAATAATCTTGGTGGATTAAGCGCAGATGAACACAGGCTATTCTGGCGGCCTAGCCCAATGTCAGCCGCTGCACCTGCGTGCCGATGGCATAGACGTGGCGTTTGCCGCCGTCTGCCACGATGCGGAACTTGTTCGCTGCACGCGCAATCGGCACCGGCGCAAAGCTCTTGCCGCCGTCGCGCGTTTCAAAGCCGCCGGCCATCGTGCCCACCCAGCCGCGCGTCGCGTCGACAAAGCCGATGCCGAACTGGCGCGCCTTGGCATCGCTGACCAGTGGCAGCTCCTGCCAGCTCTTGCCGCCGTCGCTGGTCTTCACGATCAGCTGCTGCGCGCGATTGGGGTCATAGCTCTGGACGGTGGCAAAGCCGGTGCGGGCATCGACGAACGACGCCTTCCAGATCAGCTCGGCCGCGCGGCCCGATTTGTAGACGCTGGTCCAGCTCTTGCCGCCATCGGTGGTGCGCAGGATCAGCCCCTCGGTGGTGGCCGCGTCGCGGCTGGTGGAGGCGAAGACCAGCCCGGTCTGCTCGTCGAGGAACTTCACGTCCAGGATCATGCCGGCCTGCGCCGCCATGTCGATCACCGTCCAGCTCTTGCCGCTGTCGGTGGAGCGCAGAATGCCGGTCGGCCCGCCGACCCGGCCCGCCGCATGGATGACGTGGCGCGGCTCCAGTCTGCCCTGATAGATGCGCTGGGTGCGCAATATGTCGATCGCGCACACGCCGGCGATGGTCTTGCCGCCCAGATCGGCCGCGACCCAAGTCGCCCCGCCATCGTCGGTGCGGTAGAGCGGCGTGGTGTCGGTGACGCCGGGATAATAGTCCGTGCCGACATTGCCGATGAAGCCGGTCTGCCCATCGACAAAACCCAGCGCGCGGATGAAGGTGCCCGGCTTGCTGGCCACCTTCGCCCAGGTGGCGCCGCCGTCGGTCGTGCGGAACAGGTCGCCCTTGCCGGTGCCATACCAGCCATGGCGCGCATCGGCGAAGCTGATGTCGTCGCGCTTGCCGGGAAAGGCCTCGGTCGGCAGCGTCTGCCACGCCGGCTCGCCCGCATCGGTCGCCGCGCCGAGCAGCGGCAGCGCGGCGGCGGCCGTTCCGGCAACGAGCAAGTCACGCCTGCTGAAATCGGCCATTGCTGCCTCTCCCTCCGTTTGCGGTGTGTTATCAACGTGCCACAGGCCGGTCAACGTGCCGGCCTGTGTAACCGGTGGCGGCGCTCGCGCGAACTGGCGGCAGTTCATTCGCCACCGGGGGTGCCATGCCTGATCGTTTTCCTGTGCCCAGCATCGACAGCGTGACGGCGGCACTACGCTGGGCGCTGGTGTTCATCTTCGTGTTTTTCGGCGTGGCGAAGTTCGCCGCCTATGAGGCCGAAGGGGTCGCCCGCATCGCCAGCCATTACCCGCTGTTCGCCTGGATGTATCCGCTCTGGGGCCCGCGCGTCGCCAGCGACGTGATTGGCGTGATCGAGCTTTCCACCGCCGCCGCGCTGGCGCTGGGCGCCTTTTCGCCGCGCATCAGCGTGCTGGGCGGGGTGATGGGCATCTGCACCTTCGTCATCACGCTCAGCTTCAGCCTGGGCGCGCCGCTGTGGGAGGAAGGCTATGGCTTTCCGTTCATCGGCGGCCTGGCGCAGTTCCTGTTCAAGGATGCGGGGCTGCTGGCCGGCTGTTATGCGATTGCGGTGCTGTCCGCGCGCAAGGCCGGGCTGGCGCGCGACTGATCGTCACGCGTCGATTGCGTCCTCGTCAAGCCGGGCGGCATTTTCCTGGATGAAGTCGAACCGGTGGGCGGGGTTGGTGCCCATCAGCCGGTCGACCAGACCCTTCACTGCCGCGCGCTCCTCATATTCCTGCGGCAGGGTGATGCGCAGCAGCTGGCGGGTGCCCGGGTCCATCGTGGTTTCGCGCAGCTGCGCCGGGTTCATCTCGCCCAGCCCCTTGAAGCGGGCGACCTCCACCTTGCGCCCCTTGAACGCGGTCGCCTCCAGCCGGGCGCGGTCGGCATCGTCCATCGCATAAAGGCTCTTGGTGCCCGCCGTCAGCCGATAGAGCGGCGGCTGCGCCAGATACAGATGCCCGCGCCGCACCAGATCGGGCATTTCCTGAAAAAAGAAGGTCATCAAGAGCGTGGCGATATGCGCGCCGTCGACGTCGGCGTCGGTCATGATGATGATGCGTTCGTAGCGCAGATTGTCCGGCCGGCACTCCTTGCGCGTGCCGCAGCCCAGCGCCAGCGCCAGATCGGCGATTTCCTGATTGGCGCCGATCTTGGCGGCGGTGGCCGAGGCGACGTTCAATATCTTGCCGCGAATGGGCAGGATCGCCTGGTTCTTGCGGTTGCGCGCCTGCTTGGCGGAGCCGCCCGCCGAATCGCCTTCCACGATGAACAGCTCGGTCCCCTCCGGCCCGTCCTCGGCGCAGTCGGTCAGTTTGCCGGGCAGGCGCAGCTTGCGGCCGCTGGTCGCGTTCTTGCGCTTTACCTCGCGCTCGGCGCGGCGGCGCAGGCGCTCGTCCATCTTTTCGAGCACGAAGCCCAGCAACGCGCGGCCGCGCTCGCCATCGGCCAGGAAATGGTCGAAATGGTCGCGCACCGCGCGTTCCACCAGCGTGGCGGCTTCGGGGCTGGTCAGCCGGTCCTTGGTCTGGCTCTGGAATTGCGGCTCGCGGACGAACACGCTCAGCATCAGCTCGGCGCCGGTCACGATGTCGTCGGCGGCGATGTCCTTGGCCTTTTTCTGGCCGACCAGCTCGCCAAAGCCGCGAATGCCCTTCACCAGCGCGGCGCGCAGGCCCGCCTCATGGGTGCCGCCATCGGGGGTGGGGATGGTGTTGCAATACCAGCTATAGCTGCCTTCCGACCAGAGCGGCCAGCCGACCGCCCATTCGACGCGGCCCATCTTCTCGCCGTTCGGGCCATCGGGGAAGTCCTGCGATCCGTGGAAGAAATCGCTGGTCGCACAGTCGCGCGCGCCGATCTGCTCGCGCAGATGATCGGCCAGACCCCCGGGGAACTGGAACACCGCCTCGGCCGGGGTATCGTCGTGCAGCAGCTCGGCCGCGCAGCGCCAGCGGATCTCGACGCCGGCGAACAGATAGGCCTTGGACCGGGCCAGCTTGTAAAGCCGCTGCGGCTTGAAATGGAGTTCGGGGCCGAAAATCTGCGGATCGGGGACGAAGCGCACGGCCGTGCCGCGCCGGTTGGCAACCGGCCCCAGATTTTCCAGCGGCCCCTGCGTCACCCCGCGCGAAAACCGCTGGCGATAGAGCGTTTTCGCGCGCGCAACCTCCACCACGGTTTCCGCCGACAGCGCGTTGACCACGCTGACGCCCACGCCGTGCAACCCGCCCGAGGTGGCATAGGCCTTGCCCTCGAACTTGCCGCCCGAATGGAGCGTGGACAGGATCACTTCCAGCGCCGACTTGTCGGGGAATTTGGGGTGCGGATCGACCGGGATGCCCCGGCCATTGTCGGTTATGGTCAGCCGGTTGCCCGGCTCCAGCACGATGTCGATGCGTGTCGCATGGCCGGCGACGGCTTCGTCCATCGCATTGTCCAGCACTTCGGCGGCCAGATGGTGCAGCGCGCGTTCGTCGGTGCCGCCCACATACATGCCGGGCCGGCGGCGCACCGGCTCCAGCCCTTCGAGCACCTCGATCGAGGAGGCATTATACTCGCGCTCGGCCCGGGGGGCGGCGCCGAAAAGATCGTCGGACATGCGCCGGCTATAGGGGGCAGGTCAGCGCCCGCGCAAGCGGCGGGGCAAAAGCCGCCGTCACCCTGGGCTCGACCCGGGCTCCCGCTCTTCTTATGCGACGGCGCCGCCAATGGCGCTGGCCGAAAAGGCAGCGGGACCCCGGATCAAGTCCGGGGTGACGCAAATCGTGACGGATGCTTGCCTAGCGGAACTCAGCGCACGCGCGGGCCGCCGAACGGCATCGGCGGCGGCGGGCGGCGGTCGCGGCGGGGCAGCTGGGCCTGATAGGCGTGGCCGCAATGCTCCACGCAATAGGGGAAGCCCGGGTTCACCTTTTCACCGCAGAAATGGAAATCGGGCTCGCCGGGGTGGCCGAGCGGCCATTTGCAGATGCGGTCGTTCAGGTCGAGCAGGCTGGTCTTGCCGGCAATCTCGGGCGAGGGCTTGGCCGGCACCAGCCGGCGCGGCGGCGCGGGCGCGATGGGCGGTTGCTGCTCGCCGGGCGACTGGCGGACAAAGCCGCCCGGGCCGACCGAGCGCAGCACCGGTGCGGCCGGCTCGCGCGGCTC
>NZ_JAIESM010000096.1 GCF_019746015.1 Sphingomonas sp. | reverse complement strand
TTCGCCCCACGGTCAGTTGATCGACGCTTGCCCCATCGGTTCAGCAAAGGCGGCGGGCAGGCGCAAAGTCAAGCGCGCGTCGTCAACGGCCAGGCTGCCGTTCAGCTCGCGCGCCAGGTTGCGCACCAGGCGGATGGCAAAGCCCAGGCCCAGCAGCGGGGCACCGGCGGCGGTCTCTGCCTCGCGCTCGGCCTCGGCAGGCAGCTCGTCGCCGGCGGTAATCACAAAGCCGCGCGGGCGGGTGGCGCGCAGCACGGCCTCCTCGCCTTCGCGCCCGGCCGAGATGCTGAGCACTTCGCCCGCCCCCGCCACCGACACCAGTGCCGCGAGCAGGCGCGCGACCAGCCGCTCGATCGCGCGGTCGTCGCCCCGCACCGCAACCGAGTCGGCGCGCGACAGCTCGGTGCTCGCCCCACGCAGCCGGGCGAGCGGCGCGAGATCAGCGAGCACCCGCGTGATCAGCGGCGCCAGTGCGACATCGGCCGGGCGCAGTTCCAGCGCCCCGCGCTCGATCCGGGCGGCAGTGTCCAGATCGTCGATTGCGCCCAGCAGCGCGCGGGCCTGGTCAATGATCGTCTGGGCATAGACGCGGTAGGGGGCGGGCACCGGGCCGATCATCTGCCCCTCGATCATTTCGGCAAAGCCCGCAATCGCGGTGGTGGGCGTGCGCAGTTCGTGGACGAGCTGGCGCAGCGAATCGATCCGCGCCGCACCCGCACCCGGCTCGGCCCGCTCGTCCGCGCGCGGGCGGCGGGCAGCACCGCGATAGCCGGTGAAGCGGCCGGTCGACGGATCGAACACCGGCACGCCCGACAGGCGCCAGTCGCCGGCGGCATCGGACTGGCCGGTAATCACCAGCCGGGCACTGTCGAACCGCGCGCGCCGGCGGAACGCACCGCTGACCACGCCATCGACGGCGGCGGCGGCGCCTGCGCCATATTCCAGCGAAATGCCGATCACCGCGCCGCGCTCCACCCCGTCGGCCCAGCGGATGATGCCGCGCGCATCGGTTTCGAAGCGGAAGCTCAAGGGCGCGGGCGCCGCCGCCGGCGCGGCCATCACCGGTGCCGCCTCGCGCTGGCGCTGGAAGGCATCGATCCGCGCGACGATGTCGGCAATCTCGAACGGCCCGGTCGGCGTTGGTTCCGGCGGCGCGGCGGCCTGCTGCTGCAGCGCTTGCTGCATTACCGGCAGCGTGGCGGCCACCTGGGCAATTGGTGCGAAGCCGGGCTCGGGCGCCGGCACCGGCGGCACCTCGGCCAGCACCTCTTCCAGCGGTGCATCGGGCACGGCGACCGGCATTGGTGCGGCCTGCAGCGCGGGTTCGGCCGCCTCGCTTTCCAGGTCGTTCAGCAAACTGCGCCAGTCGGCGGGTTTCAGCGCCTTTACCTGCGCGGCAACCGCGGCACGGGCGGCGGCCTGTGCCTCTTCGCTCGCCGGCAGCACGAAATCGACCGGGCCATAGCTGGCCAGCGCCCGCCGCACTGCGCCGTTCAGGTCACGCCGGTGGCGCAGCACCGCGCGCGCCTGAGGCGACAGGCGCGGCATCAGCGCGATCCATTCGGCATCGGTCAGCCGCGCCGAACGCAGCAGCGGGGCGGCGACATTGCCCGGCTCCTCCGCCAGCAGGCCCACCAATGCCGCCGGCGGCTGGGCACCACCCAGCGAGCGCACCGATGCCGCGCGAATCGCCGGTGCCACGCGCGGACGGATGGCGCGCAGCGTGGCGATGACCTTGTCGGAAACGGGCGCGCGGCCGCGACCGACCAGATCGACGATCTGCCGCCACGCGAGCTGCGCGCCGAACCCCGTAGACAGGTCCGCGGCAAGCACCGTTTCCAGGCTATCGTTAAACCGCACGTTCCGTTACCTCGCCCGCACCGCCGCAAACGCGACGCGGTAACGATTCCTTAACCGCACCCAGCGGCGATGGGGAACTGCTCTTTTTGGTACGTCACATAGTGGGACAATTGCGCTTGGCCGTAATTATATTATAGATCATAGCGCGTGGGCGTGCCGAAAATATCCATAAAACTGCAACCTGAAACAGCCAAAGGGTGAAACATGGCCTTTGACCGGATCGACCGGCAAATAATGGACCTGCTGCAAGCGGACGGACGGATGACCAATGTCGACCTGGCCGAAAAGGTGGGGCTGACGGCGCCCCCCTGCCTGCGCCGCGTGCGTGCGCTGGAGGAGCAGGGCGCGATCCGCGGCTATCACGCCGCGCTCGACCCGGCGCACCTGGGTTATACGATCACCGTGTTCGCAATGGTCTCGCTGAAAAGCCAGGCCGAGGCGGATCTGGCCGCGTTCGAGGCGCATGTCGATAGCATTGCCGAAGTGCGCGAATGCCACATGCTGAACGGCGAGATCGACTTCATCCTGAAGATTGTCGCCACCGACCTGAAGGCGTTTCAGGAAATTCTCACCACCCGGCTGACCACCGCGCCCAATGTGGCGAGCGTCAAGACCTCGCTCACCATCCGCACCACCAAGGAATTGCCGGGCATTCCTGTCGCCGTCGACTGATGCCGGGCGGCACCGGCCCATGAAAAAGGGGCGCCGCGCTTCGTGGCGCAGCGCCCCCTTTTTTGGCATGCCGTGCGTCAGTTGCCGCCGGCGGCGGTGTCGTCCACGGTCGGCGTCTTCTGGTCCAGCCACACCGTCCAGAAGGCGGCAATGTCGCCCCGCGGGCCGGCCTTCACCAGCGCCAAGGTCGCCTTGGCAGCGGCCTTGTCGCCCGCCAGCGCCTGCGCCATCCCCAGATGGGTGTTGACCTCGTCAACCTTCACGCCGCCCTTGGTCAGCGCAAGCTTGTAGAGCTCGATTGCCTTGGCATAGTCGCCCGTGCCCAGATAGGCGTCGGCGGTGGCGGCCGCCGGCACACCGGTTGCCGCCGCAGCCGCGCGCTTGGCAGACGCCTCGAGCGGGCCGTCCACCGCAATCTGGCGGGTGGCGTCGCCATAAAGCGAGTTGGCGGGCGCAAAGCTGGCCGGAATCTTGCCGGCGGCGCGGCCCTCATCGATCACCGACTTGGCTTCCACCGCCAGACCGACGTCGAACAGGTCTTCGGCCAGTTCGGCATAATCGATCTGGTCAGCCAGCGCCTTGTTGACACGCAGCAGCCGCCACATGTCCACCTTCATGCGCTTGTCGAACGCCTGGGCATTGCCGGTGTTGAAGCGATAGTCGAGCAGCACCGCGCGCCAGTTCTTGCGGGTGGGATAATCGGCCAGATAGAGCCGCGCCCATTCCTTCCACACTTCATACTGCTTGGCCTTGTTCAACTGGCCCAGCGCATAGCGGTACCAGGCCTGATCGGCCTGCACACCGGCGGCCTTTTCACGGTCGATCGCCGCGCGAATCTCGCGGGTCGCGCCGACGGGGTCGCCCATTTCGGCGCGGGCGGAGGCGATGTTGAGCAGAATGCCGCGCTCGGTCGATCCGGCATCGCGCGCGCGCTCGAAGAAGCTGATCGCCTCCTTGTAGCGCTTGGCGCTGTATTCGATCTGCCCGCGCTTGTAGAGGAAGGCCGGCAGATTGGCCTTGTCGAGCTTGGGGTTGGCGATCAGCGCGTCGAGCGGGCCGACCAGCGCGGCTTCACCCTGAATATAGACGGCCTGATTGCCAGCCGCCCGCTGCACTAGCGCCCCCTCGACCACGCGGAAGCGGAACACCTGCGCCAGATAGATTTCATCCGGATTCTTGGCGACCTGCTCCATCTGCGCGACCAGCGGTTCGGCGGCGGTATAGTTCTTCTCGCCCAGCGCCTTCTGCGCCGGTTCGGCCACCTTGCGGAACGCATCGCTCAGCTGGATCGGCGGCGGCTGGTCCTTGCCGTCCTTCTTCTTCTGCGCCGGCGCGGCGGCCGGCAGCGCGATCAGCCCTGCGCCGAGCAACAGCGTGGCAAGGCGGGCGGCGCCCTTGGACTTCATCATCTCCCAAAACTCCTGTTCATTAACCGGGGTTGAGCCCCTGCTCGGATGTGATGGCGCCTGCATAGGACGGGCGCCACGCCCGTTCAAGCGACCGTCGCGGCGATTTGGCGCGGACACGCTGAACCGGCATTGAACGCTGGCGATGTGGGCCGTTTTGCGCCA
This sequence comes from Sphingomonas sp., assembly GCF_019746015.1. Lineage (GTDB taxonomy): Bacteria > Pseudomonadota > Alphaproteobacteria > Sphingomonadales > Sphingomonadaceae > Sphingomonas. The sequence goes on along the minus strand of NZ_JAIESM010000096.1, from coordinate 8,477 downwards.
TGGGCAGCGCGCTATGGCCCGTTCCTGCTCGCTGATAACGCTGTCATGACCGCCGCCGTGGTGATCGGCGCGGGCGGTGGCATCGGCGCGGCGCTTGCCCGCGCAATCGCCGATGAAGCTATCCACGAGACGCTCTACTTATTCGCCCGCAGCAGTGCCGGGGCCGACCATCTCGACCTGCTCGACGAGGGCAGCATCGCCGCTGCCGCCGCTCGGGTCGCCGCCGGCCCGCCGGTCACGCTGGTGCTGGTGGCAACCGGCCTGCTCCATGCCGGCGACCTCGGCCCGGAACGCGCGATGAAGGCACTCGATGCCGACTGGCTCGCCCGCCAATATGCGGTGAACGCGATCGGCCCGGCGCTGGTCGCCAAGCATTTCCTGCCGGTGATGCCGCGCCAGGGCCGCACCGTGTTCGCCGCACTTTCCGCACGGGTCGGCAGCATCAGCGACAACCGGTTGGGCGGCTGGTATGGCTATCGCGCGGCGAAGGCAGCGCTCAACCAGCTGATCCGCACGCTGGCCATCGAGGACAAGCGCCGCAACCCGCAGTCGATCATTGTCGGCCTGCACCCCGGCACCGTCGACACGCCGCTGTCGCAGCCCTTCCAGGGCGGCGTCCGCCCCGACCAGCTGTTCAAGCCCGATCGCGCGGCGGTGCAGCTGCTCGACGTGATCGACGGGCTGAAAGCGCCCGACAGCGGCAAGCTGTTCGGCTGGGACGGCGCCGAAATCGCGCCCTGAACTCAGCGCCGGCCGAACAGCTTTTCGACATCGGCCATCTGCAGCTTCACCCAGGTCGGGCGGCCGTGATTGCACTGCCCCGAATGCGGCGTCGCCTCCATTTCGCGCAGCAGCGCGTTCATCTCGGCAACCGACAGCACCCGGCCCGCGCGCACCGAATGGTGGCACGCCATCGTCGCCGCGACATGGTCCAGCCGCTCGTTGAGGCTCAGTGTCGCGTCATGCGCGGCAAGGTCGTCGGCCAGGTCGGTCACCAGCGCGGCGACATTGCCGCGCGCCAGCACCGCTGGCACTGCCCGCACGATGACCGCAGCGGTGCCGAACCGCTCCAGCTCCAGCCCCAGCCGCGCCAGCTCGTCGCGCCGCGCCTCCAGCCGGTCGCAGGCCGGCTCGTCTAGGTCAACCACTTCGGGCAGCAGCAATGCCTGTGCGGCCACGCCGCCATCGGCCAGCCCGCGCCGCATCCGCTCCAGCACCAGCCGCTCATGCGCGGCGTGCTGGTCGACGATGACCAGCCCGTCCTCGGCCTCGGCCACAATATAGGTCTGCGCCACCTGCCCCCGAGCCACGCCCAGCGGATGGCGCGCCGGCTCGGGCAGCGGGGCAAGCGCTGCCTCCGCCAGCGCCTGGGGCAGCTCGGCCAGGAAACCCGGCTGGCGATCATTCAGCGCCAGTCCCGGCGACCAGCCATGCGGGCGATAGCCGGCCGGTGATTGCGCGAGCGGTGGCGCCGCTTGCGCCCCCTCCCCTTCACGCTGCCACAGCGCCCAGGCGGCAGCGGCCGGCGCCTGCGCGCTCCTGTGCCCGGCAGCATCCAGCGCGCGCTTCAGGCCGGAGACGATCAGCCCGCGCACCAGCGCCGGATCCCGAAAGCGCACCTCGGTCTTGGCGGGGTGGACGTTCACGTCAACCTCGCTGCCCGGCACCTCCAGGAACAGCGCGACCACCGCGTGCCGGTCCCTCGCCAGCACATCGGCATAGGCCCCCCGCACTGCGCCGGCCAGCAGCCGGTCCTTCACCGGGCGGCCGTTGACGAACAGATATTGGTGGTCGGCAATGCCCCGATTGAACGTCGGCAATCCGGCAACCCCGGCGATCTGGACGCCGTCACGCTCCAGCGCCACGATCACGCTGTTGTCGACCAGCGCCCGGTCGGTCAGCGCCGCCACCCGCGCCGGCCGGTCGATATCGGGCGGCGCGTTCAGCACCAGCCGCCCGTCATGGCGCAGCTGAAAGCCGATATCGGGCCGCGCCATCGCCAGCCGCCGCACCGCGTCCAGGCAGGCGGCATATTCGGCCCGCGCACTGCGCAGGAACTTGCGCCGCGCCGGCACCCGGGCGAACAGGTCTGCCACCCGCACCCGCGTGCCCGGCGGCAGGCCGGCCGGCCCCTCCTCCACCAGCGCGCCATTATCGACGGTGCGGCGCCAGCCTTCCACGCCGCGCACCCGGCTCTCCAGCGTCAGCCGAGCGACGCTGGCGATCGAGGGCAGCGCCTCGCCCCGGAAACCGAGCGTCTCAACCGACTGAATGGCGCCGTCAGCCAGCAGGTTTTCGGGCAGCTTCGACGTTGCATGCCGCTCCAGCGCCAGGGCCATTTCGGCGGGCGCCATGCCCACGCCGTCATCGCTCACCTCGATCAGCGCGGTGCCCCCGTCGCCCAGCGCGATGTCGATGCGCCGGGCGCCGGCGTCGATCGCGTTTTCCACCAGCTCCTTCAGCGCGCTTGCCGGGCGCTCCACCACCTCGCCCGCGGCAATGCGATTGACGACATGTTGGGGGAGGCGGCGTATTGACATGCCTGCGTCTCTAGCCCAAGCGGCGGCATTCCGCGACCCGCATCGATCATCAGCCGAGGCGGCTAGCTTTGACTGGCATAGCCGGTCGGGGGCGGATCAAGCGCGAACCGACGGGCGTTTCCTGCGCCCTGTATTGGACGGGACTGTAAATGGCTTTCTTTTCGCGGTTCTTCAATTTGATGTCGCACGACATGGCGATCGATCTCGGCACCGCGAACACGGTGGTTTATCTGCGCGGCCGGGGCATCGTGCTCAACGAGCCGTCGGTGGTTGCGATCGAGACGGTCAACGGTGTCAAGACGGTGAAGGCGGTCGGCGACGACGCCAAGCTGATGATGGGCAAGACGCCCGAAAGCATCCAGGCCATCCGCCCGCTCCGCGACGGGGTGATCGCCGACATCGACGTGGCCGAGCAGATGATCAAGCATTTCATCCGCAAGGTGCACGGCCAGCGCCGCTTCATGCGCTGGCCGCAGATCGTCATCTGCGTGCCGTCGGGATCGACCAGCGTCGAACGCCGCGCCATTCGCGACGCCGCGCAGAACGCCGGCGCCAGCCAGGTCTGGCTGATCGAGGAGCCGATGGCGGCAGCAATCGGTGCCGACATGCCGGTGACCGAACCGATCGGCAGCATGGTGGTCGATATCGGCGGCGGCACCACCGAGGTTGCCGTGCTCTCGCTGCGCGGGCTGGCCTATACCACCTCGGTCCGGGTTGGTGGCGACAAGATGGACGAAGCGATCGTTTCCTATGTCCGCCGCAACCACAATCTGCTGATCGGCGAGTCGACGGCCGAGCGGATCAAGCAGGAAGTGGGCGTTGCCAAAGCGCCGCTCGACGGCATCGGCAAGACCATCCACATCAAGGGCCGCGATCTGGTGAACGGCGTGCCCAAGGAAATCCAGATCAACCAGGGCCAGATTGCCGAGGCGCTGTCGGAACCCGTGGGCACCATTGTCGAGGGCGTGCGGATCGCGCTGGAAAACACCGCGCCCGAACTGGCCGCCGACATTGTCGACCAGGGCATCGTGCTGACCGGCGGCGGCGCGCTGCTGTCCGGCATTGACGAGGTGCTGCGCGACGAGACCGGCCTGCCGGTGACGATTGCCGAAGACCCGCTCACCTGCGTCGCGGTCGGCACCGGCCGCGCGCTTGAGGATCCCGTGTTCCGCGGCGTGCTGCAGAGCGCATGACCCCGGCGTAAGGAGGCTTAAGCGGTGGCATCGCGGCCACGTCGTCCGGGCTATTCGCGGCGCGCCCAATATGGGCAGTTCGCCGGCTATGTGCTTGCAGTCGCCGGGACCATGGTGGCTGCCCTGCTGCTCGCCGTGTCGATTTTCGACCCGCGCAGCTTTGCATCGATCCGTGCAGCGGCCGGCGAAGTGACGACGCCAATGTCTTCCGGCCTGGCCGGCATCACCGGCGCCATCGCCAGCGTGCCGCAGGGCGTGGCCGACTATTTCGGCCTCAAGCAGCGCAACGCCGCGCTCCGCGCCCAGATCGCCGCTGATCGCGCGATGACGATGCGGGCGCTTGGCATCATGCATGAAAACAAGCGGCTGAAGCGATTGCTGGCGCTGCGCGAGGGGCAGACCGGCACCGTCGCCACTGCCCGGCTGGTCAGCTCGACGGCGTCGAGCACGCGGCGCTTTGCGGTGCTGAACGCCGGCTGGCGCCAGGGGGTGAAGCCAGGGCAGCCGGTGCAGGGTGCCGACGGGCTGGTCGGCCGCATTCTGGAGGCCGGGCCGAACAACGCGCGCGTGCTACTGATTGCGGACGCCGAAAGCGTGGTGCCGGTGCGGCGGGTGCGCGACGGATTGCCGGCGATTGCCGCAGGGCGTGGCGACGGCTTGATCGAAATCCGCGCGATCGACATTGCCGATGCCCGGCTGGCGCCCGGCGACGTCTTCGTCACCTCGGGCGTCGGCGGCATCTATCCGCCCAACATCCCCGTGGCGCGCGTGGTCGGGCGCGGGCGGGACACGGCGCAGGCACGCGCCTTCGCCGCCACCGACACGCTCGATTTCGCGCTGGTCAGCCAGAGCTTTCAGCCGCTCGCCCAGCAACCGGATACGCAATGATGGCGCGGGTGCGCGGCCCTTTTGATCCGGAGCCGACACCGCTGATCGAAACGGTGCAGCCGGCACTTTCGGTGATGGCGGGCTCGCTGGTCACGCTGTTACCAGTGATTGCAGCTTTTCCGTTTCTGCCGCCCTTTGGCCTGTTGATGCTGGTCGGCTGGCGGCTGGCCAGGGTGGATGCGCTGCCGATCTGGGCGCCGCTGCTGCTGGGGCTGTTCGACGATCTGCTGAGCGGCCAGCCGTTGGGCAGCGCGATGCTGTTGTGGACGGTCAGCTTTCTGACGATCGACCTGCTCGACCAGCGGCTGATGACGCGCGATTTCTGGCAGGACTGGTTGCTCGGCGCCGGCGCGGTTGGTGCCAGCCTGATCGCGGGCCGGCTATTCGCGACTCCACTTGGCGCACATGTCGATACCCTGCTCTTGCTGCAAATTCTGGTTTCGATCATGCTTTATCCGCTCGTCGCCCAGCTCGTCGCCTGGCTCGACCGAGAACGGATTTCGGCATGAACCGCCAGACCAAGATCGTTACCGAGGCCGCCCAGAATTTCAGCTTCAGCCGCCGCACGGTGGCGCTGGGTCTGGGGCAGGCGGCGGTCGGCGTGGTGCTGGCCGGGCGGATGGGCTGGCTGTCGATCGCGGAAAATGCCCGATACGAAATGCTTGCGGAAAGCAACCGCGTGAACCTGACCATGGTGCCGCCGCGGCGGGGCTGGATCATGGACCGGCACAACACGCCGATTGCCAACAACCGCACCGATTTCCGCGTCGACATCATCCGTGACCGGCTGCGCGACCCCGACCGGGTGCTGGGCCTGCTGGCGAACATCCTGTCGCTCAAACCGGAAGATGTGGAGCGCATCCGGCTCGATCTGAAGGGCGCGGCCGGGTTTCAGCCGGTGGAAGTGGCCGACAATCTGGCCTGGGAGCAGTTTGCCGCGATCAGCGTGCGCCTGCCCGAACTGCCGGGCGTTGCCCCAACCCGGGGCTATTCGCGCAACTATCCGCTCGGCGCAGCAGTCGCGCACCTGACCGGCTATGTCGGCATCCCGTCCGCCGACCAGTACCGCGCGACCAAGGACCCGCTCTATGTGACCCCCGGCTTCAAGGTGGGCAAGGACGGCATCGAAAAGACACTGGAACAACGGCTGCGCGGCACCGCTGGCGCCAAGCGGGTGGAAGTGACCGCGCACGGCAAGCTGGTGCGCGAACTTGCCGCGCGTGCCGACGTGCCGGGGCAGACGGTGCGGCTCACCATCGATGCCGGGCTGCAGGAATATGCAGCGCGCCGGCTGGGCACCAATTCCGGGTCGGCCGTGGTGATCGACTGCCAGACGGGCGACGTGCTGGCGATGGTGTCGATGCCCGCCTATGACCCCAACAGCTTTTCCGACGGGATCAGCAAATGGGAATGGCGCATGCTGTCGGACAACGACCATGTGCCGCTGATGAACAAGACGCTGCAGGGGCTTTACCCCCCGGGCTCCACCGTCAAGCCGATGAACGCGCTGGCGCTGCTCCATGCCGGCATCAGCCCCAATGATCGGGTGGTGTGTTCAGGTGCGCTGCGCGTCGGTTCGGGCGTGTTCCACTGCCACAAACGGCGCGGCCATGGCGCGATCGATCTGAAGGGCGCAGTCGCCCAGAGTTGCGACATCTATTTCTACGAGATGGCGCGGCGGCTGGGCTATGACCGGTTCGCCCCGATGCTGAAGACGCTGGGCATGGGCCAGAAGTTCGAGCTGCCCTTCGCCAGCCAGCGCTACGGCACCGTGCCGGACAGCACGTGGAAGCTGAAGAAATACAAGGAAAACTGGACAGTCGCCGACTCGCTCAACGCGTCGATCGGCCAGGGCTATGTGCTCGCCAACCCGATGCAGCTGGCGGTCGCCGCCGCCCGCCTTGCCTCCGGCCTGCACATCGAGCCGCGGCTGTTCATGGATGGCAACACCCCTCGCCCGGCACCGCTTCAGGTGGACCCCGACCATTTCGCAACCGTGCGCGCGGCAATGCACGCAGTGGTGAACGGCGGCGGCACCGCCGGTTCTGCACGGCTGAACCTGCCCGGTATCGAACTGGCCGCCAAGACCGGCACCGCGCAGGTGCGCCGCATCACCATGGCGGAGCGTGCGCGCGGCGTGCTGGGCAATGCCGCCCTGCCCTTCAAGCTGCGCGACCATGCGCTGTTCATCTGTTTCGCGCCGGCCGACAAGCCGCGTTACGCGATGGGCATGGTGCTGGAGCATAATGGCCATGTGAACCGCGCGCAGGACACACCGCTGACCGCGCGCGACATCATGACATATCTGTTCGACAAGGATCGCGCGCTTGCCGCGCTTGCCGAGGTGGAACCCGGCTGGGGCGGCGACATCGCCACACGCATGGCCGCCGAAGCAACCAGCTTCCGCGCCGCCATGGCCGCCAACGCGCAAGGCCAGGCAACCGAGATGAACGCCGCCGCAGCGACAGAGTCGCAAGCTGTCAACGCCGCCTCCGCCGCCAGCAATGCGGCCGCCGCGACGCTGGGCAACAGTGCCGATGGCGGCGTCGCGGCCGAATCGACCGAAGCACGGAACGAACCATGAGCGCGCCGGGCAGCTTCGTTCCGGCGCCACTGGCGCAACTGCCGTGGCGGATCATTCTGCTGGTGCTCGGTATCGGCTGCTTTGGTCTGCTGGTGCTCTATTCGGCTGCGGGCGGCAGCATCAGACCCTATGCTCTGCCCCAGGGTATCAGGCTGTTCGGCTTCATGGCGATGGCGATCCTGCTGTCGCGCGTGCGCGAGGATCGCTGGATGGCGCTGTCGCTCCCGCTCTATGCGTTGCTGGTCGTGCTGCTGGTGATCGTTGAGGCGGCGGGTGCCGTGCGCGGCGGTAGCCAGCGCTGGATCGACCTGGGGCTCATCCGCCTTCAGCCGTCGGAACTGATGAAGCTGGCCATCGTGCTTGCCTGCGCGCGCTTCTATGACATGCTCCCCCCCAACGAAACGCGCCGCTTTTCGGCGATCTGGCCTGCCGCCACGCTGATCGGCATTCCTGCGCTGCTGGTATTGAAGCAGCCCGACCTGGGCACCGCCATGATGATCGCTGCCAGCGGGGTGACGGTGATGTTTCTGGCCGGGGTTCCGCTGCGCCTGTTCATCGGCGGTGCGCTCGCGCTGGGCGCAGCGGTGCCGCTGGCGGTGAACTTCCTGCTCCACGATTATCAGCGCAACCGGGTGCTCACCTTCCTCAATCCCGAGAACGACCCGCTCGGCACCGGCTATCACATCAGCCAGTCGAAGATCGCGATCGGCTCCGGCGGCATCTGGGGCAAGGGCTTCCTGCACGGCACGCAGAGCCACCTGCAATATCTGCCGGAAGGCCACACCGATTTCGCGCTCGCCACGATGATGGAGGAATGGGGGCTGATTGGCGGCCTTGTGCTGCTCGGCGCCTTCTTCCTGCTGCTGCGCTGGGGCCTTTCCGTCGCCGCACGCGCGCAGAGCCGGTTCTCCAAGCTGACCGCCGCGGCGCTCAGCACCACGATCTTCTTCTATTTCTCGATCAACATGGCGATGGTGATGGGCCTGGCGCCGGTGGTCGGCGTGCCGCTCCCGCTGATCAGCAATGGCGGCTCGGCCCAGATGACGATCATGCTGTGTCTGGGCATCCTGATGTCGATCGAGCGACAGAACCGCAGCGTCGTGCGCTTCTGAGCAGCGTCCAAAAACCGCTTGCACGCGCCCGACACGGCTGCTAACGGCCCGCTTCCGATCGGCAACGCGCCCTGGCGCCCCGCCCGGCATGGACGCATAGCTCAGTTGGTAGAGCAGCTGACTCTTAATCAGCGGGTCCTTGGTTCGAGCCCAAGTGCGT